>NZ_QUHH01000023.1:352-121478 GCF_003479515.1 Parabacteroides sp. AF14-59 | reverse complement strand
GGTTTACACATTTTCTTTTTGTGATTGTGTAAACTTTTTTCAGTACAAGTCATGTATCATTCTGTCATGTATAAAGAACAAATCCCCATGTTTCAAAGAAAAAATATATATAGACCTTTGTTCTTGAAATTTAATACCAATGTTTTTCATTAATAACTTAATTCACATAATTCATGAATATGAGATTACTGGTGACCTTTATTGTTTTGGGGATGTGTATGTTTACTCTTGATTCTTATGCCCTGAATAGTATGCCTCACGACCCGGCTTTAAAAAAAATAACTATTTCTGATCCCAGCCAAAAGCTGGTTCTGCAACTCGATTATTCGAACGGTTGCAAAATAACGCAATTAAAAGTAAAAGGTAAAAACGTATTATCCGAATCAGGTATTTATACCGGTTTCCGAACCAGGGGAGGTTCGTTTACCTCTTGTACCGGTCAGGATGAAATAAAAGTAGAAGAGTCCGGAAATAAGATACTTATAAAGAATATCATTTACGGAGATCATTCGATAAACGTGAATGAATCATGGACTTTTGATTTGAGCGGAGATAAAATAATATGGAATATTAACCGGAAATACAGTAACCTGGCAAAACTGGAAGAAACTGCTTTCCCTCAATGGAACTTTGCAGACCTTTCCGTTTGGAAAGGAGGGATACTGGATAACGGAGGAATGGTCTGGTGCAAATATTTGAGAGATGTAAATGATACATATGGCGTACATACCGGAGGGGTGACTTTCTGGAATCCGGATACGGGAAATGCTTTGCGTATCGAGGCAAAATCGAATGGCAGACATCTGGCGGCAAAATATTCACAAAGTGATAAGAAAGAGTTTGTCTGTACTCATTTTGTAACGGATGAGGAACTGGAACCCCGGTATAATCTGAACCGCTTTGTCCATCAGAAAGCGGATGTGTTTACTCCTTTTGATGTTCAGAAAGGTGATGTGAATATGACACTTGAAATGGAATATGTCGATTATGCCGTAGCTTATTCCAGAGGAAATCTTCCAGGTATAGATGCAGAAGCTGTTCGTGAGTTGATGAATACGACCGGACGGTATGGAGTGGTGGATAATGCGATCGTAGGAGCCAACGGATGGACTACCAACTGGAAATGTCTGCACGAACCTTTCTTTGCCCAGATAGGAATGGCATTGAACGATGGTAATTATGTAAAAAATATGTCGGCGACACTGGACCGTGAAAGAGATTATGCGATAACAGCCGACGGACGTGTTCTGTCCCGCTGGCATAATGCGGATGAAGACCAGATGCCGGGAACATTTAATTACAAAACCGGATATTATGAAGCAAGATGGGGTTATACGGTAGATTCACAGACCGGTTTTGTGATCAATGCGGCAGAACAGTTTGACCTGTGTGGTGACATCGAGTGGTTGAAATCCCATAAAGTCGGTTGCGAAAAGGCGCTGGATTGGCTGATAAAAAGGGATTCGAATGGCAACGGTGTTTTTGAAATGATGAATAGCTCTATAAAAGAAGAGAAGGCAAGCGATTGGCTGGATATCGTCTGGGCTAGTTTCGAGAATGCGTTTGTGAATGCCCAGATGTATGAAGCACTGAATCTGTGGGCCGGTTGTGAACGGGTCTTAGGGGATAAAGCAAAAGCAGATTATTACACGGCGGTGGCAATGAAGTTGAAAGAAAATTTCAACAAGTCTATCCATGACGGAGGATTTTGGTCACCGGAGAAAAAACAATATGTCTATTGGAGAGATAAAGACGGTTCTGTACATGGGGATAACCTGGTTACTCCGGTCAATTTTGCCGTGATAGCATTCGGCTTGTGTGATAATAAAAAGCGGATCGCCCAAGTGCTTGAGCAGATTGAGAAAAGAACGGTCGCTGAGAATCTGTTCCATTGGCCGCTTTGCTTCGACTCTTTCGATAGAGAAGAAGTATCAGCCGGAAACTGGCCTTTCCCTACTTATGAGAATGGGGATATCTTTCCAACATGGGGATACCTGGGAGTCAGGGCTTATGTCGGTTACGACAAGCATATCGCTTTAAAATATATCCGTAATATTCTGGCGCAGTATAAGAAAGACGGACTCTCGTCTCAACGATATAGCCGTAAGACACAAGAAGGACAGGGCTCCGATATTTTGGCAGGTATCTGTACAAGTGTAACAGCTCTTTACAGAGATATCTACGGAATACGTCCTAAATGGAACAGGATGGGACTGGAACCTAATATGTCTGAAATACTTAACGGAACAGAATTTAATTATACGTTGAGGGATACAGAGTACCGTATCAAACTAAGTGTAGATGATTATGAGATGCAGACAGATCGTTTTTCTGTCAGAAGTAAGGATGCTTTCGGTGCATCTTTCGAAGATGGTGGCTTGGCAGTCTATCCGCATAATGAAGAGAAAGCGGTATTGAAAATTTTCGGAGAGTCGTCTTCACCGGTTGGTGTAACACTGAAACAGTGTTCCGGAAACGATATTTCATGGGAAATGAATACAACAGACAATTACAGATTTATTATTGAGGGATTGAATCCGGCTTTAAAATACAAATTAGCTATCCAGAACAAAGTGACTCATGTAGAAGTCGGTGCGGATGGCAAGACGTCCTTTACCCATTCTTGTAAAGGACCGGTAAGAATAAGATTATACGGCAAATAAAATTATGAACATTCTAACAACAAAAACTATGAACGACATTTTAGAACAGATCGCATTATGCGTGGAAAACGGGAAAATAAATCAAAAGTCTCCCTATCCACCAAGCATGAAAGGCCAGTTAGGGGCAGATGAACTTACTTTACAGGCATTGGAAGAGGGCGTGGCTCCTACTGATGTCCTCTCTAAAGGATTGATTGTCGGTATGGGACGCATCGGAGTAAAATTCCGTGAAAATAAAGTCTTTGTACCACAGGTATTGATGAGTGCCAAAGCGATGAGCGGGGCAATGGCGCATCTGAAGAAGTATTTTTTGGATGGCTCTGTAAAAAGAAAAGGGAAAATTATCATCGGTACGGTAGAAGGTGATTTGCATGATATCGGGAAGAACCTGGTGAGTATGATCGCCGAAGGAAATGGATATGAGGTAATAGACTTAGGCGTGGATGTTTCAGCTGAGAAATTTATCGAAGCTATAAAGATGAATCCGGGTGCATTTGTAGGAATGTCAGCCCTGCTTACGACAACGATGGCCAACATGGAAAAAATAAACAAGATTATTAAATCGGAATTTCCTGAAGTTATCACTTGCGTGGGCGGTGCACCGTTGAACAATGAGTTTGCTAAAAAGATCGGAGCCGATTATTATACGGACGAACCACAGGCCCTGGTTGAGATATTGGATAAGTTGGTCGCATAAATAAAAATAATATGAATGTTGATAAATGGATAAGTGATATTATAGCTTCCCGCGAACGTTGTACCGTGCCGATTATGACCCATCCGGGTATCGAGATGATCGGAGCAACCGTAAAAGATGCTGTTCAGAGCGGGGAGAAGCATGCACAGGCGATCAATGAACTGAGTAAGAAATACCCGTCGAAGGCAGCTACTGTGATAATGGACCTGACGGTGGAGGCCGAAGCTTTCGGCTGTTCCATCGCATTTCCGGAAAATGATATGCCCCATATTCTGGGAAGTCTGGTAGATTCGGAAAGTATAGAGGGGTTGCAGATACCTTCTTTATCGGCCGGTAGAGTCCCGGAATATATACTGGCTAATAAAATGGCTGCCGAAATGATTACGGATAAACCGGTTTTTGCCGGAGCTATCGGTCCTTTCTCTTTGGCCGGAAGATTATACGGTATGTCGGAGATCATGGTCGCTTGTTATCTGGAGCCGGATGCTATTGCTTTACTGCTCGATAAGTGTTCCCGCTTTATAGAGGACTATTGTATGGAACTGAAGCGGACCGGGTGTTCCGGTGTTATAATTGCCGAACCGGCAGCCGGACTGTTATCGAATGAAGATTGTTTGCAGTTCTCTTCCGTATATATAAAAAATATCATCGATAAGGTACAGGACGATTCGTTCATGGTCGTTCTGCATAACTGTGGCAATACCGGTCAGTGTACAGACGCTATGATATCCACAGGGGCGAAAGCCTACCATTTCGGAAATGCCATATCGATGACAGAAGTTTTGAAACAGTGTCCGGCTGATACGTTGGTCATGGGTAATATTAATCCGGTGGGTGTACTCCGTATGATGTCGCCGGAAGAGATTGAAAAAGAAGTGACCTCCTTATTGGAACAGACTGCAGAGTTTCCGAATTTTGTACTTTCAACAGGTTGTGATGTACCTCCTTGTGTACCGGAAGAAAATATTCAGGCATATTATAATGCTTTATCAGCCTTTAATCGTAGAATATAAATGATGCTTTGATGGCCACATTTAGTTATTACAGTCCGACGATCCGGGAAACGGGTATTCTGCCGGATGATTTGCTGGAAATGCTGCATGAAGAGGACCGATCTCCGGATAATCCGGTAGTGTGTGAAGTAACGGATGTTTTTGAGCAACTCCCTGTAATCTCAGATATACGGGGAGGCTATGCCATTTTTGAGGACATAGAGCGGTTTCCGGAAACGGGGGAGATACGGATAGCAGGACAAACTATAAAAACGTCCCGTAAAATCTGCAGACTAATGGAGGGAGCAGAAAAGATCGCCGTTTTTATCTGTACGGCCGGACAGGGATTTTCCGATTATTCCGGAAAGTACAATAAAGAAGGTGAGTATCTGAAAGGGTATATCGTGGATACTATGGGAAGTCTTGTTGCCGAAAAGTCTATGGATTTTATTCAGTCTGAACTGGAGAAGCAAGTACTACCGGAAGGTATGAAAATAACCAATCGATACAGTCCGGGCTATTGTAACTGGCCTGTTGACGATCAGAAGCAGCTTTTCTCGTTATTGCCTGCTAATGCATGTGACATCTCGCTTTCAGCCAGTTGCCTGATGGTTCCTATCAAGTCGGTAAGCGGTATTATCGGTATCGGTAAGAATGTCCGGAAAAGTAGTTATTCGTGTGATATCTGTAACAATCTCACCTGTATTTACCGGAAGGTAAAAAATAAAAATAATCAACATTGAACAAGTAATAAATAAACTTTTAATAGATATGGATAATGTGACTCCCAAAGAACGTATTTGGGCAACTATAAACCGTCAGCCGGTCGATCGTCCGCCGGTCGACCTCTGGTGTACACCCGAAGTACTCGATTCACTTCGCAAATACACTTCATTGCAAGATGAAATGGCTGTGTATAATAAGCTGGGAATAGATAAGATCGTTTGGATATTCCCCGGTTACGGAGGACGTTTCTTCGACCCGAACGATAGTGGAGAAATTACGATGTGGGGTGTTCCAACCCGAATGGTAAAGGCCGGTCTGGCAACTTATCAGGAGTATATCGATCCGCCGATTGCCGATTATACGGATCCGTCCGAATTGCTTGGTTATCATTCCTGGCCTGACCCTGATAAATTTGATTATGCAGGTGCGAAAGCATTGGCAAAAGAAGCTCGTTCCTGGAATTTTGCAACTATAGGTCCCTGGATATCTCATTTTGAGATCTATTGCCAGATGCGCGGATTGGAAAATGCCCTGATGGATACGTTGGCAAATCCGGATTTTCTGGATGCAACGGTAGAACGTATCGATGCTATTCAAACCGTCATGCTGGAACGGATGCTGACTGAATTGAAAGATGAACTCGATATCGTGTTTATCAGTGATGATATGGGAATGCAGGATAGCATGTTGATCTCATTGGATTCATGGGAAACGCATTTCAAACACAGGCTGAAAAATTGGTGCGACCTTATCCATAGTTATGGGAAGAAGGTGCTGTATCATACGGATGGAGCTGTCCTTCCTTTGATCCCGGGATTGATAGAATGTGGCGTCGATATCCTGAATCCGATACAGCATGTCTGCCCGGGCATGGACAGAGCCAATCTGAAAGAACAATACGGAAAAGATCTTATTTTTCATGGAGGGGTCGAGAATCAACGAACGTTACCGATGGGGACAGTCGATGAAGTGATCGATGAAACCCGTAAATGCCTTGAAACATTGGGGAAGGACGGAGGCTATATCTGTTGCTCATGCCATAACGCACAGGCAGGAACACCGGTGGAAAATATATTGGCAATGATAGATACGGTGAAAACATATAGGAAATAATGGTATCTTGCAATTGAAATTCTGAGTGCAGAATAATTATTTATAAATTAAAGATGTAGTTATGTCTAAAAACTTAATTCTGTTCACGAAAATATTATTGTTGACACCTTTATTTGCATTAGCCAATGGTCCGGATGGAAAAGACTTGAAGAAGTTATCTTATCCTTCTTTGAAGGGTATTCCGACAGGAGAGAAGGTTACTTGTTCACCGGACCCTTTGGTCAATTACCGGTGGAAAAGCCCGGATGCCGACGATGATCTGGAAGTGTATACGCAGAAACCGGTTTCTGTAACGTGCGATGAGCCGGTGAATATGAAAGCTAAAGGTAATTCTGATCTGACAATTACAGGAGCATGTAATATCATGTTTGATTTTGGTCAGGTAAATGCGGGTTGGTTGGAATTTGAATGCGATGATATGCCGGCAACGGTCGAATGCAGTATCAGTGAGTTCAACGAACCGGCTGTATTTAATCTGGGTTCCGAACATCCGGTAAAAACGGTAGTACCTAAGCAATACGGTAAGACTTATCGTTTAGAGTTAAATAAACAATTGTATGAAGGGGTACGTTTTGCCTGGATTCATTTGAAAGATGTATCCAGGAAGTTCAGGATACGGAATGTCCGGTTGGTTTGCCAGACAAAGCCGACTAATTATGAGGGAAGTTTCAACAGCAACAATGACGAGTTGAATCGCATCTGGTATACGGCTGCTTATACTGTCCGGCTTAATTTGCTGAAAGATTATTTCGGTGCTATTCTTATGGAGCGGAGTGACCGTCATTCCTGGACTGGGGATGCACATACTTCTCAGGCTGCTGCTCTTGTTGCTTTTGGTAATTATGATTTTGTCCGTAAGAACATTCTTTACACGGCCGAGCAGTTTAATGGTATCCTGAGTTATTCTCTTTATTGGGTACAGAGCTTATTGGATTATTACCAGTATACCGGTGATCAGTCTCTTTTGGATTCCTTATGCAATAATGCCTGTAATAAACTGGATATCGCTTACCAACATTATGAACATAGTCCGTCGGTCTCTTTTTACGGATGGGACGAACGGTTAGGAGCCGGTTTTGAGAATCCGAACTGTAAAGAGACACATACGGCATATAAAATGTTGTCTATCCAGACCTGGAAGAGGTTTGCAAAGGCGATGAATGACTGTGGCCGACAGGACCTCTCCCGGAAATATGAAACGTATGCCGATGAAAAACAACAGCAGTTACAATGTAGTCCGGACTGGCAGGAAGGGTTGGATATATTTGCTGCTTCCGATGCGGTGAATGCCGGTGTTGTATCTCCTGAAGATGTGTCTTCTTTGTGGAAGAATGTATATAGCGATCGTTTGCAGCGTGTTTCTTATTCTCCTTTTAACCAGTATTTTGTGATCAATGCATTGGCTCGTCTGGGACGTTATGGGGAGGCGATGAATACGATCGATGATTGTTGGGGAGGACAGTTACGGTATGGTGCGACTACATTCTTTGAAGTATTCCGTCCTTCGTGGAATCTCTGTAAGCTGGAGGATAATGATGCTCCGGTCAATAATCAGTGTGGATACACCAGCTTTACTCATCCCTGGAGTGCCGGTGTAGCGAAATGGTTGAGTGAAGAGATTTTAGGTGTAAAACCGGAGACTCCGGGATTTAAAACTTTTACCGTTTGTCCGCATCTGACTTCCGGATTGACCCGTATCGACGGGACTGTTCCTACTCCTCATGGGAAAATACGGGTTTATATGGATGTAAAGGAAGGAAAAGGTTCTTTGTCTGTTCCTGCCGGAACAACAGGGCAGCTGGCTATACCTCTTATGGGGGCAGGAAATATAGAAATCAAAATGGACGGACAAACAGTACAGCCGGAAAAGAAAAATGCCACTCACGTTTATTTGCCTGTATTGAATGATGGATTGCATACATTTAGTTTTTCTTATGACCGTCCTGCTGAAAGTCCGGTGGTTGAGGAAGATATCAACTACTGTTATCCGGCTTCAACAGTAAAGGAAGATACCCTGACTCAGGGGAATTGGAAAGGTGTATATGGTTCGAAAGGATATGTTTTGTTCAGTTACGACGGGGAAGGTGCACACCGGACTAAACTGCCGAAACAATGTCAAAGCATCATTTGCCAGAGAGAAGAGAATTCCAGATATATGAATACGGCTTCTGACAAACGGGCATTGGTCTCAAATCTTGAAAATGACGAGAGTCGTAGTCTGGGAGCTATAACGACGTTCGATCCTCAGGTCTGCCGTCAGACAATAACAATAGATGTGGATTACCGGCACGATAAACCGTATAAAATATCTCTTTACTTTGTGGATTGGGATAATAACGGACGACGGAGTGCGATCGAATTGTTTGATTTACAAAATAAACGTATTTTGTCTCCGGTCCATATGGTCCGCAATTATGAAATGGGACGTTATGTGACATTTGAAGTGAACCAGCCTGTGCGTATCCGTATATGCCAGGTGCGTGGAGCAAATGCAGCTTGTTCTGCGTTGTTCCTGGATTGATTTAAGTTGAAATAAAAAAGAACTACGGTTTCGTTACGAATACCGTAGTTCTTTTTTTGTTATAAACCTTAATGAGTTGCAGAAATATTGATCGTCGGATTCTTTATCTCGAAATAATGGTAAGATTCATCAGATTTCAGATACTTCACAGAATGTTGATTAATACTGCTCAATTGGTTATTTTCATATTTTCTCCCGTTTATAACTAGAGATTGCTTTATTTTATCTTTAGGAAATGCAATATGAATGATTTTATTATCTGTATTGGTCACATCGATGGAATATAGATGTCCTGTTTGATTTTTTATCGTTGCTGTGATAGTTCCCGTTTTTGTAGGAACAGTACATACCACTTGCTTTAAATTTCCTAACATCGGTTTTATAAGAATTTTATTCCATTCAGCTTCAAGTGGAGAGATTCCTGCTATATACTGGGAAAGTAAAGATAAAGGACCTCCTGCCCAGCCATGGTTGATACTTCCTCCGCCAGCTCCACCAATCTGCCAGTCTTCCCACAACGTGGTGAGAGGATGATCGACCATGTATTTATAGCGTTTTTTCATGCGATCGAGACCTCCCTGAACGTCGCCACTAACAAAGAAAGCTTCTAATATATATTTTTCCATATAAGGGCTCGCATGGAAATTATCAGTTAGAAAAGTCTTTATTGATTTCCATTTATCGGAATCGGCAAAACCAGCAAGTACAGCCAGTCCATTAGCGCGATCATCCGGTGATTCCTGAAAATCCGAAGAACAATAGACCTTCCCATTCCAATAAAATGTATTTACTGCCTGTTTGATTGTTTTTATTTGTTGATGGTAAACGCTGGTATCTTCATTATAACCAAGTAGTGAAGCCATGTTTTGTGCTCCTTCTAAAGCGAGGCAATACCATGCGTTATCTAAAACTGGCAGATCTATATTTTCTCCCCAATCTCCCCAGTCCCAATCTCCGGGACGATGAATGACCAAATTACGTTCATCGGTTTTCCACTTGGCCAAGTAGCGTTTCACTGCCGGATATGCATGCCGGATCGTTTCTGTATCTCCTGTATAAAGATAGTAATTCCACATCCCGAATTTTCCGATAGAAGCAAGCATTTGCAGCGGAAGTTCTCTGGCCCAGGAACCAGCAGGAACCGGAGAATATAATACACTGTCTATCCTTTGCCAGTCAACCAGATTCCGGATCGCTTTTTGTATAAGTCCATGTGCATTACTATCACAGGAATATAGTATTTCTCCTGAAACGATAACTGCGTCTCCCCACCATTGAGACCGTTCTCTGTCCGGGTCCTGTATCGCATCACGCATATTTAGATTCATCGTGTTCAAGGATTTTTGCCAAAGTGTATTCAGAAATATGTCGTCACACTCGAATGAACCGACATGTTCCGTATTGAACCGGGTTTCACGATAAGCAACCTTATTCACTTTTACTCCGGGAGGTATAGTATATATTATTGCGTGTCCGTTTACGTAATTAAACGCTTCAAAGGACTGCTTTCCCTTTTTGGTTACATACTCTGCACGAACATTATATTCACTTCCTCCTTTATAGTTGTCAGAACGGATATCGATGAACAGACCTTCATTGGCTTCTATTTCAAAGTAGGGTGTTACACTGATATTTCGTGGGAGTTTGGCTTTAATTATTAATGTATCCGATTTAAAAGAGCGTTCGACCGAAACATATTCTGTCAGACCGGAATCATACCAGTTAGGGAAAGGACGCGGATGTATCTGGTTCCACGGTTGGCAAGGATAATTACCGGCAATGGTTGCTTGCTGCCAATTGGAGTCATCATATTCCGGTTTCATCCAGTCGGGAATATCTTTCCGGGCATCGAAATGAATATTTGATTCAGGTAACCGATAATTGGGGAGAGGTTCCTGCGACTCTCCGTATGCCGGATGTACTTTAACTTTCCAGCTGGCATCCGAAATTATTTCACGATTACCTGATTGTAATTTAGCCAGTAATCCCGGACTGCCGCTATTTTTATGGCAGAAACCGTCTTTTCCCCAATACCACATAAGTATTGCAATTGTGTTATTTCCCTTTTTCAGGTAAGAAGCAATATCCAAGCGGTCAAAGTAAGTGTCATCAGGGTTGGGACCGCGTTTCAAACCTCCTTCGAAAACAACTAATTTTCCATTTACCCAAAGCCAGTATTTTGAATCGACTGAAATAGTAAGCAAGGCTGTTTTTTCAGTTTTTTCAAGTGTAAACGCTTTTCGGTAACAGATCCATTGATTGGGCTTAGTCAATGTTTTTTCAATGGATATCCATTTTACTCCATTCAAGTCGACGGCTGATAGGTGTAAAGCCGTAAAGATAAACAGGGTTAAAAGAATGTATTTTTTCATTTGTATAAAATCATTTAATAGTTGTAATCAGTTTTACCGGTCCGAACAGTCCCGCATCGTATTGGTTTAGATCAGGTATCCCTTTCCATCCCCAGGTCCGGAGTTTTCCCAGATCTTCTTTCATCCACATTTCATTAGCTATCAGATTTCCTATTTTAATCTTGATTTTATTCTCTCCCCGTTTTAATGTGTTGGAAATGTCAAATTTGAAAGGAGGCCATAAACGAGCTCCTACAGATTGATCATTAACAAAAACTTCAGCCATGTATTTTACTTCACCTAAATCGAGGAAGACTGATGAAGATGCATCGTCTATCGTAATGGAAGTTTCATATTCTAAAAATCCGGTGTATTGTTGAAGCCCGTAAGTGTACCAGGAAGCTAGTTTTTTATTCTCTTCCGTGCCAACAGTAAATTTAAAAGGAGCGACAGTTACTTTTTCATCCTTCCGGTTTAATACAAACGACAGCAATTTTGATTCCGGTGCCAGGTTGATTAAAGAATCTGTTACCTTTATTTTTTTGTCATTAAGCCAGATCTCTTTACCTAACATATAGGAAGGGACTATAACCGATTTTGCTCCTACAGGAATATTCATCCTCCAATAGCCATAGGTACATTTAATCTCGTTTTCATCCTGGCGGGAATAATATTTCCAGTTGGAGTCGTCATATCCTAATCGTAAAAACTCATTTTCTTTCAACCGGCTATCTGAATATAATACTTTTGCCGTTGTTTTATAGATTGTGTTTTCATTCGGATAACTTATTTTCCATGTGGTATCGATTGTTCTTTCTCTGGTGGCAATATCCGGTTTTACCTCTATTGAATTTGTTTTATCAGGATCAAAAGCCAGCCAATAAGCTTCAAACGGATTCAATGTCAGAGATACTTTCTGATATCCATTCTCTGTTTCCGACGGAATATTCTTTTTCTGACCTGTCTCACAATCCCATATTTCAGCAACTCCTTTTCCATCTCTCAACCAGGCGGTGAAATGTTTCAATGTATCGGTATTGTTTGCAAACCAGTATAAATTGGTATTACCTATCTTTCTTTGAGCCGTATATAATCTGCCGGAGTTTTCAAGACGTATCTGAGGCTTCATCTTTTCGTTCAGGACTGTGATCATAGCTTCCATTCTGTCTTTATCGGATGCTAAATTAATCACGTTCGGAAACTGTTTTAATGCTTTTGCCTGTGTCATAATCGTTTTATCGTTCAGCCCTTTTTCGGGAGAGCCCTGAGGTAATTCGCCTAATAAAACGACTAATCCTCCCTGTTTGGCAAATTCAAAGATTTTTTTGAATGATGACTGGGGGATAATATACGTTGCCGGAAGTACGATTGCCTGGAAATTATGATTATTGATTGTTATTGTGGCATTTTTGCCTGAGTTTTGTATTGTTCCTTTCGACAAGTAATATTTGTCGGCTATTAAGAAATCGATATTTCCCTGATTCATTTTTCTCATGGCATCCGAATAGACCTGGTCCGTTTCAACTACACGAGAGTCCCACGGTGCATTCTGTACACCTTTTTCTTCAGAGAAATAATTTTCAGAAAAAGACCAGACGGTTTCAAGCGGATGGACCAGCAGAACATCTGCCACCAGGTTGCTTTGCCGGGTAATAAAGGCGGCACGTCTGGCAAAATCAGTCCATTGGTGTAAATAGTTCCAATATGGATTTTCGGTGAACCAGTCACTGGGAAAAGGAACTGTCTCCAATTGTCTGTTCATATAAATACCATGAGGTACAACATGATTAACACCAAATGAAGTGACTGAATTTATGGTTATTTTCATCATTTCCGGAGATTGTATCCATCCCGCTACTCCCATGATCTCACTCATGAAAGGACGGTCTTCAAATTCGGCAACAGACTGTACTTCCTTGAAGTCATGTACATCCTGAGATTTCATTTCCAGACAGTCGTTGCCTGGCATTGTTACACAGCGTGTCGTTCTCATCAGATCGCCTACTGCGATTGTCTGAAGCTGTAACGATTCTTCCCATAAATTGGAGATGTAATACATATTACGTTCCTTCAACCATTTAACCAATGGTTCGAAGTAACATTCATTATATACATCTGATACGACGTCGAACCAGTCACATCGGGCGACAACAAATAAACCGTCTTTGTCTTTTTCGGTTAATAAAGGTAACCATTCCCTTATATCACGTTTCTTCTTTTTCTGATATTGGGTTGCAAGGTGTTCGGACCACGCCATTTTCCATCCGTAATCACCCTCATTATCGACGAATACGCCCGGTATGCTACAGCCCATATCTTTTTTGAAATGTTTGTCGTATTGTTCATGGACCATTGGGATGAATACTTCCATTAGTTTCGGGTCCAGATAATTAACTTTTCCGCCATCGATACCCGGATGAGTTTTGATAGTGTATGTATAGATCATCCAGTTACCGGAAGGAACTGTCCATTTGATCGTATTCCCTTCACCGATAACACGCAAGGATGAGGCATCGAGCTGGTTATTGATCAGTTTTCCGGCAACAGCAAAGTCAACCGAATCGTACTTCACTTCTGTTTTTCCGTTTACATAATAACGTCTAGGAGCAAGATAGGTGGCTTCAAGTTCCGGATGTTTCTGAAGGACTTTCCCGGCTACTTGGCCGCTTGGCCAGTTATAGTCATCACAATATCCGAGTGTTAATCCGTTTTCCTTTGTTTTTTGCAGTGCGTTGCTAAAACTGTTGAACCAGGGTTCTGCGAGGTATTGTTCGACAGGAAGCGCTGTTACCGTGTTATCAAATCCGGAGCGGGGATGTGCATAACCGGGATTCAGTTTCTGTTTAGCCATCTCTTCAGCCATCGAGGCTGCTGTCTGTTCGTCTTTGATTACATCGTCCCAAAACCAAAAGGTGTGAGGTGCATAGAACATGGGAGGATTATCAAACATGTCATGGATTTCCTTGTCGCTGTATTTTTTCAACCATTCAGGCTGAATGTTTTTTTCTTCTTTATCCTGGGCTACTACTATCGAAGAAATCAATAGGCTGCATGTTGTAACCAGGAGCGTGTTTTTCTTTGATATATTCATGGATATACTTCTTTTTGATTCGTGAGTAAAATTGTTATTATCAAATAGTGCCCACTAAGTTATAGTGAGCACTATGTTTCATACGATGAGTTTTACTGACCGGATGCTTCTAATTCTTCAAGAGAACTGATAGGCGGTTCATTTTTCTCATAACCGGCGTATCCGTAATTCTGGTTTATACGTCCGTATAAGTTCGGATCAATGTTACCTTGCGTAATAGGCCAGAATATATTATGTTTCCCGATTTTATATTCATCTCCATGTAAAGTAGTTACACCTTTGTTATAGTAATTATTGTACTTTACGATACGATGCCACCAGTAACTGTTACTGCCTTCGTCTGCCAGGCTTTTCGGAGACTGATATGTTCCTTCTTCGTTTGCTTTAATATACGAGACACGTACCAGTTCCACATGACGGAATTCTTCATACATCAATTCACGGGCCCTTTCGTCCATAATGACATCCAGACCATCCAGACCGTTCATATCGGCTGCACTAAAGAATGTTGTACAATGAGCACGTTTTCTGATCCTGTTCACATCTTCTGCAGCTTTTGCATAATCGTTCAGCCAATAGTAAGCTTCAGCCCTTAGCAGGTATGCTTCTGCTAATCTATATAGGTACGCATCACCAGGTCCTCCCTTATAATCGACACCTCTGTATCCGTTGGCAACATCCCGGTCAACATCATCTACCCATAATTTGTAATAAGGATAACCGTACCAGCAGCGTATAGTATCTTTACACAATAATGTCCCGTCATCTGCAAATTTCTGAAGAGGTTTTAAATAGTACTTTTCATCATCAGTCCCCAGCAGGTTTACATTGTTGTATTTCAAATCTTCCATCGCCATCCAGTTTCCTGTTTGCCTGTTATGTCGAAGATCGTTCTCGTCTGTCCACATACTTTTTTCAGCAAAGTAAGTCGGTCTTATGAAACATTCTCCTCGTCCGCAAACAGCTCTTTGGTCTATATAATCAGGGTATTGAGCCATGAAATCGGAAGTTCCCGCTTGTCTGCCAATTCCGATATTTTGTTTACTTGGAGTTAAAATACCCCTGTTAACATCGGTCATACTCCAGAATGGGGTAAAGTTATATAAAAAACACGTTTCAACTCTACTGTCTTGATTCTCATAACGGCTGATGATAGTCATAATACTTTCTTTATTTGCCGAAATAGATTTATTGACAGGTCTGTGCAAATCCCATAAGACATTTCGTGTCATTGGACGAACATCCGGGAAAGGATTTTCAAATGTACCGAAAGGCTCTTCCATCAATTCATAACCACAGTTATTTATCAGCGTATTTACGGCAGTAAGAGCTTTCTCAAATTCGCCTGCTGCCAGATAATACTTGGTAAGCAACATTAGGCATGTACCTTTGTTCTCTTTCCCCCAATCGTCTCTTTCCGGGATATTTTCTACCGCAAACTCCAGGTCTTTAATCATTTTCTCAATAACCACTTCCATCTTTACTGAGCGGAAGTCCAATTTGGGAGATGTTATTTCTTTCGTAACCAGAGGAACGTCTCCAAACTGGAATGTGAGATGATAGTAACGCCATGCACGATGAAAATAGGCTCTGGAAAGCATCTGATTTTTAGTTGTCTGATCCAGATCCAGTTCAGGAAGACGTGATATTACTGCATTGGCAAAACTACTACCTGCAACACCACTACTCCAAAAAGCATTGGATAAGTTACTGCCAATCCAACCGTTATTAGATGTAGGGGTTATATCTGAAACAAAATTTTGTGAACCGCTTAAGTCTGTGATTGCAGATACCGCTGCATCTGAAAAAATTAATTCGGTTGACAAGGCTGTTCCATCGGTGCCCAAAAAATAGTAAAGCATATCACTTCTACACCGAGTGAGTGCCCCTTCGAGACCTTCAACTGTTGAAAATGTAATATTGGGCTCATAAAAAGACAGAGGTTCCGGATCCAACCAACTTTCGGAGCAAGAAGCCAATGTCGATAAAGCGAGCGTAAGAGATACTGATTTGAATAAATTATTTTTCATAATAAAATGGATTAAAATGTTATACTAGCACCTAATGTATATGTCCGGGGCATAGAGCCTGTCGTTTCAATATCCCAATAGTTGGCTTTTGACCATTCTTTTGAGAATGCCCATATCGCAACGTTACGGATAGTTGCATATACCCTGATATCCTGGGTGCGTAATAAATTTGTTATTTTCTTCGGAACTCTATATCCGACAGAGATATTCTCCAAACGGATAAAATCTCTACTGATTATTTTTTTAGGTTCTACGTTTGAAGGTAGTGTAGACTTCAGACGTGCATAAGAATTAGACTGATTTTCGGGTGTCCAATATTTCCGTACCGGGCTATTCAAATAATCCCCCTTAAAATCGAAGTAGTTTAAATAATCAGTTGTTGCAGCTTTGTGTCCTAAATAAGAGTACAGGTTAAAAGATATGTCGAAGTCTTTAAACAGAACGAAATCATTCCTTAACGCTAATCTGACTTTAGGATCCTCTTGTCCCAAGAATACTTTATCGTCCTGAGATATCCGATAGTCATTGTTTACATCCCGTGCTTTGGCATCGCCTGGTTTTTGTCCGTATTTGGCGGCTTCTTCCGCTTCATTTTCCTGCCAGATTCCAATCATTTCAATATCCCAGATAGTTCCCATCGGTTTATCGATAAACCAACTTTTATTTATATCATCAACTTCTTTTGAACCGACTATATTGCCTTCTTGGTCTAATACGTCTTCGTAAGTATAATATAAATGTTTAATACGGTTTTTATTATGGGATAAATTGAATGTAGTATTCCAGCTGAAGTTTTCATTCTCGATGTTTACAGAATGTAATGATAATTCAAAACCACTATTAACCACTCTTCCCAAATTTGTTACAACAGAACTGTAACCGCTGATATTAGGAAGCGTTCGGTCCATCAATAAGTCTGTCGTCGGCATGTAATACCATTCCAGGCTACCGTTGATTCGATTATTGAGGAATCCAAAATCAAGTCCGACATTCCATGAAGCTGTACTTTCCCATTTTAGATCATTATTAGCCATGCGGCTAATTTGTAAAGTAGAAAGTTCGTATAATGAACCTGTAGAAGTAGCATATGAATATTTGCTGATACCACTACCCGTTGTCAGCTGAGATAATGCCTGATAAATACCAATTTCGCGGTTACCGTTTTTACCCCAGGAGATACGAAGTTTACCATTACTCATAGGCTCCCAATTAAAAAAGTTCTCATTGGTAAAACTCCAGGCTAAAGCCAATGACGGGAAAGTTGCACGTGGATTAGAACGTCCGAAGGCTGAAAATCCATCCCGGCGTACAGAAGCTGTGAGCATGTAACGATTATCATAGGAGTAGAATAAACGTGCCATCAGGGCATCCCCTGTGTATTTTTCGTCATTTGAACTGAATGTTTTTTCATTTGCACTTTGCATGTTATGCCATTCCAAAATGTCGGTTGGTGAAAACTGTTTACCTGTCATTGTCTCACTCCAGTATTCGCTTTTTTCTGCACTTTGTAACAATGTAACATCGACCAAATGCTTTTGGGCAAATGTATAGTTCCATTTAACTATATTATCCAATGTCCAAACAATGGAGCGTGAACTTGCTCTGGTCGCAGAGCCATGTGTAGTATCGAAAACGCTCTCTGAGCTACTCCAATTTCTGTCTTGTGCCCAGCTATAACGTGGTGCAAAGGTAAACTGATAAGTGATATTGAATGGCAAAGTAAGTTTTGCAAAGAAATTACTATTGACAGTTTGCGTTCCTGCACTTTTGGAAGACATGGATAGATTATAAAAACTATTTGTACCAGGAGCCTGGTGACCTTCTCCCATAGGCCATGGATTCAAAGAACCATCTTCGTAATAAGGGGTAGAATAAGGTGAGTTTTTACACATTCCTTCCCAGTCTACTTTTTGGTATCCTTCGTCGCGACTTTGTAAAATCAGATTTGCACCTACTTCCAGGAAGTCGGTAGCTTTGGCATCTATGCGTAAGTTTGTCCTATAGTTCTTAAACCGGTCTCCTGTCTGATTACCTTCGTTATCCTGGTAACCCAATGACCAATAGTAATTTACACGGGCTGTTTGTCCGGAAAGACTGACATTATAGTTTTGCCGTAATCCTGTTTGCCAGGTCGCATCGTACCAGTCGTATGGAGTATTTGCAAAATAATTGCGGCGCTCAACATCTCCCAAACCAATACGTTGCAACCATACATCTTCCATATTTGTGGAACCCTGACCGATCGCATCATGGTTGCGCCATTGTTCTTCGGTTAAGTTGTATTTCTGTAGATTTTCAGCTGTAGGCTTGCTGTAATATCCTTTATTTTCGAACCCGTTACTGCTGGTTGCATAATCCGACCGGTATTGCAGATACTCATCGGGTTCATAAAATTTGCGGCTTACTCCCATTGTCGCAAATCCTACACTACCATCGAATTGCACAGTCGGTTTCTCACCTCTACCTTTCTTGGTAGTTATAATAACTACCCCATTGGCCGATTTAGCTCCGTAAATGGCTGCCGATGAAGCATCTTTTAAAATATCGACAGATTCGATATCAGTCGGATTTATTTCGGAAAGGTCTCCGTTGAATGGTACGCCGTTTAATACTACGAGAGGTGCTGTCCCTCCTGTCAGGGAGCGTTTTCCACGAATAAGAAACGTAGGTCCCTCTTTTGCATCACTGGAAGAAGGTGCAACAATTAAGCCAGGAGCTGTTCCACGAAGAATATCCTGTACTGTGGTAGGTCTTTCATTAGCTAATTTGTTGGCATCCACGTGACTGATAGCTCCTGTTAAGTCTTTCTTTTTCATGCTACCGTATCCGACTACTACCACTTCGTCCAGCAATCGTGAATCTTCTTTCAGGATGATGTTAAAGATCGTTTGGTTGCTGGTAGGGATCGTTTGTTCTGCATAACCGACATAGGATATCTGTAATATCCCATTCTCTGCGATACTGAGGGAGAAATTACCATCCATATCGGATATGGCTCCGTTGGTTGTCCCTTTTTCTATGATCGTAGCACCGGTAATAGGTTCTCCGTTACTATCTTTAATAATACCGGAAATTTCTTTTTTGCCGGAGGTCGTTTTCTTTTGTTTGTCAGAGATCACGATAGATTTGGCAGAGACAATATTGTACTCCAGATTTTTCCCCGCCAATGCTTCATTGAGTACAGAAGAAACCGGGACTTTTGTTTTGGAAATGGTGATGTCTTTTGTAGCGTCTATCACTACATTTCGATAAGAAAAGCGATAAGTGGTTTGCTTTTCAATAGAAGAAAATATCTCCCTTAGAGAAACATTTTCCAGATGTATCGTTACTAGCTTTTCCTGTGCAAAGAGAGAAACAGAAAAAAAGAATAGTAACGAAAACAAAGTTAACATTCTTAGTCTTAAATGTTTGTTCATCTTAATAGTTTTTAGAATTACACTTAATGGGTTCGCTTAATAAGCGTTCTCGATAGTAATGACAGGGGTTATTTTATTTAGTACCGAAAAAAATATATGCTAAAGAACATAAAATGTATATGTATATTAAAAAAACCGCCTCCTTTAAAGAAAGCGGTTCTATATGAATTGGGATGATGCCTGATTTTATTTCAAAAAGATTTCTTTACCGTTGATAACAGCTTTCAGATGATACGAGCGTTCAAGTACTTCAAGTACTTCATTCAGATTGCTAACAGGTAGAGTGCTGGTGAAGGGATCATTGAGATATTCCTCACTTTCTATTTTTATGCGTACATTATAATTTTCTTCTATAGTACGAATCACCTGTGACAGGGGAGTGTTGCGGAATACCATGTCACCGCGCCTCCAGGCTGATATATCTTTTATATGTTCGTCGTATATGACTGTTATATTCCCGGTTGCGTAATCCAATATAGCTTTTTGGTTCTTATTTAAGATCACCTGTTTATTGGTATGGGTAGACAGCAAGGAAACACGTCCTTCTTCTAATGCTAATTCGGCTGTCCGGTCTGTTTTCCGGACAAGCAGGTTGAATTTAGTACCCAATACTTTTACTTGGAGTCCTTGTGCATCGATCAGGAAAGGAATATTCATATCGTGTTTGACCTGGAAATAACCTTCTCCTCCAAAGTGAATGTTTCGTTCTTTTTTGTTGTAATCTTTGGGGAGATAAACGAGTCTGGATTCGGAATTGAGTGATGCTATGCTTCCGTCAGGCAATGTGACACTGGCACGTTCCCCTAGTCCTGTTTCCACAACAATTTTATTAGATAGCAAAGCCGTATTTTCATGATACAAGTAGAAACTTAGTATGACAAAGACCGGCAATAGGACAGCCGCGGCTAACTGCGTCCAACGAAGTATCAGAGAAAAACGATTACTTTCGGGTTTAACTTCCTGGTCGATTTTACCTTTTATTTTCTGTAGCAGTTTGTCGTCGACAGAAGACGTGTCGATCTCTTCATGCAGCCAGT
This sequence comes from Parabacteroides sp. AF14-59, assembly GCF_003479515.1. Lineage (NCBI taxonomy): Bacteria > Pseudomonadati > Bacteroidota > Bacteroidia > Bacteroidales > Tannerellaceae > Parabacteroides > Parabacteroides sp. AF14-59. Next base: position 100,841 of record NZ_QUHH01000023.1, on the reverse strand, counting down.
CGTCAAGAATCAGGTTTTCCAGGTCCTGATTATCCATCGCGTTTGCATTTCCTCTAAGTACCGACAGATCTTCAGGACTCAGTTCGTTTATTCTATATTTTTTTATCAAGTCATTCATTCTATTCTGTATGTTAAGACAAACAATTATCTGATTTGTACTAATTGAATCGATTTAATTAATAAATAATAACATAAGATATACTCCCAAGCTTCCCAATTTCTCTTTAAGAGTTTTAAGTCCGAGGGAAAGCTGGTTTTTTACCGTCTGTTCACTCAGTGATAGTTTGTCTGCTATCTCTTTATTCGAGAACTGTTCTATTTTAGACAAAGTAATTACCTTTTGTTGCGTCTCCGGCAATGTTTTTAATATAGCACGGAACTTTGCTACAAATTCCTGATATTCCAGTTGGCATGAAGCGTCATCTACTGACCGTTCATTTATATACTGAATATATTCTTCGTATTCAGGTTGATTGATCTTTGTGCGGAATGCATTGATAAGGTAATGTTTTGTCATAATAAAAAGAAGCGATCGAAGTGTATCTTCCTGTCGTATCTTCGCCCGGTTTGTCCAAAGCCTCATAAATACATCCTGTACAATTTCTTCTGACTCTTCCTGAGATTTCGTAAATTGTATGCTATACGCAAATAGACGTTTTGCGTACATCTCGTATATCCTCTCGAAGGCTTTATAAGAGCCGTTTTTCAATGAAAGGATAAGTTGTGGTTCATTATATTGCACTTGTTTTTCCAAAATACTCAATTAGATTAATCCTAGTATGTCTCCTTTTTCCTTCTGCAAACTTACATAAAAACTTTATTTATTAGTGTATTTGATAAAAATAAAGATCAAGCTGGCTTTATCTTTGCCGTCTGGCATATAGCATCCCGCAGATTGCAAACAGAGCGAGGAATCCGGTGATAACAAAAGCCCAGATATTTGGGACTCGTGACTGGGCTTCCAGTATATAATCGCCCGGTAACATCCGGTAGGCATCTACCTTCCAGTAAGGAGCATCTCCTTCCCGCAAAGAAGTATTGGCTGTGATCAACCGGCCAGGCATATTGAGCTCATACTTAATTTGGTGGCCGAATAATTCTATCGGCTGACATTTCTCTTCAAACAACAGGTTTATCTGATCTTTGTCTTTTTGATATGCTGTGGAGAAATAAGTTGTCTGGTAGAAAGTATCGAGTAACTCACCCATATCTATCGATTCCAGGTCTGTATCTTTGGCCTTGTCCATGGCAGCTCTTTTGATCGCATCTTTATCCGCTTTCAATTTTGAAATAAAGACTTTGTTGCCTGATTTGCTTTCCCACTCTTCGATGGTTTCAAAGCGAAGTTCGTACAAACTCTCATCGTACCATTTCATGAAACGTTCTGTTAAGTCATTCAGTTTATCGTTCAGTTCCAACCCATTCATACCCTGATAGTCGGTCAGGTCACCTTGAAAGAGCAGTCTTTGTTCCTGCTTGTTCAGGAACTGTTCGATAGGGATAGGTCCTTTTTCTTCGATTTGACGGTAACTACATGTAAATGTATAATAAGTATAAAACCATCTGAAATGTTTTTCCAGCTTTTCCTGCGGAACGGCCAATGGCTCCAGCCACTTTTTTTCGGGGGTAAGGAGAGGAGGATTTTCCCATATATTCCATGTGTGTTTGACTTTCACATTCAATTTGTCTTCTTTACCGAGTGAATTGCTTTTCTCGCCCAGAATGACAAAAGGGATACTGGCATCCAAAGGGATCTGCTGCCAGCCCCGGATAGAGAACAGGAAAGGCGAATGAGTATTATCGCCAGCCATAAAGGCAGAATCGCCATAAGCATATACTTCACGGCTGATCTGTCCGTCCGGATAGATCTGAGTCACCATTCGATGATTGGATGAACAGGATGCCATAAGAAGCAATCCGGAAATGGTAAATAAGTATCCTATAGTTTTCATGTTTTCTTCGTTTTAGTGGATGATGTTTTCTACGGAAATTTTTTTGGACAGGAAGAAGGTCTTTCTTTTCGATAGTTCCTTCTTGTATTCCTTCCATTGTTCGGATAGATAACGGCTCTTTTCAAGGAAAGAACTTTCAGTGTTCCAGTCATCGGGCAGGAAGGATGCCTTTCCTTGCCAGACGGCGTTAGCAGTGGATGGTTGTTCCGTAAACTGTTTGTCTTGCGGAAATAATACCGTTTCGCTGATCAGGAAACAAAGTAGAAAAGCTGCGGCAATACCGGAGATTCTACTGACTAAAAGCAGTATCCGTGAGGGATTTCCGGACGGTAATGCGTCTATCCTGTTCAGGATATCGTTTGTCAGCTCTTCCGGGTTGTCCAGACATGGTTCGGTTGTTTTTATCTTCTCCAACCATTGTTCGTATGTATCTTCTTTTTTTGTCATAAATTGTCCTCCATCAGGTTTATTTTTATTCGTATCTGTTTGCGTGCCTGGTAAAGATTGCTCTTGATCTTTTCGGCAGACATTCCGGTGATAGCTTCTACTTCGGATACTTCAAGTCCTTCTATTTCCCTCAGCGTGAATACCAGCTTTTGCTTCGGGGTCAGTTCATGGGTAAACCGGAGTATCAGCTCTTTCAGTTCCTTATTTATCAGGCTTTGTTCCATATCCTCCCCGGAAGAAAGGGAGATATTGGCGAGAGAGATTCCTTGCATACTCCCCGAAGGGGAATGCTGTAAAGAGCGCAGGCGGTCATAACAAACGTTTCCGGCAATTGTATAGATCCAGGTGGAGAAGCGGTATTCCCGGTTATACTTGTCAAGGCTCAACCACACTTTTACAAATGTTTCCTGTACCATATCTCTTGCCTCTTCTTCGTCGCAGAGTAAGCGGAAAGCCAAGCGAAATACAAGTTGCCGGTATTCTGCAACCAATGCGGCAAAGGCGGCCGTGTCCTGCTTTTTGCATTTGTCGATAAGTACTTGTATTTCCCTTTCATTCATCATATTCTGCTCCTTTATTATATGATACGTAAAAAAGAGGGGATGGTCGAATTAAAATATAAAAAAAGAGGTCCACCTATAAAGTGAACCTCTGTGAGTGTCTTTCTGTGGAGAATATCGGACTCGAACCGATCACCTTTAGACTGCCAGTCTAACGCTCTAGCCAGATGAGCTAATCCCCCGTGTGTGGTTTTCGGTTGCAAATATAGAGGTTTTCCTGAGATATTCGCTATCTTTGTGTAAGAATTTTGGAGAAAAAGAATATGATCGTTTATAATACAACATTCAATATAGAGAATGATATCCTTACCGAGTGCATAGAATATCTGAAAAAGAGCTATATACCCCGTGCCTCGGCGAGCGGATTTTTGAGAACGCCTTATCTGCGCCGTATCTTACAAGATGAATCGGAGGATGCAAGCAGCTACTCTATACAGTTCCATGTAAAGAATCCGGAGACGCTGGAATACTGGATGCAATCGGAAGGCCGTGCCCTGCAGGAAGAATTGATTACACGTTTCGGAACCAAGATCGTTGGTTTCAGTACCTTACTCGAAGAAATAGACTGGGAGAATGACTAAAGACCGCATTATATTAGGTATAGACCCCGGAACGATCGTGATGGGATACGGCGTACTGAAGATCGAAGGGAATAAACCGAAACTCGAAGCGATGGGCGTACTGCAGTTGAACAAGTACGAAGACCATTACCTGCGTCTGAAGAAGATATTTGAACGGGTGCTGGCGCTTATCGACCAGTATCATCCTGACGAATTGGCAATCGAGGCACCGTTTTTCGGGAAGAACGTGCAGAGTATGCTGAAACTGGGAAGAGCACAAGGCGTCGCGATGGCGGCGGCTTTGGAACGGGAAATTCCTATCTTCGAATACGCACCGTTGAAGATCAAAATGTCTATTACCGGTAACGGTAACGCTGCAAAAGAACAGGTAGCAGGCATGTTACAACGTTTCCTGCATATTCCGGAAGAGTCGATGTTACCGCAGTTGGATGCGACCGACGGATTGGCAGCCGCTGTATGTCATTATTTCCAGACAAATAATCCGATCTCGGAGAAGAAGTATACCGGTTGGAAAGACTTTATGGCAAAGAATCCCGGTAAAGTAAGAAAATAAAAAACTCCGGTTCCTGATTTAACAGAGACCGGAGTTTCTTTATTATGGAAAGAAATTATCTTTTGCCAAGCTTGTGATCCAGAAGAATAGCATGATGTTCTCCATACATTTTCAGCTGATCTACGATTGCCTTTGCCGATGATTCTTCTTCTACCTGTTCACGAACGAAACCATATAAGAAGTCTTTTGCTGCATGATCGTTATCTGCTTCAGCGATGTCAACCATCTTGTCGATCAACTCTGATACATGTACTTCGTGTTTGTAGACATGTTCGAATACTTCCAGCGGAGTGCCCCATGCAGTCGGAACAACATTGATCTGGTTAATTTCGATGTCACCCCCACGGTCGATAGCAAAATCGATCATCTTGTGGGCATGTTCCATTTCTTCTTCTGCCTGTTTTCTCATCCAGTGTGCACAACCGTTCAGGCCTGCTTTCTGGAAATAGATCGACATTGACAGGTACAGGTTTGAAGACCACATTTCTGCTTCTACCTGTTCATTGAAAGCTTTTGATAAGTTCCTACTTAAGATCATAATGTTTACTTTTATTGAGTTGTATTTGTATAAAAGTAATTACAAAAAGCATGCCAGACTCTTTTATACAATACCTTGCGCCATCATGGCTTTGGCGACTTTCATGAAGCCGGCAATGTTGGCACCTTTCACATAGTTCACATAATTACCATCTTTACCATGAGCAAGACATTGCTCGTGGATAGCACCCATGATCTGATGCAGTCTGGCATCCACTTCATCGGCAGTCCAGGAGATATGCATGGCATTCTGCGTCATTTCCAGTCCGGAAGTAGCGACACCGCCTGCATTAACGGCTTTACCCGGTGCAAACAACTGTTTGTGTTCGATGAACAGATCGACAGCTTCTGCCGTACATCCCATGTTGGAGACTTCGGCAACACATAAGGTCTTGTTCTCTATCAGCTTGCGGGCATCGTCGGCATCTAGCTCGTTTTGTGTAGCGCAGGGCAGGGCAATATCCACTTTCTGTTCCCAGGGCTTCTTGCCTGGATAGAAAGTTGCGCCGGGATATTCGTCGGCATAAGGTGCCACGATATCGTTACCGCTGTTACGTAGTTCCAGCATATATTCGATCTTGTCGCCCGAGATACCGTTCGGATCGTACACATATCCGTCCGGACCGGAGATCGTTACGACTTTGGCTCCCAGTTCGGTTGCCTTCTTTGTCGCTCCCCAAGCCACGTTCCCGAAACCGGAAACGGCAACTGTCTTACCTTTTATATCTATACCATGGGTTTCGAGCATCTGATGTACGAAATAGAGAGCACCGTAGCCGGTTGCTTCCGGACGAAGGATAGAACCTCCGAACTCCATGCCTTTGCCGGTGAAAGTACCTGTGTTTTCGCGGGCCAGCTTTTTGTACATGCCGTACATATAACCTACTTCACGTCCGCCAACGCCTATATCGCCTGCCGGTACGTCGCGGTCCGGTCCCAAATTACGCCACAGTTCCATAATGAAAGCCTGGCAGAAGCGCATGATCTCCGCATCGCTTTTACCACGGGGGGCGAAGTCGGAACCGCCTTTACCGCCACCCATCGGCAGGGTAGTCAGGGCATTCTTGAATGTTTGTTCAAATCCCAGGAACTTCAGGATGGACAGATTTACGGACGGGTGGAAACGAATTCCTCCTTTATACGGGCCGATCGCATTATTAAATTGTACGCGGTATCCTAAATTGACTTGTACTTCACCTTTATCGTCTACCCAGGGCACACGGAAAGTAAAGATACGTTCCGGTTCGACCAGCCGTTCGATGATTTTGGCTTTCTCGAATTCCGGATGCTGGTTGTAAACCTCTTCTATTGATAAAAGAACTTCTTTCACGGCTTGCAAGTACTCTTTTTCACCCGGGTGCTTTGCTTCCAGTGCAGATAAAATAACTTCTGTCTTCATAGCGTTTCTTGCTTTTTTAGGAATAACAATGTGTAGGCAAATGTAGCGAATTCTATGGATTGACCAAGAGTTTTGCTTTCTTTTTGATAGTAGATTATATGTTTTTGATGCATGTCTTTGTGCCGATACTGTTTTTCTGCCGTCTCTCTAACGCCCGATTAAATACGGGCATGCCGGAAAGTATAAGGCCAAAGGGAGGAAAATATTAAAAAGTAAGTAGGGAAATAATAGAATATAGGGAGAAAAATACTAATTGGCGGCATCCAAACTGATTTTTTCCTTACATTTGGGCGCATATAATTCTATGAAATCGTTATGAGCGGAATACCGGACTTTCAGAACCTTGTGTTTAAAGACACATCATTCGCCAATCTAATGAATAAGCGTATATATAATGTACTGCTTATTGCCACAAAATACGACGCCTTCATGCTGGAGGACGATGGACGTGTGGACGAACAGATATTTAATGAATATACTTCACTCAGTCTTCGTTATCCTCCCCGTTTTACCCAGGTGACAACGGAAGAAGAGGCGCTTGCCGAATTAAAGAATCGTAATTTTGAGTTGATCATCTGCATGCCGAATATGGATAACCGCGATATTTTTGCGGCGGCAAAGGAGATCAAGATACATTATCCGAATATCCCTATCGTTGTGCTTACCCCCTTCTCGAAGGAGGTTTCCAAGCGTATCGCCAATGAAGACCTGAGTGCGATCGACTATGTATTCAGTTGGTTGGGTAATGCCGAGTTGCTGCTGGCCATTATCAAACTGATAGAGGATAAGATGAATGCGCCCGACGATACGGCGAGTGTCGGCGTACAGATCATCCTGCTGGTGGAAGACTCCATCCGCTTTTATTCGTCAGCATTGCCCCACTTATATAAATTCGTGCTGGAGCAGAGCCAGATGTTTGCCAAAGAGGCGCTGAACGGCCACCAGCAGACGCTCCGGATGCGCGGACGTCCCAAGATCAAACTGGCACGTACTTATGAGGAAGCTGTCCGTATCTTTAATCAGTACCGGGACAATATGCTCGGTATCGTATCGGATATGAGCTTTATGCATGATGGGGTGAAAGACCCTTATGCCGGGTATAAGTTCGGGCAATATGTCCGTAAGACAGGGCTGATCATTCCTTTTGTGCTCGAGTCTTCCGAGTCGAACAATAAAGTGTATGCCAAAGAATTGGGTGCCTCGTTTATCGACAAGAATTCAAAGAGCTACCCGCAGGATCTGCGTAAGAAGATCATGCAGCGTTTCGGCTTCGGTGACTTCGTGATACTGAATCCGCAGACGAAGGAAGAGATTATGCGTATCAAGGATTTGAAGGATCTGCAGAGGAAAGTATTCCAGATCCCTGACGATTCGCTGGTTTACCATCTTTCGCGCAACCATTTCTCCCGTTTCTTCTATTCGCGTGCCATGTTCCCGCCAGCCGAGGTGTTGAAGCGGGTCGATGTAAGCGATTATAAAGATATGGATGAGGCTCGTAAACTTATTTTCGACCTGATCGTCCAGTATCGCCGTATGAAGAACTCCGGAGTGGTAGCTATTTATCAGAAAGATCGTTTCGACGAGTATAGCAATTTTGCCCGTATCGGTGACGGTTCGCTGGGAGGAAAGGGTAGAGGTCTTGCCTTTATGGGGGCGATGGTTAAACGCTATCCCAAGTTGGAGACGGAGAACTTCAATACGAATATCCCGAAGACGGTAGTAATTTGTACGGATATCTTTGATGAATTTATGGAGACGAACGAACTGCTGCCTGTTGCGTTGAGCGATGCGGATGACGAGACGATCCTGAAATATTTCCTTCGTGCCAGTCTGCCTGCCAGCCTGATAGATGACCTGATGGCTTTCTTCGATGTGGTGAAAAGCCCTATTGCTGTCCGTTCGTCTAGTCTGCTGGAGGATTCGCATTACCAGCCGTTTGCCGGAATTTACTCTACTTATATGATTCCGCGGCTGGATGATAAATATGAGATGCTTCGCTTGTTGAGCGATGCGATCAAGGCTGTCTATGCATCTGTCTTTTACCGGGACAGCAAGGGATATATGACTGCCACGTCGAATCTGATCGATCAGGAGAAGATGGCGATTGTCCTGCAGGAAGTGGTCGGTAACCGTTACAACGATCATTTCTACCCGACCATCTCCGGTGTGGCACGTTCGCTTAATTTCTATCCGATCGGTAATGAGAAGGCGGAAGACGGCATAGCTAATATTGCCCTGGGATTGGGTAAATATATTGTGGACGGCGGTCAGACATTACGTTTCTCTCCGCGCCATCCGCACAGTATCCTGCAGATGAGTTCGATGGATTTCGCACTTCGTGAGACGCAGACCCGTTTCTATGCGCTCGACCTGAAGAACCTGGCGGAACAGTTCTCTATCGATGATTCTTTTAACCTCCTGCGTCTGAACCTGAAAGATGCTGATGCGGATGGTTCTTTGAAATATATCGTTTCTACTTACGACCCCTACGATCAGATCATTCGTGACGGTTACTATCCCGGCGGGCGGAAGATCTTGTCTTTCGTTAATATCCTGCAACATGATGTATTCCCGCTGGCAAAGACGCTGGATGAATTGCTTCGCATCGGGCAGGAGGAGATGGGGCGTCCCGTAGAGATCGAGTTTGCCGTGAATGTCGATCCCGCCAATCACGACAAGGCTACTTTCTATCTGCTTCAGATCCGTCCGATCGTTGATAACAAAGAGATCATGGATGAAGACCTGACGCAGATTGAAAATGAAGAAACGATCCTTTCCTCTACCAGTGTCCTGGGGCATGGTATCGTGACGGACGTACAGGATATTATCTATGTAAAGAGCGGTGCTTTCAACTCGTCTAACAATCAGTTGATCGCTTACGAGATAGAGAAGCTGAACCGCCGTTTTACGGAAGAGGAAAAGAATTATGTGCTGGTTGGTCCCGGACGTTGGGGCAGCAGCGACTCCTGGCTGGGTATTCCGGTGAAGTGGCCACATATCAGTAACGCCCGTGTTATCGTGGAGTGCGGATTGGAGAACTATCGTGTCGACCCGAGCCAGGGAACGCATTTCTTCCAGAACCTGACCTCTTTCGGTGTCGGTTATTTCACGATCAACCCGTTCAAAGGCGATGGCTGGTTCGATGAGGCTTACCTGAATGCTTTGCCCGCTGTGGAAGATACCGAGTATCTGCGCCATGTCCGTTTCGACAAACCGATCGTTATAAAGATGGATGGAAAAAAGAGTTTAGGGGTGGTGCTTAAACCGGAATAAGAATAAAAACGGGGTCTGTATTACAGGCTCCGTTTTTATTTAGATATATCTTTAATCATTGTCTCAATTGTTGGAAGTAAAGGTGGAATGTCTTCTTTTATTGTGGTGTAAACAATGCCTGCATCAATGTCGAAATAGTGATGTGCTATTTTATCACGAATTTGCATTACACCTTTCCAGTAAATATTGGGATATAGGGGTAGTATCTTCCCTTCCGTTATTTTATCAAAGTTTTTAACTGATTCTCCCAAGGCTATCAGATTCATGCAAATAGCGTCTAATCGAAGCATCCCGTCCGGAGTCTGTAGAAAATCGTCCATACAAGAAATCACGTTAGCACGTTCTTCGATCATTAATAAAGCTTTCCTTATATTATTCAAACATTGGATATGTAGTTCTTTATTAGACATAGATAGCTTCTTTACTGATGCGTTCTTTCAAATAATCATTCATATGTTCGCGGATGCGGATTAAGTCTACTGGACATCCGAACAGGTTTCTCAATTCAGACTGTATTTTGTCTAAAGTAAGTAAGGACGGTGCTTTCCCCTCATAACAAATATCAACATCACTACCTTCTTTTTGTTCTCCCCGTGCTACTGAGCCAAAAATCCCCATACGGGTTATACCATAATTCCCGGCATGCTGAGTTTTATAGTTCTTTAATATGGCGAGGTATTCTGCTGTTGTTTTCATATTATCTTGTTTTAGGACAAAGATAAAAATATTCTGGAATATATCATATCAGATATATTCGTAACCAACTATATTAATACATTTCTCATTTCTGTATATCTTTTGGAGTATCTATTATATAAATAAGTCCTCTCATGCACTAGGCAGAGAGGACTTTATTGTTTGATGATACAATAATCAATCAGTCTTTTTTCTTAATAAAGTCCGAAGGATAATTCACCTTATTGATGATCTCATTGTCTTTCAAGCGGATCCAGGTCTTGAAGCCATTTTCACCTTCTGTCATTTCGATCACACGTGCACCGTTGGTCAGGTTGTTATAAACCGTGTCGCCACCTGTATAACGACCGTAAGCCAGTAAGATGCCTTTCCAATAAACGGCATAATCGTCATCGTGGTCGTGTCCGACAAATACCCCCTGGATATCACCCATCTCTTTCATGGAAGTGAACAGGCCGGAGTTCAGTTGCGGAGCGCAAGCCCTTTCCTTACGTGTTCCTACCAGAATAGCGGTTTCGTCGGATGCAGCCTGGTTGTATTCCGGTAAGGCGATGTGAAAGAATGCCAGAGATGGAACAGGCGTTCCGCCGTTCTGTCTTGTATATTTGGCACTGTTCTCACGATACCATTGTATCTGGTCGAACTTGATGTAATCGTATCCGCCGATTCCTCCGATCTGTGAATAAGAATGAGAGTCCATGCAATAGAGGACGGTTGCATCCTTCTTTCCGTCGGATGATTTGACCGGCAGGATATAATTGCTGGCACCTGATACGCCTGCAACAGAATCGGTCAGGTTGTAAGGGATCGTTTTGATGATATCGAACAACTCCGTACGTGTCAGCCCCTGTTCATTGTCATGGTTACCGAATGTCATACCAAAAGGTATTTTGCGTTTAGAGGCCAGGTTGAGAATGGTTCTCATTCCTTCTTCCGCCGGTTTACCATAAATGACATCGCCGGTAAAAAGGACCAGGTCCGGTTTTTCAGCATCCAACACTTCATTGATCCTTTCAATCGAGATAGCCGATTTCGGGTTGTTATGAATATAATGTACGTCGGTAAACTGAACGATCTTGAATTTTCCGTCCTTATTGAATTGAAGTGCCGGTTGCTGGGCGTTTGCATTTAACAGACCACCTAACAGGCATAAGATACTTATAAATAATCTTTTCATCTCTTTTCTATATTATTTGAATACCGGCATTGGACGACCGATCCAAACCTGAGGCTGGGTCAGACCTAATAAAGCTGCAAGGGTAGAGGCGCAGTCGAACTGCATCATGCTGACATTGTCGAAGCAATAACCTTTCTTTACGTTCTTTCCGGAGATGATGAACGGAGTCTCCATTTCCAGCATGGTCTTGCCTCCGTGTCCCTTATTGATCCCACCGTGGTCTGCTGTGATAACAAAGATTGTTTCGTCCAGCATACCGGCCTGTTTAACGGCGTCGACGATTTTTCCGATGTTTTTATCCAACTCTTTCAGCGTATTGTAATAAGAAGGTGTGTCGTGTCCGTCGGCATGACCTACATGATCCGGATTATCGAAGATAACGGCAAACAGGTTCGGCTTTTTCTCTGTGATATACTTCACCGCCATTTCTGTCAAAACGGTTGGATATTTATTATAATCCGGTCCCTGGGCATGATAGCTGAGTGCCAGTGTATCTACCAGATATTTGATGCCGTCCCAGTCATAGACACAACCGATTTCTGCTTTCGGGGCAGCGTCGCGGTACAGTTGGAAAACTGTTGGGAAAATACCATGTTGATTCAATTCACGTGAAGGAAGTTCAGGAGTTTTTGATCCCCATTCGGTGTATCCGTGAAGCTCCGGTCCCGCACCCATAAACATAGAAGCCCAGTTCACAGCACTGGAAGAAGGCAGAACGGAACGTTTTTTCAATGTGTAAGAACCGTCTTTCATTAATTGTTTGGTCACCGGCATCTCTGCTTTTTCTACGCTGTAAGCCCCCCAGCCGTCGAGACCGATCCAGATTACATGTTTTGCTTTTGGTTTGGCAGCAAAAGCCGAACTGATCGTTACAATGGTTAAAACCAAAATAAGAAGTAAGTTTCTTTTTTTCATGATATGTGTTTAATTTTGTATTAGTTCACCAAAGGTATGTATAATTGGAGCTACTCCCTAATTATCATAAGTTCTTTTATTATTATTTTATAGTAATATCGAATTGGTCATACGATTCCGTTCTCCAGGATTTGTCGGCTGTTGTCGGCGAAATGGCGAAAAGCGGAGAAAATGTTTTGATCTTGATCGTCTGTCCGTCAGGCATAAATTCCATGATACGGAGCCAGCCGTCGCCGCCGTTGCCATGCCAGAAACCATCGGCAGTCTGGGCGTTGAACATCATTTGCGGGATATCCTTACCGGCTGCATTCTTTTCGATGCTGAAACCGACATTGTCTTTATGCGGAGCGATTTCACATTCATGTCCGCAAACAACCAGGCAGATATTCTTCGACGGATAAACCAGCTTTTGCCAAATGGCTTCTCCATAGTTGGCCGGAGATATCTTATAGTTTTCTTTCAGGCGCCGTTTTCCGTCTGCAGTCAGGAAGGAGTGGGTCAGCAGGATCACTTTGTGATTGGCATATTTGGGTTTCTCTGTCACAGCTTTAGCCCATTCGATGGCTTCGTCGCGTGGCGCGAATTCCAGAGAGACCACCAGTATTTTACCCCATGTTTCAGTGTTAAATTCATAAGCTGCGTTTTCGAGTGTCGGGATTCCCTGATAATTGTTACCTACTTCAACCAGCGAATTTCTCCAGCAGGAATTTCTTTCTGACGGGAAATACTCCGGTAGACGGCACAGACGGTTCTCAGCCTTTTCGTATCCGTAATCATGGTTTCCGGTGCAGACCACGTAAGGCAATTTATTATCCAGCCGGGCAAATGCCTGTGAGGCTGCTTTCCATTGTTCTTCGCTGGTCTGGTTGCCGTTCACTCCGTCAGGAATACGGATTTCGTTTTGTTCTACCAGGTCGCCGGTACAAAGAACGGCCTCGATATTCAGTCTCTCTTTGTTGTTGGCGGTCCATGCCGTCATCAGTTCGAATAGTGGCTGGTTTACATCGAATTTGGTGTAACTCTGGGGGTCGGGCAACAAGATCATGGAGAATGATCTGTCGTCTGTCAACTTGGGTTGCACAGGCTGCACCTGTGCATTCATTGTCATCAGGTTCAGTAAAGCGATGACTGATAAAAATAATCCTTTTTTCATGCGTATTTAGTTTAATGTATTATTTGCCTGAAAGAGGCGTCAGTTCAAATGTTGTCAGTACAGCGGCATGGTCTGATGCCCATACATCGTCGATCTCCGGAGCTGTTTTTACAATTTTGGAAGAAACAGCCCGGATATTATTTCCTTTATAGTAGAGAAAGTCGATCCGGCTAACCTGCAAGTGTCCGTAAATAACAGCAAAGGTCCCTTCCGGGCGAGCTATTTCATCCGGATTTATTTCCCTGAAACTATCTTTATAACCTTGGTCGAGCATATATTGGGAAATAGGGAAGGGGACAGGTCCGTAACCGAAATGGATCGGCGCTGCTTTTTTTGTCCAATCCAGATGGCTGCAAGAATTGAAATCGCCTCCTATGATGATTGGAGTATCTTCACCTTCTGTCAGATAAGGTTTTGTATCCTTTTCCAGAATATATTTCATGTCTTCTAATCCTCGGGCGGCATCTTCTGCTACCCAGGTAGAAGTATTATGTCCTATGCAAGGATAATTGCAGGAATATTCCGGTTGATAGGCATAACGTAACCAACAGGCGTTGACTAACAAGGGGCGATTGCCTGGCAGTGTTAATTTGACAGGATTGGAATTGAATGTTTTCTTTGTCGGTATGTCTGTTATAGGATACCGGCTGAAAAGAACCAGATTATCCTGGAGCGATGGTGTTTGCATATAATATCCCAGTGAATCTTGAATGCGTTTCTGGCTACCGTAACCTTCCTGCATCGTGATAATGTCAGCATTTGTCGCTTTTACCAGATCGATGACACGTGCCTGACCGTCGTCTCCGACGTGGTTACCTCCATGCCAGATATTCCATTGCAGTACTTTTATGATGTTGGGATTGTTCTGGCTGTTTTCGCTGATCCTTTTATCGATATTCCTTTCACTTGTCTCCGGTATATAGGTCGTTCTTCCCAGCTTGAAGGAGGGGACGGATATTTTGATCTTGTTACCAACGGTGGCTTTTTCGGCTATGTCCGCTGTTACTAGCAGGTAATTGATACCCGGTGTTAATGTCAGAACTCCTTGTTCATCTTTAAATATCATTTTCTTTTTAGGTATTTCCCCCTGACCGAATAGTTCTGTTTTAATGTTTGACCGGGCGGTTTTCCCGGTATGATAGATATGGATCTGCGATATGTCGGACAGTGTTGTGACATCAGACAGGTCGAGTTCAAGTTCTGTCAGGCGTAATGGATTTCGGTCTCCGGTTACGGCGATTCGGAGTTTAAGGATCTGGTCGTCCGAACTACCCTGATCTGCATCCCATTCGCTATCTATTACGATTGCATTGAATAATTCTTGCTGTTTAGCGGGTTTTACGAATTTTGGATTGTCATAGGGCACTGCGTATGCCATTGGAATGGAACCTTTATATTGGAGCCTTCCGTTTCTGATATGGTATGCCTGGTCTCCTTTACCGACCCAGTTTGTCGAAACATCTTCTATGCCGTCGTCAAAGTTATAGTATGCGACCAGTGTTTTAAATTGCGGGTGAGTGGGTTCCAAAGGTTTGCCCATCCATTCTTTGAGTGTTTCAGTCGGCACGGCGGAATTCCAGATACGGACTTCATCCATTAATCCTCCGAAGGTTGTAAGATCGTCTTCATTTACTCCTAATGCTCCGGGAAGAACAGACATGGCTGTTATTTTACTATCGATGACTTCTCCGTCCAGATAAAGCCGGGTGGCAACACCGTCACAACTTAGTGCTACATGATGCCATTGGTCGTCCAGTACTTCTTTTGACCACAGATCGGGCCATGTACTGTGAAGTCTTCCGTTCTCGATAACCAGAGGCAGATAATCTGCCCTGTTTGTCAGGCTATATTCGCCTCCGCCAAAAAGAACTTCCTGTTCTTTCCAGGAATTGTCATCGCCTTTGACCCATGCTTCGAGGGTCCATGAGCCATTGAGATATCCGATACCGGTGCGGACATTATTGTCTTTGCCGTCCAGATGAAGGGCCAGGTTTTGAGAGGGTTGTTGGGCTGTGACCGGAATAACAAATAAATAAGCAAAAAGAAAAATGATAATATGTTTCATGGTGATGTGTTTTTTTGATCATCTAAAAGTAGTTGATTTTATACAATAAGCAACTGCTTTTAAGTGTTTATTTTTAGAAACAAATTTACCGAATAGTAGGTTGTTCATCCATTCTATTCGGTAAATTCAAAAGTAACAGTGAACTATATTATTTTAATACCCACATAATTTTATTCACGTCTTCGGCTCCTCCCCATTGGCGGTTAACTGCATTGATCAGTTGTTCCTTATTGTAATTCGTTTCTGATTCAGGATATAACCATCTTACCGGAATTTTGTACTTATCGTCATTCAGGTTTGTTTCCGGGTTGATCGGTAATTCCGGATAACCGGTACGTCTGTAATCATAATAAGAATCCCAGGCCAGGTGGAAATAAGAGGCTAAGAATGCCTGCATCCATATTTGTTTCAGCCGGTCGAGTGATGTCCCGTTTGTAGCATAGGCTACATCTTCTCCCTTTAGATATTGGGTGATATACTCGTCTGTGATGGTCATTCCCTGATTATATTCCGGAGAAGAAACCGTCGTACGTACGAATTCAAACGAGGCGCGGATACCTTTTTCATAATAATTTTGAGCAGATCCGCTGATCCATCCTCTTTCAACCGCTTCGGCCAATACAAAATTCATATCAGCATATCCCAATCGTATAGAAGGAACTCCGACATAATCTGTGCGATAAATATCGTTGGGGCGGCAATGCATTTTGTTAGAGATCTTTTTCTGTTCCGTGTTGAATAATCCTGCGGCTTCAACTCCCTGATAGGCATTCCAATCGTTTTTTTCTAACAAGGTTTCACCTTTCGGCAGATATATTGGATCTGTCAGAGCCTGCATCGGGGCAAAATAAGAGAATAACCGATAATCTTTGTACTTTTTCAGCGGATCGATCAAAGTGGTTGTTCCTGCATACACATTGATACTTCTTGTTAGATCCTGATGAAAAGGATTTTTCTGGCCATCTTTATTGGAATAAGTAACCTGGAGGTTATCATCATTCCCTTCAAAAAGATTCCCTTCTTTTACAATTTGTGCAAATTTTTCTTTGATCTGTAACTCCGGTGTGTCATCCGCTCTTTTCTGTAAAGCCATTAATACTTTCAGGCGGAGCACATTGGTCGCTTTTCTCCATTTAGCAGGATCGCCGTTGTAAAACGGATCACCGCTGATACCTTCCGTCGCTTTGGCAAAATGACTGTCTGCCTGTTCCAGATCGTCGAGTATCCCTTTGAATACCTCTTTTTGTTCATCATATTTAGGATATCTGAACTCATTGACCTGAAGCGCTTCGCTATAGGGAATGTCTCCCATATCCATTGTTGTCCGGTAAAATGCCCAGCCCTTTAAATAATAATAGAGACCTGTATAAGCATCTTTATTGGATTCGGAGGATAATTCAACCATTTTTTGTGCATTGGTAAGTCCCTGTATGGCACTGAAGCTTCCTTTTTCCACACGATTGTATTGATAATTATCCATTTGTTCTCCCCAGAACATGCGTTTGCACATGAATTCACCATTATCACTGCTCGCTGATTTTACATGATCCAGTATCACTTTAGTTGCAAGCATTGCCGGAGACACTTTTGTTGTTGCATCCGGATTGGTATTCAGATCATCAAAAGAAGATGTGCAGCCATTCCAGATCATAGATATTCCTATTGCACTGAAAGCAAATAGAGATTGCTTTATATATTTCGTTGTTTTCATATATTCTACCTTTAGAAGTTTGCTTTTATGTTAAAACCTATGTATCGTTGAGAAGGTGAATTCAAGCTTTCGTAACCACTGCTATCTCCTCCTTTGTCAGGGTCTGCGTATTTGTATTCTTTGGCCCATAAGAATAAATTCTGGCCTGTCAGGCTGACCGATGCCGCTTTCATTCCTATTTTTCCACACCACAATTGAGGTATGTCATAAGTAAATGTCAGATTTCTTAGTTTGAAGAATGTTTCATCCAATACATTCTGGCGGCTGGGACGACTGGTTGAGTCATGGTATTTTGAAATATATGCTTCATAAGATACTACAACATCATTAGGAGCGAAAACGCGGGTATCGCTGAGGATGTTTCCATCCGGGTCACGTTCAACACTACCGGATACAACTTTGACACCTTCTCCGATGAATGTTTTGTTTCCATTGACCACCTCTTCATATCGCCATTGATTGTCGGAGTCTTTATGTGCACCGGAGTTCCATAACATTTGGTGGGTACGTGAGTATGACATGCCTCCAATACGTCCGTCGATGGTGAAGTTGAGTGTAAAGTTTTTATATCTGAAAGTATTGGTGATACCCCAAACCAGGTCGGGGGTCAGATTTCCTACTTTGGTTTTGAAGTTTTGTTTTACCGGAATACCTCCGTTATGTATGATATTTCCGTCCGGATCTCTGTCCCAGTCATATATATCGAACCAATCCCAGCTTTCACCTTTTTTTACCCAGGTTTTTTTAGTTGAATAATCTGGGTCGATTTTGAAGTAAGAATATTTATCATGTCCCCAGTTTGTAAGAATGTCCCACTGGAAATCTTTATTTTTTATAGGACTTCCCCCTATGGTCAATTCATAACCGTTTCTCAATCTTTCTTCTTTAAAGTTGACCTGAACGGAGCTGAAACCTGTTGCAGAACTTATACCGCCGGAAATGATAAAGTCTGATTCAAGTTTTCTGAAATATGCAAAGTCTGCGTATAATCTGTTATTGAAGAAATTAACAGCTGTACCGACTTCATATACCATAGATTTTTTAGGACGTACATTACCTCCGATAACAGATGAAGGATAAGAAGCCGTACCTAATCCATCCCAAACATTGGTAGAGACAGAGTAAACATTATTATTATCGTAAACTGCAGCATCTTGTTTGGAGGTTGTCCATGAACCTCTTATTTTCCAGAAATTCCAAACTTCAGGTAATGTGATAATCTCTGAAAGTACTATACTTCCAGCTAAGGAAGGATAGAAATAAGAACGCGTCTCTTTGGATAGTGTGGAAGACCAGTCATTACGTCCGGTTACGTCCAGAAAATAAGTACTAGCCCATGACAATGAAAGTTTACCATATAGACTGTTCACTCTTTTCCTCTTTAATTCACTGCTGGCAGAAATAGGATCGACGCTGGCTTTCAGAGAGTAAAATCCAGGAATAGTGAGTCCTCCGGCTGTTGTACTTCTCAATTTGTCATCAGAATAGAAGTAGATATTTCCTCCGGCTAAAACATTCATGTTTAGTTTACCCCATGTTTTATCAGCCATCAACATAGCATCGGTGTTAATACTATACCCCGAATTTCTGCTGATTCCGAAGAAACCGTTTTTGTCCCATGCGTAGTTTGCGCTTTTTGCGTTTCTCCATTGATTTTTCTTAGAATAAAAATCAAGGCCTCCCCTTAACATGGCTTTTAACCACGGAGTAATTTCATAGGATGAGTTCATATACACATTCAATATATCGGTGTCATAAGCATCGACTACTTCATTCGCTTTAAACCAGGGGTTATCATACCAACTGTTATCGTACCAGTTTTGCTGTTCATCTTCTTTGCCTTCAACCCAATAGTTTTTATAATCACGTACGTCGTATTCTGTGTCACCCCAAATTACCATGTCGTAAATATAGCTACCGCTATAACCGGAACCGTTGTCGTTTGATGATACACGTTTGTTGTATGACGCTGATCCTTCCAGTTTGAAGTTTTTGTAACTCATTTCACCTCCGGCTGTATAAGTTATTTTGTTCAGTTTCTGGTTCGGATATTGTCCCTTGTTGAATACGTGGGTCAATGATGTTCTGAACGAGCCGTATTTTCCTTTTTGCGAGACACTGACATTGTTGTTTGTGATCGCACTGAATTGGAGGAAGTTTTTAAAGTTATTTTTACCTTTGGATGTTAACTCCATTTCCCTCCACTCGAATGTTTCCGGATCGTATTGAATAGCCGTTCTTCCGATATCCAATTTGTCTCCCCATACATAATCGCTATTGTATTTTCCACCATAACCTCTACTATAAGATGATTGTACTTCCGGAAATGCCAGATATCCTGCGAAAAACATTGTGTTACTGTTGATCTCTACATTGATACCTTCATTTTGTGAACCTCTCTTGGTAGTGATCATGATCGCACCGGTCGTACCGCGTGCTCCGTACAAAGCAGAAGCGGTGGCGCCTTTTAAAACATCGATGGATTCGATATCGTCAGGTGCAATTTCGTTCAATGTCATATTTCCATATGGGATACCGTCGATGATCAATATGGGAGTTTCTCCTCTTAATTTCAAAGAGGGAGCTTCATTGAATTCGGTACTGTTCTTAACATTTAAACCTGCCACTTTTCCGGTTAATGAAGTTCCGACATCGATGCTTTTTGCAGAGGTTAATGCTTTCGCATCTACTTTTTGAACTGCATATCCCAAGGCTTTTTCTTCACGTTTGATACCTAACGCCGTTACAACTACTTCATTTAAGTTTTGAGTGTCTTCTGTCAATTGTATGTTGAAGACTGTCTGGTTTCCTACGATAATAGCCTTGGATACGTATCCGATATAGGAGATTACCAATGTCGATTTATTGGGCACGGATAAACTGAATTTACCGTTGATATCGGTCACGGTACCGTTTGTAGATCCTTTCTCCAATACATTTGCTCCGATGATCGGTTCGCCGTTGCTATCGGTAATAGTACCGGATATGTTTTTTATGGCTTGCTGTACGACAGCACTCATCAGCATCTCTTTGGGTGAGAGGATAATACTTTTATCCAGAACCTTATAACTGATATCCGTTCCGTTAAATAATTGTTCAAGGACGTTGAATACATCCTTTTTTTTACTTTTAATAGAAACAACACGATTTGTATTTACCTGTTTGTTGTTGTAGAAGAAATGAAACTCAGATTGTTTCTCAATTTCATCCAGGACCTCTTGTACCGTTTTGTTGTTAACGTTCAGAGTTAATGTTGCAGATTGACTGTAACTTTCGGAAGCATATGCCAGTCCGATGCATACAAATAACATTATTGCGGTGAGTCTCATACATAATGGTATTTTTTTCAGGACAATAAACGATGAATTCACCATCCTGAAATGTTGGATGCTAAAATAATTTGTCATAGATTTGTAAGTGATTTTAGAGTTAAAAAAATTCATTTGCTGGAGCTTGTCGCCAAACAAGCTTTCAGTTGTTTTTCATACGGGGAAATACGCCAATATTTTCCCGTATGTTTTTTAAGGAGGTTCGAATGTTTTCATTTTAGTACTTGAATTTAGGTTGTTCATACTTCTATACATTTAATATAGTTCAACAATTGTTTTTTCTGATATTTTATCTGTTCCTGTTTCCGGATCAACGAACTTATATTGAATGCCGGATGATAAGCGGAAGTGTTCAAGTATAAGATGCAGATGTTGCCCGTCGAAAGGTCCCGTAAATGAGTTTTCATATAGAAGATCATTCTTTACGATGAATTCAACATTGAATCGTTTACTTAATACATTTAATGCGTCTTCAAATGGAGTGTTTCTGAAAATAACCAAACCGTCTTTCCAGGCTGTTAGCGTAGGAAGATAAGGTTTGCTCAGGCTGACTCCTCTGGTTTTTGAGTTATAGGAGATTTCATCATTGGGTTTCATGATCATCGTCTCTTCTGTATTGTTTTTGTTTTGGAATGAGAGTCTTACAGAGCCGGAGATCAGCGTCGTGACCACCTTATTACTCTCTTTATAAGCTTCCATATTGAATTCTGTACCCAACACTTCCGCTTTCAGATTAAAAGGAGTGTTTACTATGAATTTTTTCGATTTATCTTTTTGTACGGAAAAATAAGCTTCACCTTCCATTTCAACGTTTCGTGTGTCTCCTGTAAATTTCTGCGGATGCTTCAGGTAAGAGCGGGAGTTGAGCCATACCTTGCTGCCGTCAGGGAGATTAACGGTTGCAACCATTCCCGGATTAGTCCTGATTTCTATGAATTCGACCGGTTCTTCTTTTGTTGCATAATAGAGAGTGCTGATTAATAAGGGTATAACAAAAATAGCCGCGATCCGTTGTAATTGGAGAATGAAAGATCGTTTACTATTCTCTTTTTTGCTGAATCTGACTTTTACCTCCTTTAATGCTTTGGTCGAATCGATGGATTTGATCGTATTGATCGTATCTGTGGCAAAGTAGATGTATTCGATATCCCGTGCTATTTTCCGGTTTTCTTCAGTTTCCTGTATCCAGGCTTCCACCTCCTGTTTTTGGACAGGGGAAAGAATACCGGAAAAATAGTCCAATAATGCTTGTTCGTCTATATGTTTTTGTGTGTCCATTTTGTCTCTTTTATAATTAAGACTAATGAACCGGGAAACCTCCTAAACGAAAAAGTGTTTTTTTGTGATAATTTTTTTTGATTACTGAAAGAGTTCTAGTAAGACTCATGTATATAGTTGTGCAAAAATAACATTTTTCAACACATTGCCCTATTACATTCCGATTAAGTTTTTATAATGTTAAACAAATACAAGCTTTTAGATATATCAACACCCACAAAATCAACCATATTAACCATAGTCTTACTAGAACTAAATACTTTTTATATGCTTTCAACTGTAACAGACAAAACAAACGACGAGATTCTTTTTCAAAGGATCCAGGTTGGTGATGTGAAAGCATTCGATGTTTTGTTTATGCGTTACTATCCTTTGTTATGTGCGTATGCTAAACGATTTGTCGATTTTGATGACGGACAGGAGATAGTACAGGATGTGATGGTTTGGTTCTGGGAGAATAGTTCTATGCAGGTGATCGAGTCTTCTCCTAAAAATTATCTGTTTAGGGCCGTAAAGAACAGATGTCTTACATTGATTAATCGTAACGAGCTGAAACAGCGGATAGTCGATACTATCTCTGTAAATATGCAGGCTCAGTATGAGGATCCTGATTTTTACATCGTGGAAGAACTGGCTAGAAATATTGAAACAGCCTTGTCCCGCTTGCCGACAAGCTATCGGGAAGCTTTTGAAATGAACCGGTTCCAGAATATGACTTATAGCGAGATTGCAGAAAAACTGAATGTTTCGTCTAAAACAGTCGATTACCGTATTCAACAGGCATTGAAACTTCTTCGTACCGAATTGAAAGACTATTTGCCATTGTTGATGGCCTTAGTCAGAATTGTTTGAATACATTTCCAGCTAAAGCCACCCACCTTTTTATTGATTTTTCATCCATTCTTCCGCTTTAGCCAGCGCATCCGGTTTTCCTATATCCAGTAACCGCAGGTTTTCGGCTGCATAAGCGTGGATATTCGTCTTGGCACAGATCGAGAGATAAAAATTGATGATCGGAAATTTTCCCGTCCACTCTTCCATCCAGTCGAATATTTTAGGCGATAAGACATGGATACCGCTAAAAGCATATTCGTTGTACTGATTAGGGTCGAAATCCGGATAGAAAGATTTAACTTCTCCGGTTTCGTGGTTACGCCATCCGCATAACCGGTTCTTTTCATTGAACAGGAGATAACGTGATGTATTGCGTTTACTGACCAGCAAGGTGGCAAGTGGATTAGTTTCCAGGTGACGATCATATAACTTTTTCAGGTCGACGTTCGACATGATATCGACATTGTGTACCAGGAACGGTTCGTTTCCCTGGAGAAATTTGGCTGCCTTTTTTATTCCTCCTCCGGTGTCGAGCAGATAATCCCGTTCGTCGGAAATATGGATCTGAACGCCAAAATTGTTATTGGCGGCCAGGAAATCAATGATCTGGTCTCCCAGGTGGTGAACGTTGATAACGATTTGATGAAACCCTGCATCCTTTAGTCTCAGGATCACATGCTCCAACATTGGTCTTCCATTTATTGGTATCAATGCTTTTGGGGTATTGTCAGTCATCGGCTTGAGGCGGGACCCCATACCGGCTGCAAAAATCATAGCTTTCATAATATTGCGTCAAAGATTTGTTCTATATTCTGTTCCCTGTGGGTCAGGTCTACTTTTACTCCGAATTTCGCATGCAGATGCTCTGCCAGATGCTGTGCCGAATAGACAGAACGATGTTGTCCGCCGGTACAACCGAAAGAGATCATCAGGTTCGTGAATCCGCG
This sequence comes from Parabacteroides sp. AF14-59, assembly GCF_003479515.1. Lineage (NCBI taxonomy): Bacteria > Pseudomonadati > Bacteroidota > Bacteroidia > Bacteroidales > Tannerellaceae > Parabacteroides > Parabacteroides sp. AF14-59. The sequence goes on along the minus strand of NZ_QUHH01000023.1, from coordinate 77,434 downwards.
ATCCAGATAACGTTTTACCGAAGCATCGACAATCGTATATACATGTTCGAGGAACTGGGTGATCTCTCCGTCTTCTTCCAGAAAACGGATCACCGGCTCGTCCAGCCCCGTAAAGTGGTTGTATCGTTCATATTTCCCGGGGTTATTGATTGCCCGGCAATCGAAGACGAAACCACCGCCGTTTCCACTCGGGTCGTTCGGTATCCCTTTTTTATATGCGAAACTGACGATCTTGACTTCCAGCATCCGTTTTTGTATATCGTCCCTGAATTGAGTCAGACCGGTCAATTCTCTCAGGACGGAACACAGATACGGATATTCCGGATAATCGTTCTTTAATAACTGTCGCAGGTTGTTGATGGCAAAAGGGACGCTTTGGATAAAATGTGGTTTCTTTTCAAAGTATCCTCTGAATCCGTAAGCGCCCAGCACCTGTAAAGTGCGGAATAAGACAAAATGACGTAGTTGACGGAAAAAATATTCTTCGTCTACGTCCGTATATTTTCGTAATGCCTGCAAATAATCGGCTAGCAATTCATTCCTTAAATCTTCCGGGTAATTGGCTTTGGCCTGCCAGAGGAAAGAGGCTACATCATAATAGACTGGCCCTTTCCGTCCTCCCTGGAAATCGATAAACCAAGGTTCGCCTTCTTTGATCATCACGTTACGTGACTGAAAATCACGGTACAGGAAAGTAGGAGAGGCGTCTTGTAATAAGACATCGCTCATTTTCTGGAAATCATCTTCCAGACGGTCTTCCTGAAACTCCATGCCTGTTGCTTTCAGGAAACAATATTTGAAGTAATTCAAGTCCCAGAGAATGGAACGCTCGTTGAATTCCGGTTGGGGGTAACAATTACTGTAATCGAATCCGTCGGCTCCCGCATACTGGATAGAAGGGAGCTTCGTGATTGTCTTGTGTAACAGACGACGTTCTTCTTCATCGAACACACAGCTTTTACGTCCTTTTTCTATGGCGTTGAAGAGCATGGTATCTCCCAGGTCTTCCTGCAGATAAAAGGAATAATCGTCCGAATGGAAATGTACCTCCGGAACGTTGATACCTTTTCCTTTGAAAAATCCGGCCATATAAATAAAAGCTTTATTCTCTTCCTGGGAAGAGCCGCTGACCCCGATCAGTGTCTTCGGTCCGGATATTCTGAAATACCGGCGGTTAGAGCCTGATGAAGGAAGTTCAGTTATATCTTCGGCCTGTGAACCTGTGTATCCGTAGTAGAGTCTTTTTAATTCTTCTGTTACCATAATTTTTTGAATTACGGCACTAAGGTAAGTGTTTTTTGTCAGGGGAGGAAACTTATCAAAGACATTCGCTATTGTATTTGGTTTTTGTTACGATGTAATTTGAATTAGTATACGTGGTAAATAAAATTACATGCCGTACTAATCAGTGGTTGATAACCATCAACCGATCGGTTCACAAATATCAACCGTATGGTTGATAATTATCAGCCGTATGGCTGACAATTATCAGCCGCTGAAAAGTATGGGATGAAAATGAAAAGAGTATAGGTGGAAAGGTACACAATATCAGGCAGTTTTGTCGCTGAAAACGGTAGTTTTTTTACTTGTTTCCGGCTTCCTTGAAAAAAGTTTTTTTATTTATGTATAATGTTTGTATAAAGAAGGCTTTAATAATGACTGGAATAGGTTGACATAAAAAGAACTGGTTTTGTACAATATAGATGATTGTAAGCATCTTTTAGTGTTTTTATAGCTGTTTGATATTTAAAATAATTTATCTTTGTAGCTAGTATTATATGGAAGTATAAACCAAGAATGAAATAATATATGAATAAAAAATCTACTTTATTGGCTGCTGCTTTGATGGCAGTAAGTTCATTCACTATAAATGCTGCAGAAGTCACAGATTTAGGGTCTACAGATAATTTCTATTATTTGAAGTCTGAAGGAGGTTATCTGTCACTGTCTGGTATCAAATCGGACTCCGTTGTGGTGAAACCGATTGATGAAACATCAATGACTAAAGCTGCTTTAGATTCTGCCTTGTGGCAAATCATGGAAAAACAAACGAGCTTAGGTGTTACTACATATTCAATTAGGAATAAAGTTACTTTACAATATCTGGCTTTTGCATCGGCAGAAAAACCTGTTCCAAATTTGGTATCGGTAGTAGATGGAGTGGCTCATAGATGGATTTTTGATGAAAAAGATGGTTTAAAGGCTTATTATAGTGGAGATAAGTATTTGTCATTCTCTATTACTAATACAGATTTGTCTATTCTTGATTCTAAATCAGGTGAAGATTTTTCAGTAATAGCTCCTACTGAGAAGTTTGTTTTGAAAGCTGATCAATTAGGTGGTGGCTTTACAACTTTTCAATTAGAATTCGGTGCAATTTATGAGGGAGATATCTTTTCAGGTAAAGATCTGATAGCAAAAGATGTTCCTGGAAAAGCTGGCTACGTCGCTTTGCAGTCTAAAGAAGATAGAGCCTATCCGAATGGAGTTGCCAAATATTTTGGAATCGATACATTGAAAACAACCATTTCCGGAGCGAAAGATGTTTTCGGATATAGGTTTTCTTTAGATTCTACTCGTACGGTACAGAGGCCGAATGCTGCATGGCAACAATTTAAATTTACAATCGATTTGAAAAATGATTCGTTGGCTATGTTCGTTGCAGCTACTCCATTGGCTGCTGAAACCCCGTTAGATGCTGACACCGTTCAGGTTGTAGTTGCCAGTGTAGATACAAAGCAGGTTTTGACAGTATCAAAGATTGACGAGTCTGGCAAAGTATTGCAAGGAGCTGTTCCTTATGTGGCACTTTCTAAAGGTACTCATGCTGATATACCGACAGGTTCAGGTGTTTATTTCCTCCAGAGTGCAAGCAAAGGAGCCAATGGCGGTAAATATTATGTTAAGAAAAACTCTTTTATGGGTGGAGACAGTGTTCCTTCTGTGAACTTGCCGAGAGGACAATGGTATATAAAGACTGAAAATGGTAAATATTCTGTTGTCGACCGTGAATCGGATAATGCTTTTATATTGAATCAGGAAATATTTGAAGTGGCAGGAATGGAGGATACCTATTTATTTGATGGAGACTCTGTAACAGTTACTGCTATGTCAGTCGATTTGAATGACAAATATCTTGGTTCAATGGCTTTTACGGAGAAAGATTTGGCTGAGAAAGGTTTTACGCTTCATCTGATACCAGGAACTCCGATAGGTATATCTTATCTGTATACATTTACGAACGATTCTATTTTGAAACAAACCGGTGAAAATATTTCAGGTGAAATTATGTTTAAACTGGTACCGAAAGATACGCAAATAGTAGCTGGCGCAAAACAGTTAGGCGATGAAATCTCTGTTATATCGTATCAGTTGCGGACATTGTTCGGAACAGATAAGATTGCTGCTCAAAGTGATAGTTTGAAATTGTCTGCGACAGGCGATCCTCTTTTATTCCGTTTTGCTTATAATGAGACAAAACAATGGTATACAATGAAAGTTGTGGGTGATGCTGAGGGACGCTACGTTGGAATGGATATGCAGACAAGTTGTCTTCAATTGACAAAAAATCCGGCAAAGGTTATAATCTTGTCTGCCGATGCTCCTGAGTATGCAACCATGGAAGCAGGCCATAAGCGTTTTTCTACTGCTAATAATTCGTTGGTGATGAACCCGAATACATTCCTGGCTGAATTGAAGATCGAAGGTAATGAGATTACGAAATCCGGTTATACGGAAGATAATTTTAGCCTCTGGGTTGAGAAAGCAGAAAATAGTCCGTTGGGTAAACAGTTGTATTACATCTCTTGTGAGGCTATAGGAACGAAAGTAGGTGACGAACCCCGCTATTATCTGGCAGCCAGTGATACTTTGGGCGGACGTGCCGTGTTTACTTCCGATGAATCTGTTAAAACGATGGAAAATAGTCCGACTCTTTTTGCTTTAAAAATTGTGGAAGGTGGCACTTATTATCTGGAAAACCAGAGTGAGTTCAAAAAGAATGATGCTAAACCGTATGTCGGTATGGTGAATGGGTTTGCTGTGATGCAGCCTGTTCCGATGGCTGAGTTTACGATCGAGAACGCTCCCGCTCCTGTGGCTAACGAAGAGATCGAAGCACCGAATACAATTAAGGTAATCGGTAGTACCGGTGAATTCCAGATTCGTAATGCCAGAGGTAAGAAGATCACTTTGTCGAATATTCTGGGTCAGACGATCGGTTCTCGTCTTGTATCATCCGATAATGAATCGGTTCAAACATCCAGAGGTGTTGTGATTGTTTCGGTTGAAGGTGACAAAGCTTACAAGGTGATCGTGAAGTAAAAAGATCGAAAGATATAACCAATAAAAAACCGGTTCCTATTTTAGTGGGGACCGGTTTTTTTATGAAGTAAAATGAATTTTATTCTTCCGTATTACTATCCAGTTTGCTTTTCAAATAAGCAATTCGCTTGGTTGCTTTTTCTTTTTCTTTCTGGAGATTTTCCAGGTCGCTTAAAACCATTGCCAGTTCAAAAGTAGCGGCAATGGCTTTTTTATCTCCATCGGCAATATATAATGTATAGGGTTTACCGCCCGTGTATTCGGCTTTGACACGCTCTTTTACATTTGCAGCAATGAACTTGGCGGCATCGAGGCCTTTTTCGCCTTTGTAAGTGACAACTTCTGTTGTTTTACCCAGGTCTTTGAAACGATAATTCACGCCGCCGTCATATGGGATAGAAGCCGTTTCTGCGAACTGTCCGTCCTGGGTACTGACCTTTATTCCTGTATGATTGATCGGGGCACCGCCGTAAAAGACGCTGGCAAGGTAGATTTCTCCTTTTTCGTTAACCCCGCTACGGATATAGCAACGCTGTACGTTCCGTTCTACCGTTTGTTGTTTCCATATATAATTACCGATCTCTTCGTAGACACTGTCTTTTTCAAAAACGAATCCTTTTTTCAAACCTTCGGCCTCTTCTGTCTTAATAGGAATAAGGCTGTCGCAGAAGGCGATATTTCTTTCCGCTTCTTTTACTTCAACGAGCCTCATAAGGGAAAGACCTTCTTTCAAAACTTTGAATTCTTTCGGATAGAGTGTGCGGATACTGTCTATTTCACTCTTTGCGGCGAAGAGTTCATTTCGTTCATACATGCTTTTTGCATTGTTCAACCGGGCCTGGGCTTCCTTCTCTGCATTGTTGCAGGCTGCCAGTGTTACAGCGGCAAGTGCGATACATATTGCTGACTTCTTCATGTTGTTTATCTTATTCGTTCTGTGTGCAAAGATATATTTTTTATCTTTGCAGTCTCAATGAGTGAGATAAATAAAGCGAATGTATATAGATCAGGAAGATATTTTAAATCATATATCGGCAAAGCCGTTCCGCATAATTTCAGAGGCTGCAGACGAATTGAGTGTTGAAGCTTACGTGATTGGCGGTTACGTCAGGGATATTTTTTTATACCGTCCGTCAAAAGATATTGATGTCGTTGCGGTAGGCAGCGGGATAGAATTAGCAAAAGCAGTAGCCAATAAGTTGGGTAAAAAGACGCACTTGTCCGTTTTCAAAAACTTCGGAACGGCACAGGTGAAATCAGGTGACCAGGAGATTGAATTCGTGGGTGCCCGGAAAGAGTCGTACAGCCATGACAGCCGGAAACCAATCGTGGAAGACGGTACGCTTGAAGACGATCAGAACCGGCGCGATTTTACCATCAATGCACTGGCTCTGTGTCTGAATAAAGACCGTTATGGAGAACTGGTAGATCCTTTCGGAGGTTTGGAAGATATGGATAACTTGATTATCCGTACACCGCTCGACCCTGATATAACGTTCAGCGATGACCCCTTGCGTATGATGCGTGCTGTCCGTTTTGCTTCACAACTGGGCTTCTTTATCCATCCCGATACGTTTGAGGCGATCGAACGTAACAAGGAGCGGATCTCTATTATATCTAAGGAACGGATCGTTGATGAGTTGAACAAAATCGTGCTTTCCCCGAAACCTTCCATCGGTTTTGAATTATTGGATAAAAGCGGTTTACTGCAACTTATTTTCCCGGAACTTTGTGCGTTGAAAGGTGCGGAGACAAAAGAAGGTATCGGGCATAAGGATAACTTTGCCCATACGTTAATGGTTCTGGATCGTCTGAGCAAGACAACGGATAATTTGTGGCTCCGCTGGAGTGCTATTTTCCATGACATCGGCAAACCTGCCACCAAACGTTTCGATCCTCGTTTGGGTTGGACATTCCACAACCACAACTTCATCGGTGAACGTATGTTACCGGGGATTTTCCGTCGTATGAAGTTGCCGATGAACGAAAAGATGAAATATGTGCAGAAGATGGTTACATTGCACATGCGTCCGATTGCTTTGGCCGATGACGAGGTGACTGATTCTGCAATCCGCCGTTTGCTTTTCGATGCCGGTGACGATATCGATGATCTGATGAAACTTTGTGAAGCGGATATTACCAGTAAAAATCCGGATAAAGTCCGTCGCTTCCTGAATAACTTCCGTCTGGTCCGTGAAAAGCTGGCGGATATAGAAGAAAAAGACCGGGTCCGTAATTTTCAGCCTCCTGTTTCCGGAGAAGAAATCATGGAAACTTTTGCCCTTCCTCCTTCACAACCTGTAGGAGTGATCAAAGAAGCCATAAAGAATGCCATCCTGGATGGTGTTATTCCCAATGAATACGAGGCTGCCAAGCAATTCATGCTGGAACGGGCGGCAAAGATGGGGTTGAAGCCGGTTGGGAAATAATTTCCGACGTTTTTTTACTTTAGTATAAACAGTTATAGAACATAATATAAATAATAGGATCCGGTTTATTGTCCAATAAGCCGGATCTGATCTTTTCAACAGATAAAAATATCACTTTCCTTTTAGCAATTCTGCTGCTTCATCTCCGAAAACGATTTTTAGCACCTGTTCTTTTTTATCGTTGTCCAGTTTGATTTGTAATATTGTTTCTGTTGATATATTACTTTCCTTGCTCAGAACATATTTATCCGGATATGCAATAATATCTATTACTGATTCTTGTAGAGCATTTGCAATTTGTAATAATGTGTTGTATTTTAGTTCCCGCTCTCCCGACATGATAAGGCTTAATCCTGCTTGTTTTAAGCCAATCTGACTAGCTAGATATTCCTGCGAATATCCTTTGTTCCTGCGAATTGTATCTATGTTTCTCAATATATCGTTCATGTAAGCAATTTAGTGTTTGTGGTTTGAATAAATAAATGATATTTGTAATAAAAAATTGCACTTATATTTGCTAATATAACAAAATGTAATATCTTTGCTGCTGTGATTTTCTTAATTCTCTTAATAGACCCTATGTTCCCATTTTGAAACATTTTGCTATTAAGTCTAATAGTTAACCTAATTTGTCTGAAGATAATGTTGATGTATAGAAAGTTATGCTTAGTAGGCAAACGAGGTGTCCGGTATGTGTATGAAGGGGGCCGTTTCCCTTAGTAATACGGTTGCCAAGGCATATGCCAGTTGTTTCTCTGTAATAAAGATTGCACTTTGTTAAGTAATGGAGAAGATAAAGTTTAAGTTTATATAATTCACTAGTATTCATTTTAATATTGCTTGCCTATGATTATGAATTTTTAATTCCAATGTTTTCTATTCGGATATGTAGTCATATCCATTGTGTTTTTTAACCTTATATTCATTTAATAACAGAAGGAAATGAAAGAATCTTTTTTAGACATACATTTAAAAGGATGTCGTGTTAAAAGTAAATTATTCAGAATGTTAACCTTATTGCTTTTAACTTTTTGTACGACAAATGTATTTGCACAGCAGAAAAATGTCAGGGGAACGGTTGTTGATGCTTCAGGGGATCCTCTTATTGGTGTAAATGTTTCAGTAAAGGGAATGACAATCGGTATAATTACCGATATGGAGGGTAAATATCAATTGGAAGTACCGGCCAATGCCATACTTGTCTTTTCTTATATAGGCTACCAGACGCAGGAGACTGTGGTGGGTTCTCAATCATCGATCAATGTAACATTAAAAGAAGACACTCAGAAACTGGACGAGGTTATAGTAGTCGGTTATGGAGTACAGAAAAAGGTAACGGTAACAGGTGCTGTTGCCAGTGTATCGGGAGAGGAACTGAAAGCGTCTCCGACGAGTAACTTGACCAGTGCTATGGTCGGTCGTATGCCGGGTGTTATTGGTTTTCAAACTGCTGACGAACCGGGTGGCGGTAGTACGACAATTCGTATACGTGGTACTAACTCCTTGGGAAGTAATGATCCGTTGATTGTAATTGATGGTATACCCGATCGTGATGGTGGAATGAATCGTTTGAACCCGACTGAAATTGAATCTATTTCAGTATTAAAAGATGCTGCTGCCGCTATTTATGGTGCCCGTGCTGCCAATGGTGTAGTTTTGATTACTACCAAACGCGGTAAAGAAGGCAAACCGGTTGTTTCGTTCAATGCAAGTGGTGGATTCTCTAAGCCGACCCGCATACCGGAAATGACAAACTCGTATGAGTACGCAACAATGTTAAACGAAGTACTTCCGGGTTCTTTCTCAGATGAACAAATCGAGGGTTTCCGTACACATACTGATCCATGGAAATATCCGGATACGGATTGGTTTGATGAAATTGTAAAACCAGTTTCTCCTATCTATCGCGCTGATATCGGTATATCCGGCGGTACGGATAAAGTTAAATATTATGCTAATTTCGGTGCAAACGGGGAAGATGGTTTGTATAGAAATTCAGCCAACCGCTATGACCAGTATAGCTTGCGTACAAATTTAGATGTCAAGACCAGTCAATACGTAGATTTTCAGCTTGGAGTAGCTGCCCGTTTGGAAGATACCAAATATCCGGCTAAACAATCTGGCGATATTTTTGGTAATGCACGTCGTACCCGTCCGGATCAACCGGCGTGGTGGCCAACAGGTGAACCGGGGCCGGCTATCGAACGTGGTGACAACCCGGCTGTGACGAGTACAGACCTTGCAGGTTTCGACCATTACAAAGACCAGTATATCCAGAACAACCTTTCCGTAAATGTAAAAGTGCCCTGGATCGAAGGTTTGACGTTGCGTGGTAACGCTTCTTATGATATCCATTTCCAGAATCGTAGAAAAATGGAAAAACCGGTTTATTTGTATTCCTGGGATGGAGTAAACGAAAGCAGTGAAGGCTTGAGCTCTTCCAAGCAATGGATAGATTCTCCGACATTGGAACGCAAACATACCGAACAACTCGGCTGGATGCTCAACGGTTTGATCGACTACAACCGTACATTCGGGAAACATACGCTCGGTGTTACATTCGGTATGGAAGGTCAGAAAAAACAATATGAAGAAACCTTCGCTTATCGTCAAGGGTTCATCTCTGATAGCAAACCTGAACTGAATTTAGGTGGTGAAGAAGGTCAGAAAGCAACTGGTTACTCCTGGAAAGAGACTCGTCTGAACTATTTCGGCCGTGTGTCTTATAACTATCTGGAACGTTATTTATTCGAATTCGTTTGGCGTGTCGATGGTTCCTACCGCTTTCCGAAAGATCAACGCTACGGTTTCTTCCCTGGTGTATCTGCAGCCTGGCGTGTATCAGAGGAATCATGGTGGAAAGAAAATGTTCGTTTCATCGACTATTTTAAGTTGCGCGGTTCCGTGTCTCAGACTGGTAATGATGCCCTCGTAGATTCAGATAACAAATACGACCATTCCATCCAATATCTGACAACATATGCATTCAACAACAATGGTATAGCATTTGGTGGAGTTGAAAATAAACGATTGTATCCAAGCCGTACTCCGAACCCGAATATCACATGGGAAGTTGGTACGACCTATAACGTAGGTTTAGATCTCAAATTCTTACAGAACCGATTAAGTTGGGAGACAGATGTATTCTACCACAAACGTACGAATATGTTGATCTCACGTAATGCGTCTCTGCCGGAAATTACCGGTATCACCTTACCGCGTGAGAACCTGGGGGAAATGAAAAATCGAGGTTTTGAATCTTTGGTAAGTTGGCAAGACAAAATCGGCCAGGTAGAATATGGAGCCTCTTTGAATATGACATACGCAAGAAACCAGATTACCTTCTGGGATGAAGTGCAAAATGTCCCTGGATACCAGTTATCAACAGGTAAAGCAGTGGGTAGCCGCGACTTGTTGTTTTATGTAGCAGACGGTATTTTCCATACCCAGGCAGAAATCGATGAGGCGCGGGCAAAAGGTCTGTTGTATTCAGATAACACGGTGCCGGGCGATATTCGTTTTAAGGATATGAACGGTGATGGTAAAATCGATGGTTTGGATCGCGTCCGTCCGGAGAAAAACCAGGAGCCGCGCTTCGTTGCCGGTTTGACACTTACTGCCAGGTGGAAAGGCTGGGATATCATGTTATTATTCCAGGGTGCAACAGGGGCTCAGGTATACATCGAAACATGGTCCGGTCTGGTTGGTAATTTCCTGAAGAGTGACTTCGATAAACGGTGGACACCGGAAAATCCGTATTCGGAAGGGCCACGTGCATGGGACCGTGAGAATCAGTACTGGATTAACAATGATAACACCTATTTCTTACGAAATGCCGATTACCTGCGTTTGAAGAATGCCGAGCTCGGATATACCTTTAATTTCGGAGGATTGAAGAAGGCAGGTATTTCCAATTTGCGCCTCTATGCAAACGGTAGTAACCTGTTTACCATTGATGGTGTAAAAGATGCCGACCCGGAACAGCGCAGTAAAGACTTAGGAGATTATCCTCTGAGACAAATCATCAATTTTGGAGTTCAAGCAACATTCTAAAACGTAATTATTATGAAAACAAGACTAAAATATATTTGTCTTTCGGCTGTCGCAGGACTAACATTTTCATTCAGCTCCTGTTCCGACTTTATGGATCTGACACCGGAAGACCAGTATGACGAAGCAACCGTCTGGGCAGATGCCGATTTGACAAAATCAGTTGTTACCGATGTTTATTCGTATGTATGCGACATCGCACAAGAAGTAAATCCTGAAGCATGGACAGATGACGGGTTCTTTACACACGTATATGGATGCCGTGATATAAACGAAGCAACCGTCTCTCCTAGCAACTTGGCCGCTTACGATCGTGACGACTGTCCGTTTAGATGGAGCAAACAGTTTAAAGCGATCTACCGTGCCAATCTGGTATTGGAAAATATAGACAACGTTCCTCAGAAAACAGGGGTAGACTTAAATGTCCTGAAAGGTGAAACTTATTTTCTTCGGGCGTATATCTATACGGAACTGCTCCGTGGCTTTGGTGGCGTGCCTATAGTAGATCATGTGTACAGCATCGAAGAGGCTTCAGAAATGGAACTGCCACGTTCCAATGTGGCTGATGTTATGGATTTTATATTAAAAGACATTGAACAAGCTGTTAGCTTATTGCCGGAACAACAGACCGGTGCAAACTTAGGCCGTGCAACGAGGGGAGCCGCTAAAGCGTTGAAGGCTCGTTTATTGCTGCATATTGCCAGTCCGTTGTTTGCAGACCGTTCTGTTAACACTTTGGCATGTAATCAATACACAGGCGACCGGCAAGCTTTATATCAAAAGGCACTGGATGCAGCTAAAGAGGTAATTAACGATGGTAATTATTCACTTATCGACTGTAATGCAGGTACAATCAAGGATATTGCAGAAAAATTCCATAATATCATTATCACGAATAATGACGAAACAATCTGGTCCAAACAGTATGTAAACAAAGATAAGGATGCCGACAACTGGGTTCGTAACCGCGTAGCCTTACTGCATGGTCCGAATGGATACCACAACTGGGCAGGTACTGCTCCGACTCACGATTTGGTCATGGCATTTGAGACGGAAGACGGAAAGATCCCGAACACCTTGCTGAAAGTCGGCGAAGAAACAACTGTGAATCCGTATACAAACCGCGAACCACGTTTCTATGCAACAATCGGCTATGACGGAGCAGAATGGGGACGTCCCAGAGCCTCTGATGGAGCTGTGTTCGATGCAACTCCATTGGGTAACCTGCAGTTCGGATATTATGAATTGAGTAGCGGTGGTGCTGAAGTCAATGCCATACAATCAGTGGATGATGAAAATAATGCTATCAAAAAGCAACAATTCAACGGTATGGTTGGTGTAGATTCCCGTATGTCTAATATCGAAAACTGGAACGGAACGTACACAGGTTATCTGGAAAAGAAATTAATCGATGGTACGGTTTCTGCGACCGAGCATAATTTCCAGATCTGTCCGATGCCATATATTCGTTTGGCCGAAATGTACCTGATTGCAGCCGAAGCTTGTATTGAACTGAATAAGTTGGATGAAGCGGTTATTTATTTGGATGCCCTCCGTGGTCGTATCGGACGTCCGGATACAAGAGCTACTTTGGCTGTTCGGGGACAGGCTTTCAATCAGAATGATCTACGTGAGTTTTTGCGTCATGAACGTCGTGTAGAATTAACTTACGAGCATTCTCGTTATTATGATGTACGTCGTTGGATGATAGCTCCGGAGACAAGCAGTAAAAAGTTGACGGGTATCACTATTGTAGGTCGTTTGAAACCGGGTAAGACTGCTACGTTACCATATGTACATGATGAAGACGTTTATAATTATACCTGGACCGTCCTCAATCTGAACTACATAGAGAAACGTAAATGGGATAACAAGATGTATTTTGCTCCTATCAAACTGGAGGAGACATTACGTAATCCGGCATTGGAGCAGAATCCGGGTTTCAAATAGAAGCATAAAGGTTTATAAATATTATTATGGCACGTTGATCGCGCAGGTTACTCTGTGGTATCAGCGTGCCATGTATACAATTGAATAGGTAAAGGAAGCGAAGTAATAGCTGTTTATAGATCAATATCAAATATTAATATTACGAAATTTATTGTACATATTACAGCATTTTGTAACTTTGGGCAATCTCTCAATTCGTAATTCGTAAAATAGTATTATCATGAAAAACAGAAAGCTAAGAATGGGCATGGTAGGTGGTGGAAGCGATGCTTTTATTGGAGCTATCCATCGTCGTGCGGCCTTTATGGACAATCAGATTGAATTAGTTTGCGGATGTTTCAGCGTAGACCCTGAAATTTCCAAGAGTTCCGGACTCTCTTATTTCCTCCCGGAAGATCGTATTTACAGTACTTATCAGGAAATGTTCGAACATGAAATGACTTTGCCGGAAGGCGAACGGATGGATTTTGTGACCATCGTGACACCTAACCGCTGGCATTTCGAACCTGCTATGATGGCTCTTGAAAGAGGGTTCCATGTTGTAGTGGATAAACCGATGACATTCTCGCTGGAGGAAGCTAAACAACTTCAGAAAAAAGTGGAAGAAACAGGACTGATCCTGGCACTTACACATGTATATTCTGCTTACCCGGCTGTGAAAGAGGCCAAAACCCGTATTGCCAGAGGCGATCTGGGTACGCTTCGCCGTGTTTATGTGGAATATCTGCAGGGCTGGCTTTCCGACCGCATCGAATTGCAGGGAGGAAATAATGCGGGATGGCGTACAGACCCGAAACGTTCAGGAAAAGCGGGTTGTATCGGTGATATCGGTACGCATGCCTGGCATTTGAGCGAATATATAACCGGCCTGAAAGTACAGGAGGTTTGCGCTGACCTGAATGCGTTTGTACCCGGACGTCCGATCGATGACGATGGCGCCGCTTTCCTGCGTTATGAGAACGGGGTTGTTGGAACGCTTACCGCATCGCAGATCGCTGCCGGGGAAGAAAATAACATCCGTATCCGTATTTACGGCGATAAAGGCGGTCTGGAATGGCAGCAGCAGGAACCGAACACTTTATACGCCAAATGGTCGAATAAGCCGACTGAGGTGATCCGTATGGGAAACAACGGTTTTATCGGCGATACGGCTAAAATGAATACACGTACGCCGGGTGGTCACCCGGAAGGTTTCATCGAAGCTTTTGCTAATATCTACCGGAATTTTGCCCATACCGTGATGAGTATCAAGAAGGGAGAAACTCCATGCGAAGAATGTCTGGATTTCCCGACTGTTTATGACGGTGTGAGAGGTATGCAATTCATTGAAACAATGGTGGAAGCCGGATACAATGAAAATGTGAAATGGCAGAAATGGGTGGATTGATTACCGCCACAGTAGTAAATCAAAGATAGAAATGAAATTTAAAATGTTAGTTTGCTGTTGTTCCCTCGTTGGAATAACAGCATTCGCTCAAAAAAATGAGTGGAGAGATCCGAACGTGAATGCGGTGAACCGTGCTCCGATGCATACTAACTATTTTGCGTTCGAAACAGAGGATGCAGCGTTAAAGGGATGTAAGGAATCGTCAGGTAATTTTATGACTTTGAATGGAACCTGGAAATTTAACTGGGTGAAAGATGCCGATGCCCGTCCGACAGATTTTTATCAGGTCGGTTTCAATGATAAAGGCTGGGCGAATATGCCGGTTCCGGGGATATGGGAACTGAATGGTTTCGGTGATCCGTTGTATGTAAATATAGGATATGCGTGGCGGAACCAGTTCAAGAACAACCCGCCTGAAATTCCCGTAGAAAATAATCATGTCGGTTCTTACCGTAAGGAAATCGTAGTTCCGGCAGACTGGAAAGGAAAAGAAATATTCGCTCATTTCGGCTCGGTGACTTCCAATATGTATCTTTGGGTGAATGGCCAGTATGTCGGTTACAGCGAAGACAGTAAGCTGGAAGCTGAGTTTGACCTGACGAAATATCTGAAACCGGGTAAGAACCTGATCGCATTCCAGACTTTCCGTTGGTGTGACGGTACTTATCTGGAAGACCAGGACTTCCTGCGTTTATGTGGTGTAGGGCGCGATTGCTATCTGTATGCCCGTAATCCGAAGCATATCCAGGATATCCGTGTAACTCCGGATCTGGATGCCCAGTATAAGGATGCTACGTTAAATGTGAGTGTAAACCTGAAAGGTAGCGGCGTTGTAGATGTGAAACTGCTGGATAAACAGGGCAATTCTGTGGCTACTGCATCTTTGAAGGGGGCTGGTAAGGTATCGACTGATATCGCAGTCGCCAATCCGCTGAAGTGGACCGCAGAAACTCCGAACCTGTATACGCTGGTTGCCACATTGAAAGACGGTAATAAAGAGTTGGAAGTAATTCCGGTGAAAGTCGGCTTCCGTAAGATCGAACTGAAGAACAGCCAGATCCTGGTGAATGGCCAGCCGGTATTGTTCAAAGGAGCGGACCGTCATGAGATGGACCCCGACGGAGGTTATGTCGTATCCCGCGAGCGTATGCTGCAGGATATCAAAGTAATGAAAGAGTTTAACATCAATGCAGTCCGTACCTGCCATTATCCGGATGCAAACTTATGGTATGACCTGTGCGATGAATATGGTATCTATGTCGTTGCCGAAGCCAACGTAGAATCTCACGGTATGGGATATGGCGAAGAAACATTGGCTAAGAATCCGGCGTATGCAAAAGCTCATATGGAACGCAACCAGCGTAATGTACAACGTGGTTTCAACCATCCGTCCATTATTTTCTGGTCGCTGGGTAATGAGGCAGGTTTCGGGCCGAACTTTGAAGCATGCTATACCTGGATCAAGAATGAAGACAAGAGCCGTGCCGTTCAGTACGAACAGGCAGGTAAGAATGAGTTTACCGATATCTACTGTCCGATGTATCTGGATTATAAGAGAAGCGATGAGTATTGCAATAGCAATGTAGATAAACCGCTTATCCAGTGTGAATACGCACATGCAATGGGTAACTCGCAGGGTGGATTCAAAGAATATTGGGATCTTGTCCGTAAGTATCCGAAGTATCAGGGTGGTTTTATCTGGGACTTTGTCGATCAGTCTTTACGTACAAAGAATAAAGAAGGTGTTGAATTTTATGGTTATGGGGGTGACTTTAACCGTTATGACGCTACCGATAATAACTTCCTGGATAACGGTTTGATCAGTCCGGATCGTAAGCCGAATCCGCATATGCATGAAGTAGGCCATATTTACCAGTCGATCTGGGTTACTCCTTCGGACCTGGCGAATGGCGTTGTGAATGTTTATAATGAAAACTTCTTCCGTGATCTGGATGGCTACTATGCTGAATGGGAACTGCTGGCTGACGGCGAAGTTGTACAGACCGGTATGATCAAAGATATGGAAGTGGCTCCGCAGCAAACAAAATCCGTTAAACTGAATTACAGTACGGAGGGAATCTGTAAATGTAAAGAATTGCTGCTGAATGTCGCATTCAAACTGAAAAAGGCGGAAACGATGTTGCCTGCCGGATATACAGTCGCAAAGAATCAGCTGGTGGTTCGTCCATACAAAGCGCCGGAACTGAAACTGGCTAATGTGGAGAAAGTGAACATTGCCACTGTAACTCCGACGATCAGGGAAAACGATTATAATTATCTGATCGTTTCCGGCGAAAACTTCCTGATCGAATTTAGCAAACACGACGGATTCCTTTGCAAATACGATGTGAAGGGGTTGGCTTTGATCGATGAAGGCGGTAAACTGACACCGAATTTCTGGCGTGCTCCGACCGATAATGATATGGGAGCCGGTTTGCAGAATAAATATGCGGCATGGAAAGAACCGGGGCTGAAACTGACTTCATTAACGAATAAGATCGAAAACGGTCAGGCGGTAGTCAATGCGGAATATACGATGGATGCCGTATCGGCAAAATTATCCGTTTCCTATACTATAAATAATGAAGGTGCAGTGAAAGTATCCCAGAAGATGGTTGCCGATAAGTCGGCTAAAGTATCCGATATGTTCCGTTTCGGTATGCAAATGCAGATGCCGGAAGAAATGTCGCTGATCAAATATTATGGACGTGGTCCGTGGGAAAACTATTCTGACCGTAACAATGTGACCGATCTGGGTAAATTCAGCCAGACAGTTGATGAACAGTTTTATTCTTATATCCGTCCGCAGGAAACTGGTACGAAAACAGATATCCGTTGGTGGAAACAGACGAATAAAGGTGGTAATGGTTTGATGTTCGTTGCCGAGGCTCCGTTCTCTGCTTCTGCATTGAATTATTCGATCGAATCGCTGGACGATGGTGTACAGAAAGATCAGAGACACTCCGAACTTGTTCCGAAAGTCGATTATACCAATCTTTGTATCGATAAGGTACAGATGGGACTAGGTTGTGTGAACAGTTGGGGGGCACTTCCGTTGGAGAAATATCGTTTGCCTTATGGTGATTATGAGTTTACTTTCATTATGACACCTATCCAATCGAATCTCTGATATAATTATAACAGCTGGAAGGGTTGATACGGATGTCGACTCTTCCAGCTTTTCGATTTTATTTCATATTCCTGAAAATAATTAAAAAAAGCATAATCCGTTTACGTATTACGTTAAATCGCCTCGTATGCTTTCTTTATATTAAGGAAAATACTACTTTTATTGCCGATTTTTAAATCTAATCTTAGACTAAGTGTAAAATTGAATACCATAAAACAGATGGCTACTAACAAAAATTCTAATCGATATTCATCAGACCAGAAGAAGAAGAGTTTTTTTAAAGGAAAGACCTTTATGCTTCTTGCAGGAGTGGTTTTTGGTGCCGGGGTAATGATCCTGGCTTATAATACTTCTGTCTATTTTTCCTCCGACGAATCCTGTATGATGTGTCATGTGCATCCGCATGTGGAAAATAGCTGGAAGTTATCAAAGCATGTCAATAACAGAAGCGGTGTGAAAGTACATTGCGTGGACTGTCACCTTCCGCCTAAAAACGATACCTGGAACCATTATACGGCAAAAGCTAAGTTGGGTTTGAAAGATGTTTGGTCTTATATGACCAAAGACAGTGCCGATTTTGACTGGGATGTAAAGTCGGAACTGGACCATGCCGTTAAGTATATCCCGAACGAATCATGTAAAGAGTGTCACCAGAATTTGTTCCCGGAAGGAATAACAAACGATGGGATTACCGCGCACCTTTATTATGATGAGAATGAAAAGAAACTGGACTTACAATGTATCAGCTGTCACTTGGATGCAGGACACTATAATCCGAATTACAACCATTCGAAGCTGACCGGTATTCCCGGACTGGCAGCCGGCTCTTCGGTTGTCGATACCAGTTTGTATTTTAAAGCACCTGCGCAGGTAACAAGTTTCTCCGACTATGTAGAACAGATACCCGGAACTCCGGTGTCATTCAAAATGGTTGCCGTTCCCGGCGGTTCATTCAAAATGGGTAGTACCAGCAAGGAACCGTTCCATCAGCCGGATGAAGCTCCTGTCCGTAATGTGACAGTCAGTCCGTTCTTTATGGCAGAAGTGGAAGTGACCTGGGATCAATACTGGTCATTCTATGGAAGTACGATGAGTGAAGGACGTACTCCTCCCGAAACTGTATATGCAAACAACAGCAATCCCGATGTAGATGCCATATCCGGTCCGACACCTCCGTTCGGATTCCCCGACCAGGGTTGGGGTGGCGGTGACCGTCCGGCTATCACGATGACACATTATGCGGCAGAAACATTCTGTCAGTGGTTATCGAAGAAGACAGGTAAGAAATATCGTTTGCCGACTGAAGCCGAATGGGAGTATGCAGCCCGTGGCGGTACGGAAACTCCTTACTTCTTTAGCGGCAGCCCGAAAGATTTCTCTGATCAGGGATTCTGGCGTAAGTTCTTTGATGCAAAAACCGACAGCATCAGCTCGTTCGTTATTTACAGCAAGAACAGTAAGAATAAGACACAAGAACCGGAAATGGTGAAAGCCAATCCGTTCGGTTTAAAAAATATGTTGGGTAATGTCATGGAATACTGTGCAGACAAGTATGATCCTGAAGCTTACAGCAAGGGGGGCGAATCTGTAACAGATCCGTTGGTAACCGATGGAACAGAATGGGTAGTACGTGGAGGTAACTATACTTCCGATGCTGCAGATCTGCGCTCGGCAGCCCGTGATTATACAAAACATGAAGCGTGGTTAAAGACCGACCCGCAGCAGCCAAAAAGTATCTGGTGGTACTCTGACATACGTGGTATTGGTTTCCGCGTAGTTTGCGAGCCGGATTCATCAATCAAGTAGACTAGTGTAAAAATAATATCAATTCTTTAAAATTTTGCTATATCATGAAAAAGGAAAACAGTATCAGTAGAAGATCATTTTTAAAGAGCTCAGCGATGGCCGGTGCCCTGGGTGCAATCGGTACAGGTAGCGCAGCAAGTGTGGTTTTAACCTCATGTGGCGGAGGAGAAAAAGCAGATGCTTTGAAACCGCTGAAAGAACCGGGTACTTATTATATTCCTGAATTGCCCGACCTGGCAACAGACGGAAAAGAACTGAAAGCCGGTGTTATCGGTTGTGGCGGACGCGGTTCCGGTGCAGCTTTCAACTTCCTGAATGCAGCGAATGGTCTAACGATCATAGCATTGGGCGATACTTTTCAGGAAAGAGTAGATGATTTGGCAGGCAAGCTGAAAAAAGAAAAGAATATCGATATACCGGCCGACAAGCGTTTTGTAGGTCTGGATGCTTATAAACAGGTAATAGACAGTGGGGTAGATGTTGTGATCATTGCAACTCCTCCCGTATTCCGTCCGGTACATTTCCAGTATGCAACAGAAAAAGGAAAGCATTCGTTCCTGGAAAAACCGATCTGTGTAGATCCGGCAGGTTATCGTACGATTATGGCTACAGCTAAACAGGCAGAAGCTAAGAATCTTCGCGTAATCACAGGTACACAACGTCATCATCAGCGTTCTTATGTAGAATCTTACAAAAAGATCATGGAAGGTATGATCGGTGAGATCACTGGCGGTACGGTTTACTGGAACCAGAGTATGTTATGGTTCCGCGAACGTCAGAAAGAATGGAACGATTGCGAATATATGATCAAAGACTGGGTGAACTGGAAATGGTTATCCGGCGACCATATTGTTGAGCAGCATGTACATAATATCGACGTATTTACCTGGTTCAGCGGGCTGAAACCTGTTAAGGCTGTCGGTTTCGGTTCTCGCCAGCGTCGTATTACCGGTGACCAGTATGATAATTTCAGTATCGACTTCACTATGGAGAACGGTATCCATATGCATAGTATGTGTCGTCAGATTGACGGTTGCGTGAGCAATGTAAGCGAATTTGTCCAGGGTACGAAAGGCTCATGGGACAGCTCTACTATGGAGATCAAAGACCTTGCAGGCAATGTGATCTGGAAATACGATTACGAAGCAGAGAAAGCAAACTTCAAGCAGACTGACCCGTATACACTGGAACATGTAAACTGGATTAACAGCATCCGTGGCAACAAACCGCTTCAGCAGGCATCTGAAACAGCTGTTTCAAATATGGCTGCTATTATGGGACGTGAATCGGCTTACTCCGGTGCAGAAACAACATGGGATTCCATGACTGCATCTCCATTGGATTATACTCCGAAAGACCTGAATCTGGGTAAGATGGATATGAGCACATTTACTGTTCCGGTTCCGGGTAAACCTCTCGATCAAAAGAAATAAGTTATGACTCTGAATAGAAGAAACTTTTTAAGAACAACTTTATCCGGTGCTGCGGTAGCAGCCGTTAGCACCGGTGCGTTGGCTTCCTGTGCCGGTAAGGCTGCTTCGGACGAGAAATGTCCGGAGACAAAGTCTTGCTGTAACACGAAGGCTAAACTGAACATCTCTTTCCAGGAAGGCATTGCGCCGGGTGAAAACCTGAACCAGAAGCTGGACTATATGGAGAAGCTGGGTGTTGTCGGTTTCGAGCCGGGCGGACGTGGTTTGAAAGACCGTGTAAGCGAGATCAAGCAAGCTCTGAATGGTCGTGATATCAAAGTCAGTGCCATTTGTGCAGGTTTCGACGGTTTTATTCTTTCTACCGATCCGGCTATCCGCAAGCAATGTATGGATACGATGAAGGAAATCATCACGGCTGCCGGCGAACTGGGGTCGACTGGTGTTATTATCGTTCCTGCTTTCAACGGCCAGGTTCCTGCGCTTCCTCATAACCAGGAAACCCGCGACTTTCTGTGCGAACAGTTCACGGAGATGGGTAACCATGCTGCACAGAACGGAACGACAGTAATTTTTGAACCTCTGAACCGCAAAGAATGTTTCTATATGCGCCAGGTGGCCGATGCTGCTTCCGTATGCCGGGATATCAATAATCCGGGTGTGCGTTGCATGGGTGACTTCTGGCACATGACCTGGGAAGAAACTTCCGATATGGGAGCGTTCATTTCGGGTGGCGACTATCTGCAACACGTGCATGTGGCAAGCCGCAAACGTCGTAGCATGCCGGGTGAAGACGGTGACGCAGATAACTATGTAGACGGCTTCAAAGGATTGAAGATGCTGGGTTATGACAAATACGTAAGTTTCGAATGCGGATGCCAGGGCGATCGTAATATCGTTGTTCCTGCCGCAGTGGAACTCTTGCGCAAACAATGGGAAGAAGCATAAATTATGCCTTTAGTATATCCTAATATGCAAATGAGTGAGGTGGTGGAAGAACATCCCTCACTCATTCCTGTAATCAACCGGTTCGGTATCCGCCTCGGATTAGGGGATAAATCGGTGAAAACGATCTGTGACGAATATCAGCTGGATACGGATTTCCTGCTGACGGTGATCAACACCTTTCTGAATGAGGAATATTTCCCGGAGAGGAAGTTGCAGACATTCCATACTTCACAGATTATCGATTACCTGACCAAGACCAACCAGTATTATTTACGTTATCAACTGCCGAACATAGAGCGGCATCTTACTTCTTTTATCTCTATGAGTACCCCGGGAAATAATACGTTGAACCTGATCGGCAAGTTCTTCTCTTCTTTCAAAGAAGAACTGACAGCGCGTATCGAGAAAGACGACAAAGTATGGTTCCCGTATTGCCAGGCATTAAGTGAAAAGATCAACGGTTGCCAGGCTTCCGACGAGACCGGAGTGCTCCAGCTTAGTGGTGAACAGCGGTTGGAGGATCCTATCGAAGCACTGCTTTCCGACTTGAAAGGCATCATGGTCAAACATCTTTCGGGCGATTATAATGAGAATTTATGTTATGCCGTGATCTTCGGTATCAGCAGCCTTGAAAAAGACATCAAACAGCATAACCGTATCCGTTACCGTATTCTGACTCCGATGGTTTCAGCTATGGAGAAATTATGTAAATAGTCCGTATTGATGCATAAAACCAGGCAAATAGCGATCATTTTATCCGATACTTTACAGAGCATTGGCCTTCAGAGCTTGTTAACCGACTATTTCCCTCCGGTGGAAGTGTGTTGGTTCCCAACGTTCGAAGCCTTTAATGTTGCCGGTTGCAACGATACGTTCGATTACTATTTTACCTCTCCCGAAACCCAGGTTATGAATGGCGACTTTTTCCTGCCCCGCCGTAGTAAAACAATCGTCTTGATCGATGGTGCAGAAGGTGACGGAGGTATATCCACTACAAACCATATTACAGTAAAAGCCTCCCAGGAGATCATCATCGAGCAGTTGCAGCTCTTATTAGCCAACGACAATTCCGGCAATCTATCCGGCGACACGAACAAAGACCTCTCCACCCGCGAAACCGACGTTCTCCAGTTGATCGTAAAAGGTATCACTAACAAGGAGATAGCGGACAAACTAAGCATCAGCCTCAACACAGTCCTTACCCACCGTAAGAACATCACTGCTAAATTAGGTATCAAAACCGTTTCCGGTTTAACGTTCTACGCCATCATGAACGGGATTATTTCGGGAGATGATATAGAGTTATAAGTTTTTCCTCCACTACCTTCCACTCTTCTATATTCCGTGTTTTATTACTGAAGTTCACACCTAATCCCCGCTTCGTATTTCCCGTACGAATTTCTGGATCTGAAAAGACGAATCCACTTTGTTCGTATTGGCATAGAAAGGCAGTAAGAACTTCATGAATCCCTCTTCCACTTCGCGGTTGGGAAATCCGAGTCGGTAGATTCCAAATTCGCGGTCATATCCTTTAATGGTCAGGTACCCGCTCTGGTAGATCACGGGGATGGGGTTGGTCGAGGTCGAGTCTATACTGTTTAACACATCCGCATCAGTCTCCGTATGAGCCATATTATACAGGTTGTAGTTTGAACGCTTCAGTAGTGTTATCAGATAGGTTGGCGTGCCTGTTTCAAACCAGTAACTTCCAAATTCTTTTTTGGCAAAAGTATTCAGTAAACTGAATGGGTTATAAAGTCCGATGCTGTTATGAGTAAAATGATATCCGTCGTAATTCTCTTTCAATTCTTTGCAGGCATCCTCGTATGTCATATCCTGAGTGGCGGCTAACTCGCGAACCCCTTCCTCAAGACTGGTGTGTATTTCATTGTCCGTTATCCCACATATTTCTATATATCTTCTGTCCATCGATATATCCATCAGATTGTTCAGGTCGCTGAACACGCTCACTTTCCCGAACTTGGTTACCCCCGTCAGAAAAGCGAACTTAATATATCCGTCCATGCTCTTCATCACGCCGTAGAAAGCCTTCAAAGTCTCACGATATTCCCGCTGGAGCTCTTCGTTATCTAAAGCTTGCAGCATCGGTTTGTCGTATTCGTCTATCAGGATGACAACACGCTGTCCGGTTTTCTCGTAAGCCAGTCGGATCAGGGTGAAAAAGCGGTCATCAATCGTTTGGTCGGCAGGGCTGGAACCATATTTTGCTTCATAGATCAGCAATTGCCGGTCGACCAACCGTATCAGATCTTCTTCTGTATCGAACTTCTTGGCATTCAGGTCAAGATGAATAACCGGATACTGTATCCAGTCCTTCTCCAGCTTTTCGATAGCCAACCCTTCAAATAGCTCTTTCTTTCCTAAGAAATAAGCTTCAAGCGTAGAAATAAGTAAACTTTTACCGAAGCGACGCGGACGACTCAGAAAGTAATAACGTCCGGTTGTTACTAGCTGATAAATCATTTCTGTCTTATCAATATATAAATAATTATCTTGACGTAGACTTTCGAAGTTCTGTATGCCGATGGGATAAAGCTGTGCCATAATTTACCTGATTGAAAATGATACTTTCACAAAGGTAGAGAAATATTCTTAATAATATGTTTCTCTTAATGCAACGATTACCGAATTGGAAATCCAGGTTCAGTGCATGCCATGTTACGTATGTGATTCGGTGCTCATATTATGTATTTCTCAACATATCTTCACCGATTTTCAAAAAGAATCCTTACATTTGCGCACTACCCGCTATTGGGTGGTAATATCCAAAATCCTAATAATTATGGGAAAGTTTATCAATCCCTTTACCGATTTCGGTTTTCACCGTATATTCGGTCAAGAAGTACACAAAGAGTTATTAATTGATTTTTTGAATGAGTTGTTGAAAGGTGAGCGTCATATTATTGACATATCCTTTCTGAATCCGATGCTGCATCCTGAGACAGTGGAAGGTCGTGGAGTCATCTTCGACATTCATTGTAAAGATGAAAAAGGAAACCTTTTTTTGGTTGAGATGCAAAATGGTTCCCAGCCTTACTTTTACGATCGTGGCCTTTATTATTTGGCTCGTTCTATCAGTAACCAGGGTGAAAGAGGGAAAGATTGGAAGTTTAGTCTTTGTCCTGTCTATGGAATATTTCTGTTAAACTATAAAATGGGCATAAACTCCAAGTTCCGTACCGATGTTATATTAGCAGACCGTGAAACAGGTAAAATGTTCAGTAACAAGATCCGCCAGGTTTATCTGGAATTACCGTGGTTCACGAAAGAAGCAGATGATTGTGAAACAGATTTTGAACGTTGGTTATATTTATTAAAGCATATGGATACATTAGACAGAATGCCTTTCAAGGCACAAAAAGCCGTATTCGACAAACTGCTGGCGGTTGCTGACGTGGCTAACCTGAGCAAAGAAGAACGTATCCAGTACGACGAAGCACTGAAACGTTACCGAGACTATAAGAATACGATCGACTATGCCGAAGAGAGAGGAATAAAGAAAGGCTTTGAACAAGGTATAGAGAAAGGTTTGAAACAGGGTATGAAGCAAGGCAAAGAGCAGGGTATGAAACAAGGACTGAAACAAGGTCATAACGAAGGTCTCCGTCAAACCGCCCTCAACATGAAAACAATGCAACTTCCTCTGGAAGTCATCATGCAAGCCACCGGCCTTACCGAATCGGAGATACAGGCACTATAATCACTATACATTTATATATAGCAGGCGATCTATACCAGGTTGCCTGTTTTATTATCACACTAAAACCTTATTCATGAAACAGCCAGTGTATAGCTTGTCTTATGCTCTATTTATAGTTTTCCTTGCAACGTCCCTATTGCTAACACTGTATTTCCAAAAATCATTACTGCATTTTTCAATGGATAGATAGTCGTAATATAAGCTGTTTTAGAACCAGTTGTTTTATAAGCAATAAAATAGCCGGAAGAAGTACGAAACGAATGATGTTCTTTTGTTCTAGTATGATTTTTGACATCCTTTAGAAAGTCTGACTCTTGAATCAATGTTGTAATAGTCGATATTAATGGAGTCTTAGGTTGAAAAAAGGAAATCTGCTGACCATCTGAATACTTATCAAAGCCATCACGACGCATAGCTGTTGCATAATCAATATATTCAAAAGTGTGTCCTGCTGCTATGTGAACAATTCTATCAGGCTCAATGAGCACCTTACAACTTTGATTTGTAAACTCAATCTGGGAAGTAGGAGTAGACAATGTTCCGATAAAATTAGTTAAAAAAATATTGTAATAATCGTATACCTCACTCCAATTAGGACTATAGGACTTACAAGCCATTACCGCCATTTTGACATTTGGCGGTAATAGTGTATAAGTGGCAGTCAGATCAAATATATAAGTCATGTCGTTGGCAGTGGTAGACGTAAGGCACATCTCATTGAATACATTTGCTATATCAGTCAGGGGCCATGTTTCTAGCAGAGTCAGGAAATGAGTACTTGATTTGCATAAGTTAACCAATGCTGCCAACCCTTCCGCTTTTTTGAGCAATGGAATCATCTCCGAGATCCGCTCCAGTTTATTCTTTTCTAATGTTTTTATCAAACAGTCAATAATCTCATACCTGTTTTTGAGCAATGAGAGTTTACACAACTTTAATAAGGTTTCTTCGGATGGGGAAGTCTGCTCGAAACTTTGGACAATTTTAATCAATGCGGTCATATCCCAAGATAGCTTAAGGAGCTCTATTACGGTATCCGGCTTATTCGCCAGGCGTTTGGGAGCTGCTTTCACTAGTTCCACGATAGTCGAATATTCATTGGAGTACATATTGCTCCCGTTCATTAGTTCGATTACATGGTCTATATCCCATTCTGGGGGCATGGCGGCAAAAGAATAGATTGCTTTCTGCCATTTATTCCAGTTCTGTGCGCATTGAGCCACTTTTATGATGTCCTCGAAAGGACGTAGTCGCAGTCTGGGGGGAAAATCATGAGCAAACAACCCGTAATAATTCGGTGTTGTGAAATTAACAAGCAGTGTAAAATCGATTATCTCATCTATTGACAGAAGGAAGTTGGCATTTCTTTTCGATGCCATTGCTGTAATGGCATTGATCTTCTCTTTAGCTCTTTTTTGGAATACTCCATCTATCAGTTTATCTACATCTGCCTCCTCCATCGTTTCGATAGCAGCAAATCTGAGTACCTCATTTGGAAGGTTTAGCAATAGTTGATTTTGTGTTATTCGGAGGATATTTGCGTACCATTGTTCTTGGGACAAAGAGACCGGATTAACAGTCGTATTACTGCTGGTGAGTGATTTCGTGTTCTGTTGTTCTTGGATAGTTACGTTCTGTATCAACTGGATAAGCAACTTAAACTCCCAATCTTTAATACCCTTCAATATCGTAGCAAGCTTTGTCGATAGAGCGTAACAGACCCTTCTTATATCCTTCTTATTGTTTTCTGTCAATATACGAAGCAATTCTTTGTGGTATGCAGGATTACAGTTTTCTAATACTTTTTCCGCTGTAGGGGTATCCCCTTTTTGAAGCTTTGCTTGTGCAGGTTTAAAAAATGTATTTATGTGTTGTGCTATTTCTTCTTGGATAGTTAATTGTTGGGGATTCGGTGCCGGAGATGTTCCCTGTTCCAATATACTGTTAACTTGAGCCTTGCTTTCTGGATTGGGAACGGTGAGATCTGGTATTTCTGGTTGTAATGAGGTGAGAGTCGGTGCTTCTGTTGGCTGTCCCAGCACCTGATGAATACTACGGGTTGATCCGGTTGGCATTGGAGTTCGACTTTCTGTTTTTATTGAAGCTTGTTGATATTTGTGTTTTTTACCCATAATTATACTGCTGATTTTAAGAGATAATAAAATAAGTGTATCCTCCTATTTTTTCAGCCTGTAAGACTTAGGAGATATAACTTCGCAAATCTATATAAAATACTTTGAATTATAAGCGATGTAGGCATATATATGTGTGTAATGTATTGAACTGTAAAGAGATGGGGAATTTGTTTGCAGGCTTAATAGTGTCGTTTACAAACAATATCTGTCGTTTGTAGGGATAAATTGCAAAATCGTTCACAATCTTTTGTATGGCATATAGCTCATCTGTATCTCTGTCTGGTAATATACTATGTGTTCAAAAATAGATGAAGTTAGTGATTGTTTAAATATTCCTATATATGAAGAATTATATTTTAGTAAGAATACTTTAATTATCAAAATGACTAGCTAAAACGATCGTTTTTATTTGTCTGTAAATCTATGCTTTTTATAAATAGCGTCCAAATTTTTATTTGTTTATTATCGCCTAAAAATCAAGAACTTTGGAATTTCCCCTCGAAAAATGCCAGCTTCGCGAAAATGACTAAAAAAAACGATCGTTTTTTTTAGTCATTTTTATTTTTTACAAAACGGTCGTTTATTATTCGGATCAGTTACAATAATCCATAAAAAACACTAGTATGCAAAACAAATTACGCGGATGGCTGGCAGACAACAGCTTAACGGCAGATCCGAAAGACCGGATTCTGGTACTGGACCCCGCAGGTGATGCCGGGCTTGAAGAAATCTACAAAGAGATGCTTGAAGAAGATACAGGGCTCAGGCAAGAGACTATGACTCATGTCGTTACACTCTTTCAACGTATTGTGGCACGCTTCCTGATGAACGGCTTTAACGTCAATACCGGACTCTTCCATGCAGTGCCCCGTTTTACCGGAATTATCGAACAAGGCATCTGGAACCCCGAAAAGAACGGGATTTACGTCTCTTTCATACAAGATAAAATGATACGCGAAGAGATCGCAAAGACAGAAGTTGTCATAAAGGGTGAAAAGGCCGACGTGATGTATATCAGCGGTGTGGAAGACCGCAGCAACAATATGACCGACGGCAGCATGACACCCGGACGCAACTTCGCTATTTTCGGTGCTTACCTCCGTGTGGTGGGCGACAATGAAACGGTGGGGATCACTTTTCGCAATACCGCTACCGATGCCGTTGTCAAACTCGGCAACGACATGTTCAGCACCAACGATCCCGGCAAACTGATCTTTATCGTTCCTTCCGAACTAGGGAACGGAACTTACGAACTCACGATAACTACCCAGTATATGAAAGGGAAGAACGCTTTACGCAAAACTCCCCGTGTCATTTCCACCTCTGTATTTGTGGGCGACGGCAGTGGCGGCGGCGACCGTCCCGAGATCGAATAAGTACGCCCCGTCCTTTCGCCGTACCCGGACCCCCGGCGTTCCCCTTGCAGGAACCGGGGCGTTCCCGATGCAGCGAAAGGATGGTTCCCGGCAGGGGAACCTGTGCGGTTGCACCGAAGGGAACCAATTTTCGGATAAATAAATTCAAAACAATAAAAAGATGAACAAACAAGAACTTATCAGGCAACTGGCTGCCGATACAGGCATCGACACCTGTCAGGTGCGTGCCGTGCTCGACAGTCTGCTCCGGACGACTACTGCCGTATTGCAGCAGGGCGACAAACTGATGTTTCAAGGCTTCGGCGCCTTTTATCCGGTACAACAAACGGAACGCCCCGGACGTAACCCCAAAACGGGCGAGCCGAAAACGGTCCCTTCCCGCCGGACAGCGAAGTTCCGTCCGGGAATTGCTTTTCTAAAAGATTTGAACAAAGATAAAATAGAATAGAAGTGTTTACTAAAAAAATATAGGGAGTATGAATATGGTAGATAAGCAGCAATGCGACAGGCAACGAAGTGGCTTGTTGCTTTTTTTGTTTTATATAGGGTGGTGGTTTCATAAAGTGGAAAAGATAATGGCTACAGGCTCAACCGACCTGTGGCGGAGAACTTCAAAACCGGTAATTGCCTTTTTGATGGTTTCGATGCTGGCTCTTGTCAATATGGCTGCCGTAGAAGCAAGGACGGTTACGATCGATTTGGATCAATTGAAAGATGGGGATAGCTCAGAAGCGGATGGGTGGTCGTTGGGTAGTGGAATTAATCTTTGGTTAGAAGCTCAAGTACCGGATGTTGATACCTATATCATTAAAGGTAATGCAACTAAGTATCGAATGAGGATAAGCGCATTCAATAAAAAATGTATTTTTCAAGGTAATGTATCTCTTACACATATAACTGTAGAATCGTATAATTCAACTTTTACTATCGAGGTTCAGGGTAAGTTGACAGTTAGGAATACAGAAAAAAGACCTGCTATAGCAATATCCAATAAATCTGTGGTATTGATTATTACGGGACCTGGTACATTAGACGCAATAGCAGAGTCTGATTATTGTCCGGGCATAGGTTCTCTTATCAATTATAATACTAGTAGTGGTGTGCCGTATGATAATGGTACTGTAATTATTAAATCCGGTACGGTAAATGCTACAGGAGGAAAGTATGGATGCGGTATCGGTAGCGGAGGTAATTCTTACCGAAATCTCTTTCAACCTGGAAAAATGAATGCCGGATCTGGTGGTACCATTCGGATTGAAGGCGGTACCGTTAATGCTACAGGAAACGGTGGTGCTGCGGGTATTGGCGGAGGATTTAGTCTGTATGGTAAAGGAGGACAAGGTGGTAATATCATAATATCCGGAGGCACTGTCAACGTTACAGTTACCGGTGGTGGAGCCGGTATCGGTGGCGGGAGTACTGGGATAACTTCGAAAACAGATTTACGTGGTGGCCTTGCCGGTAACTACCTCCAGACAGGCGGAAAAGTCACTGTTCATTCGGAAGACGGGGCAGGTATCGGCTCGGCAGCCTATTGCAACGATAAGAGAGGCGACGATAACCGGGTGCAGATAAGTGGCGGCTCCGTAACAGTCACATCTACTGGCAAAGGGGCCGGTATAGGAGGTGGATATGCCGGGTGGATGCCAGATGTTTGGTTGACAAGTAATGATAATGTCAGTGCTGGTACTGCCGTTGTAAAATGTACAGCAGTAGATGGAGCAGGTATCGGCGGAGGAATGGAGATGCACAGCCTTGGTGATCTCAATATTAATGCAAAAAGTGTCGATTGCTTTTCTGAAAATGGGGCCGCCATCGGGGGAGGAAAAGAGGGTGGAAGCTATAACCAGGCTTGTAATTTATTTGGAGGTAATGTGAAAGCCTATTCAATAAATGGATTTGGGGTTGGAGAAGGGGCTAATTCATATAATGGGAACAATGATATTGTTTATTTAGGTCATACTACAGAACTCGGAAAATTGAATGCAGATATCCATTCGGTGAATAATTATGCAATCGACAAGTTCTATAGTTATTATGGAACATCCAGAATTAAATCTGATACGAAAGCGGTCGATATGGACAATACCGGTGGCAATAGTGATATTTCCGATATAAACGGTGGTTCTGTTTATATGTCCAAACCAATGGCAAAAATGCGTGATGATTATGGTGTTGATCTGTATCAGGTCAAAGTTCGTGCCTTCGGTCTCTCGAATGATAGGGATTATCAGTGTTCCTATATAGTAAAAAAAGCGCCTGTACAGTTCCAGACACGTACCTTCTATGCCCGTCCCATCGACGGATATTTTTATTTCTGGATGTGTGAAGATGAGGATGTGGGAGAAATGACGATCAATGGAGAAAAAGTTTACGTAGATGTCGTAAAGAACAACCATAATAATCAGGCTCCAACGATCGTCTATAAAAAAAAGGCTGCAACCGACTATTATTATTTCTCGATCAAAGAAGCACTCGATGCTTCTACGGAAAACGATGTACTTACTCTCAAACACGATTATCCGTTATTGTCTGCTGAAAAAAACATATCGACCAAAAATATCACATTCGACATGAATGGCCATACGGTTACGAGCGACGGTGGAGGAGTGTTGGAGATCAATAGCGGCTTGCTCTCGATCAAGAACGGCGTGTCGAATACACCCACTTCATTTAAGCCGGCTATAGTGATGCAGGGAGGCTACCTGAAGAAAATAGAATCGAGCGCATACGGCGTTTTGAACCTTCCTGAAGTCACATTGAAAGAAAATGGTGGCGATAAAGTGCCTGTTTACTGGACTAAAGTGAGTAATTCTGCTTTGGGAACTGCGAAAAACTTCCGGCAGGGAACGACAGTGTTGACGGATAATCAACGTAGCTTTAGTTCGGCCTCTACCTATCCTTACTATTTCTGGTTGGTAAAGGGTACGACAGACGAGTTTTCGATGGATGCGACACCTCTTGGAGGAGTAACCAAATATTATTATGCAGATGTTCCTGCCGGTACCAAACACGGCGATGAATTGGACTTGCAAACCTACAAGGCCCTGATTGAAAATGCCTCGTCGGGAACATTGAGCCGTTACAAAACGATATCCGGAGCGTTTTCAGGCGCTGCCGACGGGCAGACCGTTAAACTGATCGACAGCTATGCCGCCTCCAACGAGGTGATCACGCTGCCGCAGGGAAATGCAGACATGACGTTCGACCTGCAAACATATACGTTAAGCGGTGATAAAACGATAGATGCCGGCAACCACAGGCTGACTTTGACGAGTAACGGCAGCGGTAAACTGGAAGGTACTACCACCCTCGGCGGCCTGGTCTATACCGAGATCGATGCCAACAACCTGGGTGCGATGAAGATGAACGGCCAGCAAGTCTACCGGACTACCGTAACCAATCTGCCGACTCAAAACAGCGGACGGTTGACCTATCGCATAGGCAACGCCCAGACCGTCTATCAGGCAGGAACGAATACGGCAAAAGGCAACGCTTGCCTCTGGCTGCCGGCCAACCAGCAGACGGTCACCCTTTCGGACGTGCTTCCTACCACGACCGAACAGTTTGCCGAAGCATCGCTTGCGGTAGCTGCCAACCATTCAAACACGGTGGCCGCCTCGCCGCTGCTCAACATCGGCAACGGGACGATCACCATTACACCCAACGGGACAGGGAGTGCCGACGTGACCTACGGATCGAAAAGCTACGTCTCTTCTTTCGCCGGAACCAATGCGTCCAAACGCATCGCCGTTTACGGAACCGTCGACCGCGATAGCGGCAAGGATAACCGGCTGGTGATTGCATCCGGTTCGGAAACTGCTTACCTGAGCCTGAACGGTATCGGCGTACAGACCGCTTCCGACAAACCCGCACTTGAAATAAGTGCCCCTGCCGATATCGAATTGATCGGCGACAACCGGTTGAAAGGCAGCTATAGCGGTTCGGCCACTTCGCCCGCCGTACAGGTGAATGCCGGTGGCAAACTGACCTGGAAGAACTGTGCCGACGGTAGCGGCAGGTTGTATGCCGACGGCGGTACGATCGGAGCGAATGCCAGTCCGGCGGTCCGGGTCGATGCCTCGGCAATGATGTCGGTTTCCGGCGGTACGCTGGTGGCACGCCACGGCAACGGCAAAGCTGCCGATGCCATCGAAGGCGGTACGCAGCAGATACTGGCCGGTAGCGTGGATGCGTTGTACAAAGCCGGTTCGCGTCCGAAGAACAATAGTAATACGGAGGTCTATAAGGTATCGGTCACCACCGGCCTGACACCGGACCAACCCTATACCTGTACCTATAAAGACTGCTCGCCGGGCACCTTTATGGCGATGCCCGACGCGGCAGGAAAAGTCTATTGCTGGCAGCCCGAACAGGAGCTGAGTGCGGAGAAGACGAAGGTCGTACTGACGCATCCCGTCAGTTTCGAGAAGACCGAGATCGAAGTGGTGCAGGTGGAAAAGAACGACGACAATGTGGCGCCGATCGTGCTCCGCATGACGAACGACGAGACGGGAATCCGTCAGGCGTTCGGTAACCTGCAGGATGCTTTCGCTGCGATGGAGGCGGGTTCCGAGAGCAAACCGAACAGCTATTCATTGCAGTTGCTTACCCGCATCGCCAACCTGCGCACCGTGCAGTCCGTTCCTGCCTATACCCGTGTCGCGCTCGATCTGGGTAGTTTTGAGATTGCGGCACAGAACGGTTCCGATGTCTCTTTCGATGCCTCTGCCAACGGCGCGTTCCTCCGGATTTCCGGAAAAGGGAATATCAAGAATACCTTCCGCATCAAAGGCGATGTGTTTATTGCCGGTGTGGTGCCCCTGACCGATGCCGTGGTCGAACTCGACGGCAAGGCGGTGTTCCGTACCCTGGTAAAAGACCTGCCTGCCGGGGCCGGCAACGGCTATGTCTATAGCTACGGCGAACAGCAGAACGTCTCGTTCTACCTGCACGACGGACAAGCTTGTCTTTGGTTGCCCGACTACGGGCGCAGCGAGGAACTGCGTTTCACGGTAAGCGGTGCGGGCGGTTCGAGTACCGAGTACACCGCCGGTAATATCACGACCGTCACCCAACGTACCGAAGCCATCCCGGCAACCCCGGTCGGCGTCGTGGCACGGGTGATCTATCAGGACGGTAATGTCAACCTGGCATCCAACACCTTGCAGGAGGCTTTCAAGGCGGCGGCTACCGCTTCGCAGACGAACGGCGACGTGAAGGTGCAACTGCTCACGGGAGTGACGGTTTCCGGCACGCTCCGTGCAGAAGGCAAGTTCGCGCTCAACCTCAACGGCAAGAATCTCGTGGCTGCTTCCGGTGCCCGTCTACAGGTGGCGGACGCTGCGAATGTGGTGGTGAACGATGAAACGACAGGCGCGAAAGGAAGCATTTCGGTCGATATCGACCTGCTGGGCAAAGGACAGTTGTTTGTCTCCGGTTCCGTCCGGCTGGAAGGGAATGTGACGAAAGGCAGCGTGCCCGACAGCTACTACTGGCGTACGCTGGTCAATATGAGTTACCAGCCGTCTACCGTCGAAAAGGTGACTTTTGAAGGAGCCGACTATCCGGTGATCGACCGTGAGGTTTGCCTCTGGCTTCCCGCCAGCGACGACACCGGGAAAACATATACCTTTACGGTCGGCGTCAAAACGGAGAACGTGACCGGCTACCTTGTTTCCGCCGGTAAGCACGACAACGATATGACCATCGGCGGCAGCAACAACGAAGCCCGTATCGGTACGCAGGAATATGCCACCCTGAAAGCAGCGCTCGACGCAGCACAGAATAACCAGACCGTCGAACTGATGAAGGCCGCTCCGCTGACGGAAGACTACAGCCTGGCGGGGAAAAACATCACTCTCGAACTGGGTAAATACGAACTGACGGGCGACCGCTCGCTGACTGTTGCCGACGGTGCTTCGCTGGTGGTGAAGAGCCGCAGCGGCAGCGGAAAGCTGGCACTTCCGTTGCTGATCGGGGGCGGTAACCTCTATATCGGACAGGATATTCCGGGCGGCGGAATCGGTGCGGTCGGTCAAAGCGGCAACCCGTTGTACCGTTTGCTGGTCACGAACCTGCCGGCCAATATCCCGACAGGTACGCATCAGTTTACCTATGCGGAGATAGGTGGCGACGGTAATCCGACGGGTACGAAACAAACGGGTTCCTTTATGGTGCGCGAAAGTGTGGGATGCCTGTGGCTGGAAGAACAGGTGGCACGCCGGTTGACGATGACGGTGGGAGGCAGCGACTTCCCGACCGAGAACGTTACGGTGAACGACGACCATTTCAATATCGAGACCTACGGGGTGAACGATGTGGCACAGATACGCAACGGCAAGAAATACCGCGACCTGGCGGATGCCTTCAAGGATGCGGCAGGCAAGACGATCGTCTTGCTGAAAAATGCGGCGTTGAAACAGGATGTGGAAGTGGGCGGAACGATCGTGCTCGAAATAGGCGAATATACCATCACCTCGCAGGAGGTGGGCAACGTAAAAGCCCAGGTCAGAGTACCTGCCACGGGGAACCTGCAGATCACCGGAAAAGGGAATATCGGTTCCGATTTCACCATTTCAAAGTCGACTGCCGAAACGACCTGGAGCAACGGTAACCTGCAGGTGGACGGGGCTGTGGTCATGACCGGTTCGGTGAAGCTCGACGGACAGGAAAGCCGCCGTGTCAGCGTGTCGGGACTGCCTGCCGCCACGGTTGCCGACTACGAATATAAGAGCCAGGGCGGCAAGGTGAAGACGGCATCCGACGGCTCGCTCTGTCTCTGGATGAATGTGGAAGATAATACGCCTGCCAACTTCTTTGTCGAAGCGGGCGGCAAGACCTATATGGCAACCTCGGTACTGATCACCGGTACGCATGTCAATCCGGTGAATGTGACACAGGTAACGGCTGTGGCGGCTATCGGTGACAAGACGTACGATACGCTTGCCGATGCTTTTGCCGAACTGACTGCGGGTACGACGGTCAGCCTGCGCAAATCGCAGGACGACCTGACGGGCGAACTGGCGCTTCCGGCGGCTACGACCGGGACGGCTGTCTTCGACCTGGGCGGCAATACGCTGACGGCTACCGGCTTGTCGATGAAGGGAAACAACGGGCAACTGCTGTTGAAGAGCGGTTCGCTGGGCGGTCTGGTCGCTGTCGACGGGAAAGTCTATGCCGACGGCAGTGTGGTGATGAACAACGCGCAGGTCAGCATGAACGGCAAAACGGTCTGGCGCACTTTCCTGACACTGCCCGACGGGACGACGTCGTTCAGTTACCGGTTGGGTGAGGGGACACCTGTTACGTCTGCCAACATCTCTGTGGCGGACGGCCATCCGGTAGCCTGTCTCTGGTTGCCTTCGTCGAATGTGGCAGGTACGCTGACCGTAACGGCCGACAATACCGAATATGCCCTCAATAATGTGATCATCGCTTCCACACACGGGAACGAACTGGATGCGACCTCCGGCAACGATCCGGTAGCGGAAGTGAACGGTAAAACGTATGCTTCGATAGCCTCGGCACTGAGTGCGGCTTCCGACGGCGGGATCGTGGTACTGAAAAAAGGGCTGAATATGGCATCCGTACAGGATATTACGAAAAACCTGACGTTCAACCTCGGCGGCTATAACCTGACATCGGGCAACGGTGGTTTCAACGTGGTTTCTCCGACTCATACACTGACCCTGACGAATGGGATGGTGCTGGGAACTGTCCGCCTGAAAGGAGAGGGTACGGTCTATGCCGGAAGCGATGTGAAAATAGCCGGTATCGTACTCGATAAAAACGACCGGGAGGTGTACCGTACGCTGGTGAAGATGGGACCTTCCGCTCCAACTGCTACGGGGTGCCGCTGGATCGAACGGGCTACGATGGAATATGACCTCCCGGTTACACAGGGCGGTGATACCTATGAAGTGACTGTTCCGGTCAGCCTTGCCGACCATAATACGGTGCTGACGGCTTATAAACGGGTGGAACTGACCGGCAATGTCAACTGGAAAGCGGAGTATGCCAACACCAACCTGCTACTGGCTTCCGGCTCGGAACTTGTACTGGACGGTGCTACCGGTACGTCTGCACTGCATCGCCTCACCCTGTCTGACGGTGCTTCGATAAAGAGTTCCTCCACTGCCGGGCAGGTCGTGGCGGAAGAGGGTATCCGTTATGTACGTGTGTTTGCCAATTCCGACCAATGGGAATCGGTGGCACTTCCGTTTACGACAACTCGTATCACTACCGTACAGACCGATCCGGCAACCGCTACTACGTCGACGATTCAACTGACTCCTGCCACCGGTACGGGTACGGCAGGCAACTTCTGGTTGAAGACGGTGGATGCCAACGGACGTCTGGAAG
This sequence comes from Parabacteroides sp. AF14-59, assembly GCF_003479515.1. Lineage (NCBI taxonomy): Bacteria > Pseudomonadati > Bacteroidota > Bacteroidia > Bacteroidales > Tannerellaceae > Parabacteroides > Parabacteroides sp. AF14-59. Next base: position 40,385 of record NZ_QUHH01000023.1, on the reverse strand, counting down.
GGGTAACCAGTCTTGAAATGACGGCCAACGTGGTTTATCTGATGGCGGTGCCGTCGCAGTTGGCGGGTAAGGAGATCACTTTCGTTTCCGGTCCGAACCAGTTGCTTCGCCGAAATAAGGTGGCGGCTGTGAAGCCTGCCGGTGGTTTTGCCGCTTATGCGAACGGGACATTCGACCGGGTGGAGGTGAAAGAAGCCTGTTATCTGCTGAATGCCGACGGGGATGCGTTCGAACTGAAACAGCCGGTAGGCGGCAGTATCACGATCGACCCGTTCCGCGGTTACCTGCTGGCGGATGCCAATACGACGGCGATCCTGCCGACATTGCGTGTAGGGGTGGCGACGGACGTGTTGCCGGTGGTTCAGGGTAAGATGCGTATCTCAGCTTTGCCGGGACGTATCCTGGTGGATACTCCCCGGCCGGAGGAGGTGCTGGTCTATACCTTTATGGGTAGCCTCGTGCGCCGTTTACAGGTGCCTGCCGGACAGACGGAGATACCGCTGGCACGCGGATTCTATATTGTCAACCGGATGAAGATATGGGTAAAAGAGTAATAACATATATAACGTATAGGAAAATGAATAGACTATATATCATAGGGTTGCTGTTGTGCACACTGCTGGTTCCGGCACGTGCGCAGCTGGTCGACCCGGACGACGGTCCCGATCTGAAATGGGAAGTCGCTGAAATGGACGGGACGAAATATACCTCCCTGACGGAAGCCTTTGAGGCGGTGGGTACCGACGGCAAAGAGATCGCTTTGCTGATCGGTGTCATACAGGATGGCACTTCGACGCTTTCCGTGGATTATAATACAACGTTCGACCTGTCGGCTTATTCGCTGACTTGTGCTTCGGGTACGACGTTCGATATCTCTCTTGACAAAACGCTGGAATTGAAGAACGGGACCCTCAGCGGTTCGTTCATCCTGGATGGAGCCGGTAATCTTTTTGCCGGAACAGATGTGAAAATGCCGGGGGTAGGGGTAACGGGCGGTACCCCTGCCCAAAGCCTTTACCGGGTGCTGATCAAGTTGCCGGGCAATGAAGCGGCCGGAAAGGTGACGACGGTATCTTACGGAAAAACACGGGTGAGCCGCCTGGCGCAAAAAGGCGATATGCTTTGCTGCTGGTTGCCTCAGAGTATGGCGGCTGTGGCGGTTACATTTACCTATACGCCTGCCGGGACTGCTACCCCGAAGACCTATACGACCGATCCGTTGACCGTCACGCAGCAGGCGGAGAACCTGGTATTATCCTGGGAAACGGCTGCAACGAACCCGGACGTGGATGTGGCGGAGCTGACCGTCGGGGCGGCGACTACCAGTTATGCCACCCTGAAAGAGGCATTCGATGCCCTTAGCGGTGAGGCGACGGTGAAACTGCTGGCAAACGCTTCGTTGGCGGAAGTGCTGGAGACGGCGTATGATGTGACATTCGATCTGAACAACTGGCAGTTGACGGCTTCCGGCAGTGCGGGTTTCAAGGTGGCGGACGGGAAGCGACTTCGTATGAGATCGGGTAACGTGACCGGTGGTTTTACTGTGGAGGGAGAGGTCGTAGCCGACCGTACGGTGAATCTTCCGGCTGCTGCCGTCTCGCAAAAGAAAGGCGGTACGCAACAACAGGTGTACCGTACCCGTCTGGTATTGCCCGGCGGGACGGCAGACCGTGATCCTGTCGTTTGTAGTTATGGTAGTGAAAAGGGGCTGACTGCTACCGCTCTGATCGAAGCAGCTGCGCCTGTCGCTTATTTGTGGTTGCCGGCACATGCCGCTGCTCCTTTCACGCTGACCATCAGCGGTAATTCCCTGACGAAAGAGGGGGTGCTTATCCAGGCGAACCACGATAATCAGACCGATTTACGTACGGGGGATAGTGAAGCGGTGCTTTATGCTGCCGGGCAAACGCCGGGTACGGATGCCGGAACGCCTTATGCAACCTTCCATACCGGATTGAATGAAGCGGGTACTCAGAGCGGCAGCCAGTTATGGCTGCTGCGCAATGTCTCTTTGAGCGGTGAGAACGTGCATAGCCATCTGATAGGGAACAATGTTCGGACGGAACTGCATCTGGACGGGCATACCCTGACGGGTGAGAACTGTATGCTCGATGCCTCGGCTGCCGGTGCCTGCCTGCGTATCTGCGATGCGGACAGGGGGACGGGACGGATTACCGGGACATTCCGTATCAAAGGGAATATTTATATCGGTAAAGATGTGGCTTCGGCCAATATCGGGCTGGTACTAGATGAAAACGGCGATCAACTGTACAGGGTGCTGGTGACTGTGAATACCGTGGATGCGGTGGATGGTCTTGCTACTTACAGCTTGGGGGCGTTGACCGGGCAGGCTTGCTTTATAAGGGATAAGGTGGCTTGCCTGTGGCTGCCCGCCAGTGTACAGCCGGAAACGTTGACGCTGTCTGTTTCCGGCAATACGTACACGGCGGCGGGGGTGCAGGTCATTGCTTCGCATGCTAATACGGTGATTGTCCGTGAACCGGCAGTGGTGGCGGTGATCGGTTCGGTGCCTTATACTTCATTGGCGGATGCTTTTGCCGCTGCGGCCGGGACGGATAAAATTGTGCTGCAACAAAATACAAAGCTGGATGTGCCGGTGACGGTTGCCGACACGAAGCAACTGAAACTGGACTTGCGGGAATATACGCTCGATATGGCGACCGGGGCGGGATTCAGTACTTCCGGCAGTGGTAGTCTGGATATATACAGCAGTTTGGAGAAAGGGGTGATGCCGGGAAATTTCAGTGTGACGGATGCCGTGTGTGTGGAAAGTTCCGTTTCCTTATCCGGCCTGGTCACGTTGAACGGGAAGACGGTTTACCGTACGGCTTTTTCACTTCCCCGGAGTGCGGATGGCGGAACCTGGAGTTTCCATGACGCACAGAGCGGAACGCTTTTCTTTACCGGTAAGCCGAATGGGATCGGGCAGTCTCTTGCCTATGGCTGGTTGCAGGCGGAAGGCGGAGCATACGATCTGAAAACGATACTTACCGGGACGGTTTCCCGGACCTGCACGTTGGCGGATATCATGATACAGGCGACACATAATAACCGGTTCGATATGGAAGCGGGTAAGAATGTGGCGATGGTCGGTACACAATATTATGCTTCGTTCGCGACAGCGTTGGAGGCGGTTCTTGCTGCTGACGGGGGAACGGTCAAACTGGTGGCGGACCAGACTTTAAGGGGGATGCAGATGATCGGTAAGCATGTGGTGATCGACCTGAACGGAAAGAAATTGTCGCTCGCCAGCGATGCGGCTTTCGACGTATCTGCTACATTGGTGATCATCGACGGAAGCGGGGCCAGTATGAAAGATAAAGGGTATCTCTACGGGACGGTTTGGTTGAATGGATTGGTGTATGTATCGCCCGATGTGAAGATGAGCGGTACGGTGGTTTGCGCCGGAGATGAGGTTTATCGCCTGTCGGTGGAAGGATTGCCAGTTTCTGCTTCTTTACCTGCTTCATCGGAAATTATTTCTTATGACCGGCCGGTCGGAGGAACTTCGGCGGAGGTTCTTACACGTGACGGAAACGCCTGCCTGTGGCTTCCGGTTGTAACTGACGAGGAAGATATACGGTTCAGTATATCCGGCGAGACGTATGAGACGACTTTACAGCCGGGGTTACCGGAACATAATATCCGTAGTAGAGCATACCGGTTGGTCGGAGTGGATGCGGATGCAACCTGGACGGATGGCGCCAATCAGGGTTGTAACGTGGCGATTGCTCCGGGAAAGACACTGACGATCGCTACGTCCGGCCAGTTGAAAACGCTTCACCGGGTGACGATGGGGAATGCTTCGCAGCTGGTTTGCGAGGAGGCGGTACTGGCTACCGGCGGGATCGTTTATCGCCGGACTTTCGCTGAAAGTAATCATTGGGAGGCTTTTTCGCTGCCATATGCCCCGCGTAGTATTACTGCAGTACTCGATGGAAAGCCGGTGGAACTTTCTCCTTATCTGATTTCTGGTACGGGAGGACATTTCTGGTTGCAGACATTGGCGGAGGGTTCGTTCGGCTATGTTGCGGAAGAACGGTTACAGGCGAATACGGGCTATATCATTGCCGTGCCTGAAGGACTGACGACGAAAAGTAATCCGGACATGGCAATCTCTTTCGTCTCGTCTCCTAACCAGTATCTGAACCGCAAACCGTTGGAAGTGGCGAAACCGTCCGACAATGAGTTCCGGCAACAAACGACGGGGGTACTCTATGCTTATCGCTTATCCGTTCCTTTCTACCGGCTGAATGCCGACGGAACGGAGTATATACGGCAACAGGCTTCGGCTGCCAATCCGGTAGAGATACCTCCTTTCAGCAGCTACCTGCTGACCGATGAACGGACACTGGCTACACATGCCTCGCTCCGTATGGCGGGGTTGCCGACGGCTAATGAAACATTACTACCTGTTTCCGGAAAGTTACAGGTGCAGGGGGGCCGGGGTGGCATACGGGTACATGCGACTACTGCGACACCGCTTTATATCTATACGTATAACGGACGGTTATACAGGATGATCCGTGTCCCGGCAGGTGAAACATTCCTGCCCTTAGCGGGCGGCCTGTACCTTGTGAACCGGGAGAAAGTGTTTGTAACAGAATAGAAATCAACCAGAGAAAAAAATGAAACAATATATCCGACAAATATACCTGTGCTGCCTGTTACTCCTGTCTATGGGAGCCGGGGCACAGGAGGTGGTAGGCCCTGACGGTCCTGATAGTCCGTCTACCGGAAATAAAACAATAACTGTGATACAAGCTGCCGGAGGTACGATATCGCCTGCCGGGGATGCCTCCGGGAAAGTATCCGTCAAAGGGGGAACGGACCAGGCATTTACCGTTACGGCAACGAAGGGCTTCGAGATCGGGAGCTTGTCGGTGGACGGCGTCTCCGTAGATGCTGCTCTTGTGGCGGGAAAGTCTGCTTATGTCTATACCTTCGTCGGTCTATCCGCCGATCATACGCTGACGGCAACATTCACGGCGAACCGTTTCGATCTGTCGGCATCTGCCGGAAAAGGAGGAAGCATCGTTCCGGCTGTGGTACAAGTGGTGAAAGGCGGTAGCCAGACATTTACCATAACTCCGGATGCCGGTTATGAGATTGCCGATATAACGGTGGATGATGTGTCGAAAGGAAATACTTCTTCGTTCATCCTTACGGATATAGAGGCACCTCATTCGATATTTGCTACGTTCAAAGGGATCGATTGCCGGGTGACCTGGGGCGATATCGAGAATGGTTCTCTAATCGTGACGGCTGAACCGGATCAGACGGTTGCCAAAGATGATAAAGTACCTTACGGAAGCGTCTTAAAGGTGAAAACCACCCCGGGTAAAGGTTATGCCCTGTCGTCACTGACGGTAGACGGTGTTTCGCTCGACGGTGAGTCGTTTGTGGTGAAAGGTGATGTCTCCCTGAATGCCGTTTTTGAAAAGGCGACCTGTATCGTCACGGTGGAAACGCCGGAAGGCGGCAGGCTGACGGTGAAGAACGGGGAGACAGCTTTGCTGCCGGGAACGCATCGGGTAGGATACGGCACTGAACTGGAACTGGCGAATGAGGCGGCTGCCGGGTATGGTTTTAAGAGTTATAAGGTAGAACCTGCCTCTTTGCTTTCCGGTAGTAAAGTGACGGTAACGGAAAACGTGGCTGTAAATGCCTTGTTCACTGTAAATAAGTACAAGGTAACGATAACGGCTCCGGAAGTATCGGACGGCACCTTGACGGTTAACGGAAACGGGGCTATTTCCGGTGATACGGAATACAATTACGGGACCGTACTGGAATTGGGAAACAGGGCCGGTACGGATAAAGTGTTTGAAGCGTATGATGTAACGCCTGTTTCGGCCTTGTCGGGAAACCGGTTGACGGTACGGGAAGATATCTCCTTGGGTATCCGTTTTAAGGATGCAGGGAGTACGGCGGATGCTCATAAGGTGGTTTATCCTACCCCGCTTATCGTAAGGGACGGGAATACGTCGGTTGCCAGTGGTCGCGAGGTGGCTGGCGGGACAATGTTAACGCTGATGGTAGCCAATACCAATACGGAACGCCTTGTTTCGCTGACTGCCAACGGAAATCCGGTGGAGTTCCTGACAGGAGGGGGAATGAATACGGCTGTCTGGCAGATGACTGGCCCGGTTACCTTTATGGTGGGGATGGAGCGGAATATGTATCCTATAGTGCTGGTATCTCCCCAGGGGGGGACGTTGGAAGCTACGGTCGGCGGAAGTCCGGTTACTTCGGGCGAGCGTTATCCGTATGGGGCTGCCGTTTCCGTCATTGCGACTCCGAACGAGGGATATGCCTTGTCGCGTATTCTTGCCGGTACGAGGGATATAACGGTCAGCCGTAGTGCCAGCCTGACGGAGGATCTGATACTAAGTGCCTCTTTCGATAAAAAGGATGAGATCGGTACGACGCCCGATCCGGGGAATCCTGATCCCGATGCGCCGCTGGGTATCGACCTGTCGCCGCAACAGGTGGTGTATGATCGTGAGATTCGTTCTTTCGCCGTACGTACTTTACCGGGTGGTGTAACCGATCATATAAAGGTTACTTACTATTTGAACGATCAGGTTGCCACGCCGCGTGATGCGGGTTTATACGATGTGAAGTTAAGCCGTCCGGCGGATGAGCATTTTGCCGCTTTCGAGCAGTTGGTGAAAGGGGGACTGGAAATCGGCCGGGCAACGCCGCAGATCACCGGGATAGACTGTTCGGAAGATCAGGTGGCAGGTGCATTAGCCAGTACGACAGCTACCTTGAATGGAGGAACGGCTGCTTACCTGTCGAAACCGGTTCCGGGTGTTTTTGCCTGGAGCAATGCTTCTGCCGCCGGTAATAAACTGACGGTGACTGCTTCCGGTTATCAGGATATCGTTTTTACACCTGCCGACCTTACGAACTACAAACCGGCGACCGGAAAGGTGTATTTGCAGGTGGCAGGGCAGCCCGGTGTCAGCCATCGTGTAACGCTGACTGTCGGGGAAGGAGGAGAAGCTGCTCTCTATAACGGGGATATGCTGTGTCCGGACGGTACAGTCTTTTACGAAGGTATGGGGCTGACATTGAAAGCAAAGCTTCTCAGTGGGTATCGTTTTGAGGGATTCCTGATCAACGGGACGCTTTATAACAGTAATCCGTATATGTTGCCGGTCGTTTCCGATCTGGATGTGGTTGCCCGTTTTGCCAGGAAAGCGGACCCGTCGTCGCCCGGTAGTCTGGAAGTGACGGTGAAGCAGCCGGTGTCGCTTGTTTATGACGGTACATCGAAGCAGGTTGCAGTTTCTTCCGATCCGGTTGTGGGTGGTTGGAATGTGGAGTATCACGATAAGGATCATAAAGCGGTCGTTCCGGTGAATGCCGGTACTTATGAGGTGGTTATCTCCCGTGAAGAGGACGAGATGTGGCAAGCCTGTAAGAAAACGCTGTCGATGACGATAGGCAAGGCAACGCCTGTGATAGAAAAGAAGCCGGTGGCAGCTGTTTTGGCGAAAGGAGCTTTTCTGGAGGATGCCGCGCTGGAAGGTGGAGTGGCAAAAGCGGATGGGTTCGGGATAGTGCCGGGTTCCTTTGTCTGGGATATTCCGCGGACGCAGGTAACCGATGACGGTTCTTTTCCGGTCCGCTTTATTCCGTCGGACGGGGATAACTTTTTCGTGGTGAAAGATAACATCGGGGTGAAGATGGTGGCGATGTCGTTGCCGGTCGTACTGACCTATAGCCGTCCGTCCGGAGGAACATTAGAGGTGAAACAGGCTGACGACGGCAGGGTATTACCGTCGGGAAGCCTTGTCGAATCGGGTACGAAGGTTCGTATCGAGACAAAAGCCGATCCTTATTTCCGGTTTGAAAAGTTATTGATAGGAGGGGCGGATTATACCGTGGATGCACTGGATAATCAGGGCGTAGTTGTCAGGGATATGTATATTTCCGCCTCGATAGAGGCCCGGTTTATCAGGACTTCTTATCCGCCTGATCCCGATGATCCGGATGACCCTGTGGAACCGGACGATCCGGACGATCCGGATCCTGATAGACCCGACATTCCTGATATACCGGATGTTCCTGATCCGAAGCCGACTGAGTTTACTGTTTGGGTCCGTAGTACGGGGCTGGGGACGGTTACACCCGGTACGACTGTCGTGGAGCAGGGAGCCGGCCTGGATATTGCGGTGACTCCCGGATATAGCCAGCAGTTGGTGGATCTCCGTTTAAATGGCAATAGTGTAGGGGCTGTGACGGAATATCGTTTGCAGAATATACAAAGTAATATGACGATCGAGGCTGTGTTCTGTAATATGGGTATTCCCGTTTATACATTGACTTCACGGACTGTGGGTAAAGGTGGCTTCGTGACTCCCGGCTGTGTACGGGTGGCGGAAGGAAGTAATCACCAGTTTATTATTCATGTCGGGAAAAACGGGGTATTGGATAAGGTCGAAACCGGTACGGAGAAGCAGTTGAAACCGGTTGGAAAACCCGGCAGTTATTTGTTCCGTGGGGTGAAAGCGGATTCGTTGCTGGTGGCGACATTCGGTGTCCCGACCGGAACGGAGGTGCTGTCTCCGGGTGGAAAAGCAGAAATGTATAGTGCCGGGAGTTGCCTGTATGTTCATCCTTTTGCCACTCATTCCGTCTTGTATATTTACCGGATGAACGGACAGTTGGTCCGGAAACAGAAATTATCGGGCAGCACAGTTGTTACTTCCCTGGAAGAAGGTATTTATATTGCTTCTTTAGAGGAAAACGGAACTGTTTATCGGTTGAAGATAAGGATTGACCGGTAGGGGTGACCGGCATCTGGAGAGGGTATGTAAAAGTCTGTAACAGACTTTTTACATCCCCTCTTTTTATTTGTTAAAATCACTACATCTAGTGATTGATTGTCTTCTATCTTTCCTATTCCTTTGCAATCGTAAAATACTAATAGTTCGAACACGATGAAACAACGCTACCTGTATGTCCTGGCTGCCGGCTCTCTTCTTGGTTTACAAACGTTGAAGGCTGACGAAGTGAAAGTGAATATCAACGAGAATGATACGATCAAAACGTATAACATCGATGAGGTCATTGTGACTTCGTCTACGAAAGAGACGAACGATTTACGTTTGTTGCCCGGTTCTGTTTCCATCCTTTCCCCGCAGGCTATTTCAGGACGTCAGATCGATGCGTTGAAAGATATCAGTTCGTTCGTTCCCAACCTGTATATGCCGGACTATGGTTCCAAGATGACTTCGGCTATTTATATCCGGGGTATCGGTGCACGGAGCAGCGGACAGTCGATCGGACTGTATGTGGATAACGTGCCGTATCTGGATAAGAGCACATTCGATTTTGAACTCAATGATATCCAGCGTATGGAAGTGTTGCGTGGTCCGCAGGGAACTTTGTACGGACGTAATGCGATGGGAGGGATCGTGAATATTTATACACTTTCGCCATTAAATTATCAGGGAACCAAAATCTCCTTATCCGGTGGAAATTATGGGGCATTCAAGGCGAAGGCTTCGCATTACAATAAATTGAGCGACCATGTCGGTATTTCTCTTAGCGGTTATTACGACCGGAATGACGGATTCTTTGTCAACGAATATAATAATACCCGGGCTGATAAAGAAGAGTCGGCAGGTGGTCGTTTCAAACTGGACTGGCTTATCAAGCCGAACCTGAAAGCGCAATATACATTCAACTACGACTATGTCAATCAACGGGCTTTTCCTTACGGACTGTTTGATAAGGCAACAGGGACGGTCGCTCCGATCCGCATCAACGATCCCAGTTCCTATGAACGGAATATGCTGAATAATAGCCTTTATCTGGAATGGAAAACGGATAAGATACTGCTTTCTTCCACTACTGCCTACCAGTATCTGAAGGATGATATGAAGATGGACCAGGATTATACGGAGAAGTCTATTTTCACACTGAACCAGAAACAAAAGCAATATGCCTGGAGTGAAGAGGTGGCGATCCGGTCGAATCACCAGAAGAATTATCAATGGAGCTTCGGTGCATACGGCTTTTATAATAGCCTGAAAACAGATGGTCCGGTGATGTTTAAGGAGGATGGTCTGAAAGATGTCCTGCAGAAAGCCTTTGATGAGATCGTGGCCGGTAACCCCAAGGCTCCGCAATTGACCGTATACGGTGATGATAAGAATCAGATTTATTTCCCCGGATATTTTGAAACGCCGACATTCGGTTTTGCAGTCTTCCACCAGTCCACTTATAACAACTTATTTACGGACGGACTGTCTGTAACGGCAGGTATCCGGCTGGATTATGAAAAGGCAAAGCTGAATTACGACTCTTCGGTAGATAGTATGAAGATAGGTGTGTCGATGGGAGGACGTCCTATGGGTGTTCTGCCTGTCGAGACAAGATTGGAAGGTAAAACATCGCAGGACTTTTTGCAGGTGTTGCCTAAGGTGTCTGTGAGGTATCAGTGTTCGCCGGGTACGTTTACGTATGTATCGGTTGCCAAAGGGTATAAGACGGGAGGCTACAATGTGCAGATGTTTGGTGATCTGGTGCAGGAATATGCCCGGTATGACCTGATGTCGAAGTTCATGCCCAACCAGGCAAAGAAGCCGGCAGAGGTGGAAGAGGTAGCTGCCTATAAACCGGAGCATAGCTGGAATTATGAAATGGGCATCCGTAGCGAATTGATCAAGGACCGTCTGCATGCCGAACTGACACTTTTTTATATGGATATTCAGGATATTCAGTTGACGACATTTGCCAAAGGGGGAAGCGGACGCATGATCACCAATGGAGGCAAGGCTGACAGTTATGGTGTGGAGGTAAGCCTTCGCAGCCGTATTGCCGAGGGGCTGACGGCTGATTTGAATTATGGTTTCACTCGTGCTACTTTCCGTGATTATAAGACGTTGGATAAAAACGAAACGGAGATAAATTATAAAGATAACTTCATCCCATACACTCCGCGCCACACCGTCAGTCTGGGATTGAACTATACCAAATTGTTGCGGAGCAGTTGGTTCGACCAGTTTACCGTCTCAGCACAATGTTCCGGAGCAGGGAAGATCTTCTGGACGGAAAAGAATGATATCAGCCAGGATTTTTATGCCGTATTGAATGCGAAGGCCGGTGTGCGCAAAGGTGCTGTCAGCCTGAATGTATGGAGCCGCAATATAACGAATACGGATTATCAGGCTTTTTATTTCGAATCATTTGATAATTCATTTATACAAAAAGGCAAACCGTTCCAGATCGGGGCAGAGGTTGCGGTAACTTTCTAAATAGATCCGGTTGGAATGATTCGAAATTTGTCAAATGTGGGCTATCCCCTTATCAAAGAGACTTCTTCATTACAGGTCTATTTGCCGTCAGTTTTAACTGACGGTTTACAAGTTTTCTCTCTTTTTTGGCTTCAGCCACATTTGTCTTCAATAGAGAGACTGCTTAAATGGGACTAAAGTCCAAAGAGAGAGATCATTTACTAATCCGTTGGTTAAAACCAACGGCAAATGAACCTGTAACTAAGCATGTTTTATTTATGACTGATGGCTTGTTCGGATAGTTCAATTATTTCTAAAAATAATTTATATGAAGATATTACTTTTGTCCTGCTGTTTGTTTCTTTCTGCTTTACCTGCACGAGCAGACGACCAGGATACCACGAAAGTCCGTCAGATTGATTTGAACGAGGTTGTAGTCCAGTCATTCAAACAAAACAGGGATCTGCGCCTGGAGCCGCTGTCGGCATCGTCTGTTACCGGTACAGCCATACAGAATAAGAACATTACAAGTATCAAGGAATTCAGTTCATTCATTCCGAACCTCTTTATGCCTGATTACGGCTCGAAACTGACCTCTCCGGTCTATATCCGCGGGGTCGGTTCAAAGATCAACGCTCCTTCCGTCGGGCTTTATGTGGATGGTATCCCTTACTTTGAAAAGTCGGCATTCGATTTTGACTTTGCTGAAATAGACCGTGTCGAAGTATTGCGCGGGCCGCAGGGAACCTTATACGGACGTAATACGATGGGAGGGATCATCAACGTATATACCAAATCCCCCCTGAAGTTTCAGGGAATGAACGCCTCGATCTCCAACGGAACGTACGGTGTCCGCGATTATGCCCTTTCCCGCTATGCGAAGATAGGGGAGAAATTCGGCTATTCCCTTTCTGCCGATTATAACAGGAGCGACGGCTATTTCACCAATACCTTTACCGACAAGAAGGCCGATGACCAGAAAAGTGGCTCCGGGCGTATTCGTCTGGAATGGCAGCCGACGCAGCAATGGTCGCTGGGTTTGATGAGTTCCTATGATTATTCCAAACAGGGAGGATACCCTTATGCAGTCTGCGATTCGCTGACCCATAAGCCCGGTGAGGTAAACTATAACGACTATAGTTTTTATAAACGCGTTCTGTCGACAACCGGCCTTACAGCAGAGTATAAAGGAACCGGATATAGCCTGAGCAGTAAAACAGCCTTTCAATATTTGTCGGACCATCAGGGTATCGACCAGGATTTTTCTCCGGCAAGCGTTTATTTTGCCCGGCAAGACCAGAAGCAGAAGATGTTTTCGGAAGAGCTGAATCTGAAATCGACAACGGCCAACCGGTATAAATGGCTGTTCGGTGCTTTCGGATTCTGGCAGGGGATCGATAATACGGTGATACTTGATTATCTGGCACAAAAATACACAACCCGCAAATTCTATGATACGCCGACTTATGGCTTTGCCTTGTATCACCAGTCCACTTTCGATGATCTGTTGTTCGACGGCCTCTCCGCTACTGTCGGTATACGGTATGATTACGAACGTGCCTCTACCGATTTTGTCGGTTTTAAAGATACGGAAGAGAAAACGGAACAATCGGATGCTTTCTACAGTAAACTGAAATTCAGCCAGGTGACGCCTAAGTTTGCCTTACAGTATCTATTCCCGTCTTCCGGTATCCTTTATGCGACTGTGACCAAAGGATATAAGACCGGCGGATTCAATACCTCTTTTGAACGTGAAGAGGATCGCTCTTTCCGCCCGGAAACAAGCTGGAACTACGAGATAGGCGGTAAGCATCCATTTCTGGATAACCGCTTGCGTGCCGATATCGCTTTCTTCTGGATCGACTGGAAGAATCAGCAGATCAGCCAGACCCTTCCCTCCGGACGTGGTTCGATGTTGACCAATGCCGGACGGAGCGAGAGTAAAGGGGTAGAGGTTAGCTTGCAGGGGAATCCGGTGAACGGGCTGATGGTGCAGGTGAATTATGGTTTCACCCATGCTACGTTTAAGGAGTATGTCGATGAGAAGAAAAAGATCGATTATTCGGGCAATTATCTCCCGATGGTGCCTTCGCATACCTTTGCCGTCGGTGCCGATTATACGATTCCGACACCTTGTTCCCATATCGACCGTATCATGATCAGTACGAATTTTACCGGAGTGGGACGGATCCACTGGAAAGAGGATAACAAAGTTTCCCAACCTTTTTACGGACAATTGAACGGAAAAGTGTCAATAACCAAAGGATTCGCTACCTTTGCAATCTGGGCTAAGAATATCACCGATACACAATATACCGCTTTTTATTTCGAATCGGCAGGAAAAGGTCTGGCACAGTCGGGCCGGCCGTTTACGATTGGCGGAAGTGTGGCGATAGCACTTTGATATGGCTTACATCTGATAAGATATGATACAAAAAAATAAAGCGTTTAATCTCGGAACTTTCTTCTGTCTGTACATTGCGCAGACCATTCCGATGAGTTTTTTCTCTACCGTGATCCCGGTGATGATGAGGCAGGAGAATTTCTCTTTGTCAGCCATCGGACTGCTGCAACTGATCAAGCTGCCCTGGATCCTGAAGTTCCTGTGGTCGCCGATGGTGGACCGTCATGCCCGGACAACGGGCGATTACAAGCGGTGGATCTTCTCTTCCGAGCTGATCTATGCCATCCTGATCTTTGCCGTTGCTTTCCTCGATTTTAAAACGGACTTTTATACCATCATCGCTTTGATCATCGTATCTTTTATCGCTTCAGCCACACAGGACATTGCGACCGATGCACTGGCTGTCCTTTCCTTTAACCGGAAGGATAAAAGTCTGGTGAACAGTATGCAGTCGATGGGCAGCTTCGGCGGTTCTATGATCGGCGGCGGGGTGTTGCTGCTGTTGTTTAAGCAATTGGGTTGGAACAGCCTGCTGCCGTGTGTGGCTCTGTTCGTGATCGTGGCTTTGCTTCCGTTGCTGTTCAACCGCGGCCTGGAGATTGCTCCGAAAGATACGCATGAAAGGGCGAAGAAAGCAGATGTCTTTTATTTCTTTACCCAAAAGAATATATGGAAACAGATCGGTTTCCTGTTCCTCTATTATTCCGGACTGATCGGTACATTGGCGATGTTGAAGCCATATCTGGTCGACCTGGGATATTCTATGAAAGAGATTGGGGTGATGAGTGGCGTGGTCGGAACTTCCTTCGGTTTTGTTTTTTCTTTTATCGGAGGGTTTGTCGTACGGCGGATCGGGCGGCATTGGGCGCGTATCCTGTTTTCCGTCTTTGTATTGCTTGCCACGCTTTACTTCCTGGGGCTTTCATATGTTACCCCGACGCTCGGCATGTTGTATGCCGGTATTGCCTTGCTTTGGGGGAGTTACGGCATGGCGACGATCGTTGTTTATACTACGGCGATGGATTGCGTACGCCCCGGACGGGAAGGTACCGACTTTACGATACAGACAGTCATTACCCATTTGAGCGGGATGCTGATGGCGATATTGAGCGGAAAGATTGCCGACCATACCGGCTATCACGGATTGTTTTTCTTTGAAGTCAGCCTGGCTGTCTTGTCGTTTGTTTATATATTGATCGTGTTCAGAAAAGAGAAAGAAACAGCATAGTTATGATACAGGACTTATTACAGAAATATAATGTGCCGGTTCCGAGATATACCAGTTATCCCCCGGCCAATTATTTTACGGATACATTTACAAATACGGATTATGAATCTGCCATAGAAGCCTCTAACACCGCCAGTCCGGGACACATCTCATTTTATGTGCATATTCCTTTTTGCCGTCATCTTTGCCATTATTGCGGATGTAATTCGTTTGCGATGATGAACCGGGATGTGGTAGAACGTTATATAGAAGCCGTACATGAGGAGATCGACCGGGTGAAAGAGCGTCTGGCTCCCGGACGGAAAATCTCCCAGATCCATTATGGCGGAGGAAGCCCTACCGCAATGCCGGTCTATGTTTTGAAGGAACTGAACGAGCATCTGCTATCCGGTTTTGAGACGATCGATCAGCCGGAAATAGCAGTGGAATGCCACCCCGGATATCTGGACGAAGAATACTGGCAATGCCTGGCAGAAGCAGGTTTTAACCGCTTTAGCCTGGGGGTCCAGGATTTCGATGAGAAAGTATTGAAGACGGTAAACCGCCGTCCGGCCTTGCTTCCGGTTGAAATGATCTTCCGGATACTACGCAGTAAAGGTGCACGTATCAATATGGATTTTATTTACGGACTGCCTTTCCAGACAGCCGAAAGCTTCTCCGAAACCATCACCCGGGCGGCTGTTTTACAACCCGACCGTCTGGTCACTTTCTCTTATGCACACGTTCCCTGGGTCAACCGGCAACAGTTGATCCTGGAAAAAGCCGGGCTTCCGGCCAGTGAGGAAAAGAGCCGCATGTTTGAAGCTGCCAAAGAAATATTAGGTGGCAACGGTTATAAAACGATCGGACTGGATCATTTTGTCCGCAAAGACGACGAACTCTACACAGCCCGGCAAAACGGACAGTTACATCGTAACTTTCAGGGCTATTGTACCCGCCGTACGACAGGACAGGTGTATGCTTTCGGAGTGACGGGTATAAGCCAGTTGAGTTCCGCCTATACACAAAACAGCAAAGACATCAATCGATATATCGAACAGATCGGGAGCGGTTCGTTTGCTATAACGAAAGGATACACACTGAATCGTGACGAACAGATTACCCGTGAAGTGATCGAAACGCTGATGTGTAATTATACATTGAACTGGCAGGAAGTGGCAACCCGTCTGTCTTGTCCGGTAGATGAGGTAAAGGCGGCAACGGCCTATGATGAGAATCGCATACGGGAGTTTGCCGAAGATGGTCTGATCGAATATGACGATGATCATATCCGCATGACTTCCGAAGGTGCCCTTTTTGTTCGTAATGTGGCTGCATCGCTGGATAAACTGATGCTTCACTCAAATAAATCATTTTCAAAACCAGTCTGATATGGAACAGCATACTACGGATATTCTGATAATCGGAGCCGGATTGACCGGTTTGACCACCGCTTTTCATCTCGTGCGGGGAGGAAAACAAGTACATATTCTGGAATGTAACGACCGGGTAGGAGGACAGATACATACTTTCCGGGAAGATGGTTTCATCTTTGAAAGCGGTCCTAATACAGGAGTCGTTTCTTATCCGGAAGTGGCAGAATTGTTTTCGGCTCTATCTCCGGCATGTCAATTGGAGACGGCCCATGACGAGGCGAAGTGCCGCCTCATCTGGAAAGGAAATTCATTCCGTGCGTTGCCTTCCGGCCTGTTCAGTGCCGTGACAACCCCCTTATTCACGTTGAGTGATAAATTCCGTATCCTGGGAGAACCCTTCCGTGCCAAAGGTACGAATCCGGATGAATCGGTAGGAGAACTGGCCGCCCGGCGTTTAGGAAAGTCTTTCCTGAATTATGCAGTCGATCCGTTTTTATCCGGCGTCTATGCGGGCGATCCGCTGAAGCTGGTTACTCGTTATGCTTTACCTAAATTATACAATCTGGAACAGCAATACGGTGGATTTATCAAGGGAACGATCGCAAAAGCCCGGTTACCTAAAACGGACCGTGACCGGCTGGCAACCAAGAAGGTATTTTCCGCATCCGGTGGTTTGGAAAATCTGGTGAAGGCTATGGAAGAAACCATCGGCCGCCCGAATATCACGCTATCGGCTTCCGGTATCACGATCCGTCCGTCGGAAAATGGCTGGCAGGCTACTTATAAAACATCGGAAGGGGAGCAAACCCTTCATGCCAATACGGTGGTAACGACCTGCGGCGCTTATGCATTGCCGGCTCTGTTACCGTTTATCCCCGCAGTAGATATGGATAAGATCAGCAACCTGCAATATGCCCCGGTAGTACAAGTCAGCGTCGGTATCCGTAATACAGGGAATTTACATTTTAATGCTTTCGGGGGGCTGGTCCCTTCCTGTGAAAAGAAAGATGTGTTGGGAATCCTTTTTCCGGCAGCCTGTTTCGATAACCGGGCACCGAAAGGAGGGGCGCTCTTCTCTTTCTTTATCGGTGGTGTCAAACGGTCGGAACTGACCCGTTTGACGGATGACGAGTTGAAGGCCTTGGTGATACATGAGTTCCATGCGATGTTGAAATTCCCGATCGGGATACAGCCGGATATGATCCGTATTTTCCGCCATGCCCATGCTATCCCTCAATATGAATTAAGCAGCGGTGAACGTTTTGCTACGATCGATAAATTACAAACACGCTATCCCGGTCTGATACTGGCTGGTAATATCAAAGGCGGTATCGGTATGGCCGACCGGATCCGACAGGCAACAGGTATTGCTGAAAACTTGCTCATGTAAGTCAAAATTACTTTCTTTGTAAAAAAGACAAGTTCATGGATGATATGGATAAGATGGTCGAGATTGCACGGTTTCAATACCCGGCCGAGGCACAAACGTTGATAGCGTTGCTCAAATCGGAAGGGATCGAGTGTTATCTGCGAAACGAATACACGAGTCAGTTATATGCCAGCTATGTGGATGTCGGTGGTGCCCGTGTGGAGATCCTGGAAAGTGATGTGCCTGAAGCTTTGGAGATTATGAAAGCCGGTGGATAT
The DNA here is from genome assembly GCF_003479515.1 of Parabacteroides sp. AF14-59. Lineage (NCBI taxonomy): Bacteria > Pseudomonadati > Bacteroidota > Bacteroidia > Bacteroidales > Tannerellaceae > Parabacteroides > Parabacteroides sp. AF14-59. Next base: position 22,475 of record NZ_QUHH01000023.1, on the reverse strand, counting down.
GATATACCGGAGGAAGACGAAGAAGCAGAGCAGATACAGGTCGTAGCCGGTTGGGCACGTCATATCCCTTTTCTACGTAATTATACGTTGGAAAAGCAAATTGTCATCTTATTCGTGATTATTGCTGTACTTTTGGTATTATTGATCTTTTTTGGATCACAAATCTCATCTAACTAAACAAATGTAACCAATGGCCCGTAGAAAGATTACAAATAGTCAGGCGGTATGTCTCACCCTTTTGTGGGGTGTTTTAGCCTACATGCTGCTTGTTTACAGCGAAGAGATCACATTTGATGTGATTTTTGCCCTGGTAGCATCAGCTATCATTGTGTTCGTTCCTGTCTATAAAAATATAAAACGTAGAAATGAGTGACATTTAGTTATTATTGCCCCTTTAAAATGTCTAAATGATATTTTTTTATCATTTTTTCTTTCAAATATTTGCTAGTTTGAAAAAATGGCTTACCTTTGCGACGTTCTTGAATGAAGGACGTTAAATGGCAAATTGGTATAACATTCTAAATAAACAGTTCTTATGAAGGCAAATGAAGTTTTAGACAACTTAAAAAGAAGATTTCCTAACGAACCCGAGTATCATCAGGCAGTTGCAGAAGTTTTAGGCACAATTGAAGAAGCCTATAACGAACATCCTGAATTTGAAAAAAGCAACCTGATCGAGCGTCTCTGTATTCCTGATCGTATTTTCTCATTCCGTGTAACCTGGGTGGACGATAAAGGACAAGTACAGACAAACATGGGTTATCGTATCCAGCATAACAACGTGATCGGCCCGTACAAAGGCGGTATTCGTTTCCATGCTTCGGTAAATCAGTCTATCCTTAAGTTTCTGGCTTTCGAACAGACTTTCAAGAACTCATTGACTACACTGCCGATGGGTGGTGGTAAAGGTGGTGCCGACTTCAGCCCGCGTGGTAAATCAAATGCTGAAATCATGCGTTTCTGCCAGGCATTCGTAATGGAATTGTGGCGTCACATTGGTCCGGATACAGACGTTCCTGCAGGTGATATCGGTGTCGGTGGACGTGAAGTGGCTTATATGTATGGTATGTACAAAAAACTGGCTCGCGAAAACACAGGTACATTCACTGGTAAAGGTATTGAATTCGGTGGTTCGCTGATCCGTCCGGAAGCAACAGGTTACGGTAATGTTTACTTCCTGTTGGAAATGTTGAAGACTCGTAACATCGATATCAAAGGCAAGGTGGTTGCTGTTTCCGGTTCAGGTAACGTAGCTCAGTACACAGTTGAAAAACTGATCGAACTGGGAGCTAAACCGGTTACTATGTCAGATTCTGACGGTTATATCTATGATCCGGACGGTATCGACCGTGAAAAACTGGATTATATCATGGAATTGAAGAACCTGTATCGTGGACGTATCCGCGAATATGCAGAAAAATATGGTTGCAAATATGTTCAGGGTGCACGCCCCTGGGGTGAAAAATGCGATATCGCTATGCCGAGTGCCACTCAGAACGAATTGAATGGCGACGATGCCAAGGCATTGTTGGCAAACGGATGTTTCGCTGTATCTGAAGGTGCTAACATGCCTTCTACTCCGGAAGCGATCGATGCATTCCTGGAAGCTAAGATCCTGTACGCTCCGGGTAAGGCTGCTAACGCTGGTGGTGTTTCTGTATCAGGTCTGGAAATGACTCAGAACGCAATGAAGCTGAGCTGGACAAGAGAAGAAGTAGACGAAAAACTGAAAGGTATCATGAAGTCTATCCACGAACAGTGTGTAAAATACGGAACACAGGCTGACGGAACTGTAAACTATGTGAAGGGTGCAAACGTTGCCGGCTTCATGAAGGTTGCAAAAGCAATGATGGCGCAAGGTATCTTATAATTGACAGAAATGCCGGTTACAATATAGATTTTTGGTCATGGAAAAAGGGAGTCGAAACGGCTCCCTTTTTTATTTTATTTCTTACAGTTTTTTTATTCTACGTATAAAACCAGTCCTTTCAGATATTCTCCTTCCGGATGGTAAATATTCACCGGGTGATCGGCAGGTTGTGTCAATTGATGCAGGATGCGGACGCTGCGTCCCGATTGTGCAGCGGCACTGAATACCGCTAACCGGAAATTCTCTTTACTCACAACTTGCGAGCAGGAGAATGTGAACAGGATACCTCCCGGTTTGATCTTTTCGAAAGCGATCGCATTTAATTTACGATATCCCTGCAACGCATTGCGAAGTACATTTTTATGTTTGGCAAAGGCTGGAGGGTCCAGAATGATCAGGTCGTAATTACTTCCCATCTTTTCCAGGTATTTAAAAGCATCTTCCGCAAAAGCCTTATGACGGGGATCGCCCGGGAAATTCAACTCCACATTCTTATTGGTCAGCGAGATCGCTTTGGCAGAACTGTCTACCGAATGAACGATTTCTGCACCGCCGCGCATCGCATAGAAAGAGAAACCGCCTGTGTAGCAGAACATATTCAATACCGAATGACCTTTCGCATACTTTTCCAGTAACGAACGGTTCTCACGCTGGTCGACGAAGAATCCTGTCTTTTGGCCTTTCTGCCAGTCCACGCAGAATTTCAATCCGTTCTCGATGGCAATATCTTCAACCTCTCCGCCATACAAATAACCGTCTTCGCTTCCGAGATTCGCTTTGTAAGGAAGGGTTGCTTCCGATTTGTAGTAAATATTCTGTAGTGAATCTCCCAATACCGTTTTTAAAGCTTCGGCAATATTGTGACGGGCATAATGCATACCGACCGAATGCGCCTGCATAACAGCAGTATGGGCATACATGTCGATGACGAGTCCCGGAAGATTATCACCTTCCCCATGAATCAGACGATACGTATTATTGTTTTCCACACCGGCTAGTCCCAGTTCACGCCGTAGATCATAAGCAATACGGATACGATTCGTCCAGAAATCCGCATCGATCGCGGCTTGCTTGAACGACAAAATACGTACGGCAATACTACCGATCTGATAGTGGCCGATAGCCAGGAAACGCTGGTTTGCACCGTACACTTCTACCACATCGCCCTCTTCCGGGTTACCTTCAATGCTCTGGATCGCTCCGGAGAATACCCAGGGATGGAAGCGCAGTAACGATTCTTCCTTTTTCGGTTTGAGAAAGATTTTACAATAATTCATTCTGTATTATTTATCTTGATTCAATTGGTTGTATATTCTCAGGCAAGCCCAGGCGTCGAGGGCTGCATATTTCTTCTGTTGTTCGGTCAGTATATCTGCCTCCCAGTTACTCAGGCGTTGTCCTTTCGATATCTTTTTATCGAAAAGGATCGCATATATCTTTTGCAGGCTGGCATCCTCGATACCGAACTGTCCGACGTAATTCTGCAGATCCAGGAAGTTTGCCGGTTTGATATCCGTCCGTTTCCGCATGGCGCCGAAGTCATCACGCAGGGAAAGACCTATTTTCAGTATCTTTTCATTCACCAGAAAATCTTCCAGTGACTGCGGAATGCCGATCCGGTTCAGCCGGAAAAGGAAGCAGGCCTCATCCGTCGAGATCTGCATCAGCGAAATTTTATAACGTGTCCCTTTTTTAAAACTGGGGCGCGTTTCCGTATCGAAACCCACGGCCTCGAATCCGGATAAATAGCTAACGGCTTTATCACTGTCTTTTTCTGTATCGATCACGATAATCCGTCCTAAAAATTCTTCTATCTCAAGAAGCGATATTTCTTCCTTTGTTATTGTGTGTGTATATTGTGTCATCATTCCTCGTTCGTTTCAATAATTTCATCATCGCTGTAACGGGCAGCGTGAAGTGCTTTCAGTGCGTTTAAGAGTTGCTGTCCCCAGAACTCCTGGAAATTGGTACGGCATAAGGCAATAGACTGAAGCATGACTTCTTCGTTTCCCTGACGGAAAAGTGAAACGAAATTCCCGACATCCTGATAAACATCGGCGAGGTTTTCAGAGATAAATGCAGCGATAGGCGTATCGCTGTATTGCATATCCGGATGGAAGGTTTCCAGATAGGAATCCTTCTCTCCCAGCAGTTCAGCAATCCGGTTACGAACAGATTCATACATGTCTTCCGTAACGGTCAGCTCCGGTTCGTCATCTTCGTCCGGTTCTACTTCCGGTAGAAGTGTTGCTTTCAGATAAAGTAACGGCAATAGTTTGACAGCTTTGTCCATAAAATCGAACAGCTCTCTTTCTCCGGCTGTTTCAACAAATGTACAAAACTCCAGCGCTACAGTTACAAACTCCAGCGTATTACGTTCGTATATAGGGTTGTTCTCCTTTTCCATGTTACTTCTTATGGTGTACCTAAGATTTCTAACTTGCAAAAGTAACAAATATATTGCGATAATCAGAATTATTAATTCTTAATTAAGGTCTAATAAAAAAGATGGTCTCTTGGATTTGTCTGTTTGTCACATTTATAGTCGCTGTTGATTAACCTTGGGAGAAATACGTAAGAAACGATAAAAAACAAGTGATCAGAAGAATAATTATCCCCTTTCTGTTGTATATTTGTAAAGGATGAAATCAGCGGCTGATAATTGTCAGCCGATCGGTCGATGATTATGAGCCAATCGGTCGATAATTATCAGCCATATGGCCGACGGTTATCAACCACTGATTACTCGCCGTACTAATTCGAAAAAGTATGGCATATAGATAGAATTAGTATGTAATCTAAAAATAATGCCATGGCAATAAAATTTAAAGTTTATTCAACGCCAAAGCCAAACGGGCGCGCTGGTGCAAGATTAACACATGCCCGTGCAATCAGCCGGGGAACTTATAACTTGGAGAAAGTATGTAGGCTGATAAGCGAACGTTCTGCCGTATCGTCTGCCGAAGTGAAAAGTGTCCTTGACTCATTTGCCTGGGTGATTGAACTGGCATTGGAAGACGGTTGCCATGTGGAACTGGATGATCTGGGCTATTTCTCACCATCGTTGAAAACTGTTTTGAATAAAAAGAATGAAAACAGGAATATGGTTTATGTAGATGGGATCAATTATCGTTGTTCGACCTCTTTGCGTGAGAAGTTACGTGCGATCGATCTGGAATATGTAAAAGTAAAAAAGAAACCGGGAGATTGGGAGACACGGAGAAATGACTTGGTAAAATATATGGAAGATTGGGAAAGCGTCACTCCCCGTACTTATGCAGAAGCATTTGGCTGTAGCCGTTACCGGGCGACACTCGATCTGCAACGGTTTGTGGAAGAAGGGGTATTGGCAAAAGTTGGTTATCGGAATAAGGTGATGTATTTGCTGGCGAATAACGAATGAAAGGACTGAATTATGAAAAACCATATTTTTGTTTATAGTATAATTGCATTGATGTCACTGCTATCCTGTAATAAGGAAAAAGGAACTATATATACGGTCGATTTCTCTTCCGGAAATTTTCCGCAAAAGAGTGTAGATCTGGATGATTATGTCGGTTCATGGAAAAAAGTGGTTCTGGAGACAGATTCGTTTTGTTTAGTGGATAAGTCTGCTCATTTCTATCCATGTAAAGAGTATATCATTGTTTATTCGCCCAATAGGATCATGATGTTTGATTATGACGGTAAGTTCATAAAGAATATTGCTCAGGGCGGCAACGGACCGGGTGAACTTAACTATTTATCAGACTGTACGATTGATGAAGAAAATCAGATGCTATATTATCTGGATATATTTGATACAGAGAATATACATTCTATCTCATTAAAAGATGGGGGCATTGGAACCATCCCGATTGCTATCGGGAAAATGTTAAAATCATTTGTGTTCCATCATGATGTTATAACCTGTTTCCCGTATGTAGGAAATAGAAGTCAGTCGTGTTATACACAGGATTTGAAAGGCAATATCCTTGATCCGGCTTCTTTAAGGATAGAGGAACCCGATGGCCCCTTTGTTCAGTCACCGATCAATATGTTCTTTTTGAATGACGATATATTCTATCAGGGATTATATGAAGATACAGTTTACAATGTAACAACACATCTGCCCATGCTTGTATTTTCAAAAGGCAATAGGCATGCGGACGATGTCAATACTAAAGATATCCGGGAAAATCAGGTGTTTTTTAATTCCCTGTTCTCTTCCGGAGATAACTGTGTGCTGTCAAGAGTTGAATATGTGTTGAAGGCGACTGATGAGGAGGGGCAACTCCTTGAAATGATTCCGGATGAATATAGATATTACCTTTATGATCATCATTTAAAAGAAGTAAGCGAAATAACCGGATGTACATTCACGCCGATTGATAAGAAATATGTAAAGGATAAGTTGACGGATCTTTTCCCTCTTATCTCTTCGTTTAATCCGCGTAAGATCGTATTGGCATTTCCTGCAGAGGAACTGGGCGGTGAGTTTGATGATAATCCGATTTTATATGTTGGTGATTTAAGAGATCGATGAATGGAAAGTGGAATAGGATAATTGTGCTAAAAGTAAAATATGGATAATATAGGGACGAGGATATATGTATTATCTATTTTATTCATTCAGATCCTTTTGTGTATTTCTTGCGCAAATGGAAGGAATGAAATGATATTATCCGAATCAGAATCTCTTTTGAATACTGATCCTGATAGTGCTTTATTGGTATTGAATTCAATTGCTTATCCTGAAAAATTGAGTGAGAAAGAGTATAACCGTTATATTTTACTGAAAATTCAGGCGGAATATAAATCTTATCAGGATATAACATCTGATTCGGTTATTCTTTCTGTACGTGATTATTATTTGGAAAAGAAGGATAACCCCAACCTGGCTTTGGCATCGTATTATTGTGGTTGTTATTACAAAGAGTGTGGTGATGGAGAGAATGCGATGAGGTATTTTCTGGAAGCTGACAAGTATGCGGGAAAAGGTGATACTTTAAAAGAGCTTAGGGTATTCAGGTGCTTATCCTAGTAATTATAATTTAGGAAATACTATAAAATCAATGTGGCTTTATTAAATTTGTAACTATGCTAAAATCCTTTTATAACTTAAAGAAAACTTTAGTTCAAATATATGAGCTGAAAAATTCTTTTTTTGAAAAAAATATTTCATGTTATTTAGAAATGATAAATAATAGGGAGTATTGTATTTATTTTATTATTGGACCAGGTGATGATAGGTTGATTTTATTTCTGTCTTTCGGATCAATGTCTGTGAAGGGGAGTAGTATTTTTTTGACTGATATAGGAAGTAATTCGACTTTAATTCTGGAAAAAAGAAACAATATTGATCTATTTGTAAAAAAAGGTTTTAAATTAATGCATGGGAAATATTTTATTTATGTAGATGAATCAGACTCTTTTACACATAAATCTATATTGGATATAAACGGTGAATCAGAAAAAAGAAAGAAGAAAGTAGAGGACTATTTAAGTTTAATAAACTCAGATCGTATCCCTTTACAATTAGGAGTGTATGATAATGGATATGTTTATTTAGATATAAATATAAATTTTAATTTTAGAATCTATTATTTGATAGAAAGAAAAGTTTTTTTGTTATCAGAAGGTAAATGGATGAAAGATGGTAATAAATTGCAGTTATATGACTCATGTTTGGACTATTATTTTTTACTCCTAATTGATTCTGGATCATTGATTTCAGTTTATTTTCCAAATGAGATAAATGAGAGTGATCGATATTATTTAGTTAAAAATGGATTGTATGCATTTATTATGCGATGAGTGTTAATATATACCAGAATAATACAACATGATATCTTAATTATTCGTTTACAATGTTGACAAGCGTGGATAAAAAGTTGATTGCGATTGATTTTCCAAATGAACTGAACGAGGAGTGGATGTACTCCTTTGTGGAAGAAGGGAATAAATATAAAAAAATAAATTTGTAGGAATAAAAATTCCTTATCCAAACAATAATATAATAAACGGGATCTATCTTTTTCCTCAAAAAGATCAAATGTATCCTTTTACTATGTGGTAATTCTTTGTATAAGAGTGTGTAAGATAGAAATATAAAAACGAAAAAAATGAAAATAGCAAACTTATTATTGATTTTACTTCTACCTATCTGTTTAGGTAGTTGCGCTCCGAAAGTAATAACCCATATCGAAAGAAGTTACTCTCCTCGTGCTGCGGCAGAGGAGGTTCATTTATATGGAGTGGGACAAACCGTGCCGGAATCGGCAGAGTTGATAGGAACTGTAAAGGTGGTGGATAGTGGAGCTTCAACCAAATGTAATTATGACCAGGTTGTTGCACTGGCAAAACAGACAACCTCCAAAAACGGAGGAAATGCGTTAGCCCTGACCGATCATCGGGAGCCTTCTCTTTTAGGAAGCAGTTGCCACCAAATAGCAGGCAATATGTTGTGGATAGGTGATGCGACCAATCTGGAAACTGAAATTGCTCCGGTAGTTACGACTTCTGGTCGTGATAATAATGCAGGTGTTTCTAAAAGTTCGTTTTATCATAGTACGATCTATGTCAATATCGGTTATGCCTTTATGACGAATAAATTTTATCTTCCCAACGGAGCGTCGGGTCATCCCAAGAAAGGGATGGATTGGCAAGTCGGTTATGATTGGGTGTCAAGGAGTGGTTTTGGCGCTGGTCTGATGTATTCGGGATATAAGTCATCTTACAGTTATTCCCATGTGGATGTGAATGTAGGGCTTGCTTATATTGCTCCTCAGTTCGTGATGAAACAAAAAGTGGGTCGTTGGGGAATAGAAGAAAAGTTCGGCATCGGTTATTTTAAATATCGTGAATCGGCGAAAGGAGTTAGTGAATCGCTATCGGGATTTGGGTATAACTTCCTGATCGGAGCAGAATATTATTTGTCCGATCATATAGGAATCGGAGCGAATTTAGGGTATATTGGCAGTTCTCTTCCTAAACAGGATAACATAGACTATAAGGATGGAGAACATTCGGGAATATTTCGTTTGCATCTGGATGCTGGAATACGTTTTCATTTCTGATAGATTACGAAAAACAATAATAGCGGGATAACCGGATGTACATTCACGCCGGTTGATAAAGAATTATGTAAAGAATGAGTTGCAATGATTAGTTTGGACAGAATATGAAATATGTTTTAAGAATATGTATTGTTTTTATTTTTCTGAGTGCTAAAGCATATGCTCAATCTCCAGTCTCTTTCCGGGTAAAGGCTGGCGCAGGAATTGCGAGCATGTGGGGTAAGAACACGGAGGAAAATGCTAAATTCGCTTATAAGGTGGGCGTTGGAATGGAATATGGTTTTAATAAAACCTGGGCGTTACAACCTTCTTTGAATTTTGTTTCAAAGGGATCTAAAGAAGATGGAAAAGATTTGGGAAAGGCTACGGTGAATATGCTTTATCTTGAATTGCCTGTTATGTTGTCAGCCCGGCTGCATCTTACGAAAACATCTAACCTGGTTATTTCGGGAGGACCTTATATGGCTTATGGAGTAGGAGGCAAAACATCGATCGATGTATGGTTACCGATTCCGGGTACTACAGGATTTCATAACGTTCATAAAGAATATAAACTCAATACCTTTGGTAATATGACCGATGGGAATATGGGATGCAAACGCTTTGATGCCGGAGTTGGACTGGGAATTGCCTATGAGTACCGGAGAATTGTAGTTGGATTGGAAGGACAGTTGGGACTGGTCAAAGTACATGATGGAGTTAGCGGACTTTCCGAGTTGGAGAATATGACTGAACTAAAAGACTATGCTCCTAAAAATCTATTGATGTTAGTCTCGGTAGGATATAATTTTTAATTGTGTTAAGTTCGGATAATATGACATATCCTCAATCGTACTCATTTGGGAATGACAACACATGGCGGGATGCGAAATCGAAATGGAATAACATGCCGATACCAATTTCTTGTAGCTTATATTTGTTACAGGAGAATCGCTATTATATTGATATTAGTATTTGGGAGTCGGATGATATTGTTTTTGGAATGTTTCCGTCTTATGGCACTTTTTACAAAAGAGGAAAGTTTTATTATTTAGAGGATATCTCAAGTGGAGCTGAGCTTGTATTGAAAGAAGTGAAGTATTCCAATTTATTGGTGAAGAAAGGCTTTTGTTTTATGAAAAATGAGTGTTTTTTCAAGGATGAATATACTTATGATTCGGATGAGAATATGATTGATTTTGAGGAAGAAGCCGTGAAAAGACAAAGGAGGGAACTGGATTTATTGAAGAATAAACAAACAGATCCTGTGCCTTTGCAATTGGGTGTCTATAAAAATGGAACTATTTCGTTGTTTTTAGAGCTTGATTTTCATTATAGAATTCTTTTTTTCAGTGAGAGTCCTCTTTGCTTACTTTCAGAAGGGAAATGGGAAAAACACGGAAATGTACTGCATTTGTATGATTCTTCTCTGAATTATACGTTTTTGGCCTTTGTAGATGTGAAGGGAGTAAAAATGATTCGTTTTCCGAATTGTGGCTATCCGGATTGGATGTATGACTTATCTATAGGATATCCGTTTATTATGAGATGAATGAGAAAATCGTTATTCGATGTCAGGTTCGCTTATGTAGAGTTTCATTATTTCTTTGTTAAAGAATAGGAGGTATATTGCATATCCGATGTTTTTGTTTAATTTTGTTTAAAATAAGGAAGTTGTTGTGAGATATTAAGATTGATGGACTTCGAGAACTTTTATATAACATGGTATTCACGTGTCAAACATTTTGCACGCGACTATGTCCTTTCTGATGAGGAAGCGGAAAACATTACACAGGATGTTTTTCTTGATTTCTATCAAAAGAGAGATACTTTGGATTTCCATATAAACGTAATAGCCTATTTGTTTACCTCTGTAAAGAACAGATGTATAGACTATCTGCGGCGTAAATTACTGGAACAGGAAGCAGCCACGAAAATGCAGGAGGATTTTGATCTGTCCTTCCGTATGAAGTTCGATTCTTTGGAAGCGTTCGATGTGGATGGACTTTCGGAGGATAATATAAAGGATATAATAGAAAAAGCACTTAACGCACTTCCCGAACGATGCCGCGAAATATTTATATTAAGCAAGCTGGAAGGGAGAAAACAGAAAGAGATAGCAGAAGAACTGAATGTATCTGTCAAAACTATTGAAACACAGATGACTATAGCCTATAAAAAGTTAAGGGAAGAATTGAAAAAACACTTACCGTTACTCCTGTTCCTTTTATCTTCCTGGGAAAATTGAGATAAATAGAAAAAAGTTTGATTTTATTTAGGGGGATTATTTTTTCCGTTCGTTTACTATATAAAGAAATGTACACGATGGATGGAAGAATAATAAAATATTGTCAGAGAAATTTATCAAAAGAAGAACAGGATCAACTTCTAAAAGAAGCTTACAAAGATCCTGTGCTGAAATCCCGGATAATAGATTATCAACATTTGCATAGCTTGCTGGAATTGACTCCCGAACGGATGGACAAGGAACTGGGCCGGATAAATTATACCTGTTTCAGAAAGCAGATTAATGCTCAAAAAAGAAAAGTAATGCTGATATCTTTCAGCCGGTATGCTGCGATTATTGTAATAGCTTTCGTTTCAGCATGGATGTTGGCCTCTTACTATTTTTCAGGAAATCAGACAGAACAGAAAGAATTGATTGCTTTTCAACAAGAACTGGTTGTTCCGGCCGGGCAACGTGCAGAATTGACGTTGCCTGATGGTACGAAAGTGTGGTTGAATGCCGGTTCTAAATTATCTTATCCTTCTTTTTTTAAGCAAGAACGGAAGGTGTTTTTATCAGGAGAAGGTTTTTTCGATGTTGCTAAAAATAAGGAAGTACCTTTTATCGTTTCTACCGGAACAATAGATATAAAGGCTTTAGGTACTCAGTTCAATGTCTTTTGCTATCCGGGAAGTGACTATACCAGTGTTTATCTCCAACAAGGGTCAGTGAAGGCTTATTTCCCATTTTTAGAGTCGGAAGGAATTGTACTTTCTCCGGAACAGTATCTGGTACAAAAAGGAAAACGGTTGGAATTTTCTACGATGGATCCAGATGATTTGTTATGGCGTGAAGGTATTTATACTTTCAAAAGGCAAAAGTTGGGAAGTATCATCAAGAAGCTCGAGTTATATTATGATGTAAGAATAATAGTGAATGACCCGGAAATATTAAATTATGAATATGTTGGAAAATTCCGTCAAAAGGATGGTGTGCTGGAGATACTTCGATTGATCCAGCGAATACATAAATTTAATATTAAAAAAGATGACGAGTTAAACCAGATTGTTCTGAGTAAGTAAAATGAGTATTAACCTTTAAATGTAATATGTATGAGTCCATGACAGATTAAAAAAAATCGGCAGATATTGGCGTATCTACCGATTTAGCGAAAAGCAAACCCATTTGTGATCAAAAAAATAGTATTTACTTAACAAAACAAAGATATGAAAATAAATCCTTTGTTAGCGCATAAGTTATGCCCTAAATTAATCAAAAAAGCATTTAGGATTATGAAGATAACCTTTTTATGTATGTTTATTTTCGTTTTACAATTGTTTGCTTTCAATGGTGAGGCACAGAATAAAGTTGTAAAACTTCAGTCTGAAAACTTATCAATAGAAGAACTTTTTAAAGAAATCGAGCAGCAGACTGATTATCTGATTCTTTATAGTACGAGTGAAATTAAATCCAACTTTGACATTTCGTTGAATAGAAAAAAAGCGAAAGTTTATGAATTATTGGATGATGCTTTGAAAGGAAAGAATATGAAATACGAACTCTCTGATAACTACATCATCTTGTCACCCTTGACAAAATCTGAAAGAGATCAGCAGGCAGGTCGCATCATTTCCGGAGTCGTAAAAGACCAAGAAGGTGAGCCGGTTATTGGTGCCAATGTTATGGAAAAGGGGACGACGAATGGTGTTGTTACAGATTTAGAGGGAAAGTTTACACTGAAAGTTCCTTCAAATGCTGTTTTGACAATTTCTTTTATCGGGTATATTACTCAGGAGATAAGAGTTGATAATCAATCTCAAATTAAAATAATATTAAAGGAACATACAGAATCATTAAATGAAGTAGTAGTCGTTGGTTATGGAGTACAACGTAAAGGGGATGTAGCCAGTGCAATTTCAAGCATAAAATCAAAGGATTTTACCCACGTACCTTCTCCGGATGCTGCACAACTAATACGTGGACGAGTAGCAGGTTTAGCTGTGGTTCAACCAGATGCGAACCCTTTGTCTACTTCTCAATTATCCTTGCGTGGTATTACAACCTTGACATCTAGTTCTAGTCCGTTAATACTTATCGATGGTATACCTGGTAATCTAACGTCTGTTTCACCGGATGATATTGAACAAATAGATGTATTGAAAGATGGTTCAGCCGCAGCAATTTACGGAACACGCGGAACAAATGGTGTAATCCTTATTACAACAAAAAATGCGAATGGGGAGATGCCTACCACTATAGATGTTAACGCGTATCTGTCCACCCAAAAGATTTCACGTAAGCTCGATATGCTGACAGCGGAACAATATCGTGAAAAAGCGAAAGAAGGAGTTCCCGGAGCTACAGATTATGGAGCTAATACGGACTGGTTGGACGAAATAACCCATACTCCGCTTTCGCAAGTGTATAATATCAGCCTTCGGGGGGGATCAAAGACTACTAACTATGTGGCAAGTTTTGATTATCGTAAATTGGAAGGAATTATTAAACGTTTTGATAATCATATTATATACCCGCGTATAGAAATAACCCATCGAATGTTTAACAATAAATTAAAGCTCAATGCCAGTGTAAGTGGTTACAAACAAAAGCATTTCGATGGATCTGATGGAGGTGGATACAGAGGCGGAATATATGAATCTGCTTTGAAATACAATCCTACAGAACCTGTAAAAGACGAAAATGGCGTATGGACGGAAAAGGCTAATATGGAATATTTCAACCCAGCCAACTTACTGTGGGAAATGGAAGGAGAAAATACAAATACAAATCTTAAAATGTTTGCAAATGTAATATTCTCACCCATAGCAGGTCTGGATATCAAACTCTTGGGGTCAAACAGCACTACAAATCAGACACGTGGCTACTATGAAACAGCCCAGAATACCTTCTCCATCCGGAACGGCCGAACAGGGTATGCTTCAAGAGGAGCAAGTAAGGTTGAAGAACGTTTGTACGAACTGACTGCTCAATATCAAAAGAGATTCAAGGATAAACATAATATAACCTTGTTGGGGGGATATAGTTGGATAGAATATAACGATCAAAATTACTGGATGCAGAATTTTGATTTTCCATCAGATGATTATTCATATAACTCAATAGGTGACGGACAAGGATTGAGAGATGGACGTGCCAATATTTCTTCATATCAAGGTCAAAATAAATTGATTAGTTATTTCGGACGTGTAAACTATAGTTTTGACGGAAGATATCTGGCATCTGTCAGTGTACGTCATGAAGGGTCCTCAAAATTCGGAGCTAATCATAAATGGGGAACGTTTCCTGCTTTCTCCCTTGCATGGAATATAAAAGAAGAGGCTTTTATGCAAGATATACAACCGTTAAGTACGCTAAAAATCAGAGGTGGATTTGGTATTACAGGAACTGAGCCAGGCCGTTCTTATATGTCTCTCAATACTCTGAATTTCGGTACTTATGCATATTGTGACGGTAAATGGATACAATCTATCAGACCGAGTTCGAATCCTAATCCCGACCTGAGATGGGAAAAAAAGGAAGAAATCAATATCGGTCTTGATTTTGGATTTTTTGATGAGCAAATAACTGGTAGCATCGATTTCTATAATAGAGACACAAAAGATCTTTTGTGGAATTACGATGTGCCTTCTCCTCCTTATCTATATGCTAACATGGACGGAAACGGTGGATCTATCAGAAACCGAGGATTTGAATTGAGTATACAGGCAACACCTGTCAGAACAAAAGATTTCCAATGGACAACTAATGCGAATTACTCAACGAATAAGAATAAATTGTTATCGCTTTCTAATGATATGTTTATCTCGACTAGTTATGCTGATGCGGGACAGGCCGGCAATCCTATAATGCACTCAACCCATCGTCTGGAAGAAGGAAAACCTATCGGCAATTTCTATGGATATAAAACAATTGATATTGATGATGACGGGCATTGGGTAATCGAGGGAGAAGACGGAAATCCAAAACCGATAGCATTGGCAGTAGCTTCCGACAAACAAGTAATAGGCAACGGATTGCCTAAGCATTATGTAAACTGGAACAATGCTTTTACATATAAAAATTGGGATCTCGCAATAACGATGCGAGGGGCATTCGGATTTCAAATAATAAACTCTCCAGAAATGTTTTTCGGATTGCCTGTAGTTCTTCAGTCTGGATGGAATGTAATGGAAAAAGCATTCGACAATGTATATGGAAAAAGACCTTTAGCAACGGATCAATCATTGGATTATGTGAGCTATTATATAGAGAATGGAAATTATTGGAAAATAGACAATCTTACTTTCGGTTATACATTCTATCCGAAAACCGAATGGATGGAAAATCTTCGTATTTATGGTTCCATCTCTAACTTGGCAGTCATTACGGGATATAATGGTATCGATCCGGAAGTAAATATTAGCGGATTGGCACCAGGACAGGACGATAGGGCACGATATCCGGCCGCCCGTACATTTACACTTGGCGTTTCACTTAAATTTTAAATCTGAATAATATGAAAAAATATAATATTATCAAATGGTTCATGATGTCGGCAATTAGCCTGTCGGTTATCAGCTGTGACAATAGTTTGGATGAAGTGGTATATTCGTCTGTTACCGAACAAAATTATAATTTTTCGGAAGAAGACTTCGTTCCGACTTTGCTCTCTATTTATCCTCCGTTAAGGGCATTTCCTCAACACTGGGGATTCTGGACCACTCAAGAAAGTACTACAGATGAAATTGTTATGCCTCCTACAGCAACCGGATGGGATGATGGTGGTATTTACAGGGTTATGCATTATCACCTGTGGAATTCTGAACATAAATGTATTGAAGGTATGTGGGGGTGTTTTTATGAAGGCATCTTATTGTGTAATAAAGTTATCGAACAAATTGAAAACGGAAAAATACCGGCTCCTTCTTCTACTCTCAAAGAACAAGGCTTGGCAGAACTCAGAGCAATGAGAGCTTATTATTACTGGATGGTTTGTGATAATTTTGGAGATGCCCCATTGGTGACAACAATGGAACAGGTATTACCAGAAAAAACATCCCGGAAAGAAATATTTGATTTCATTGTGAATGAGTTAAAAATATCTATACCTCAACTCAACGACGTACATAGTGGTGAAATGTATGGCCGTATGAACAAGTGGGCAGGGATAGCATTGTTAGCAAATGTTTATTTGAATGCTGAAATATACACCGGAGACGCTCATTGGGAAGAGTGTATTGCACAATGTGACGAAATTATTAATAGTGGAATATTCGAACTGTCATCCAATTATAAAGATGCGTTTAGAGCTCAAGGGGTGGAATCATCAAAAGAGGTTTTATTTACGATTCCTTTCGACAAAGTTTTAGGAGCAGGTAATATCTTTCACATGGTTTCATGGCAAAGCGAACTACGAAAAAAATTTGATTTGGCAGCAACTCCTTGGGGTAGTGGGACATCTATGGCTATCACACAATTTATCGACACCTATCAGGAAGGAGATTCCAGATTGGATGATACATGGTTGCACGGACAACAATACGACTCTGAAGGTAATATGCTTTATGGAATATATGAATACCCAGGAGAACCTTTGATCATAAATAAAGATATCCCCAATGCAAGTTATGTTACCGAAATGCAAGGATATAGAATGAACAAATATGAGGTAGAGCCTGGTACAACAGATAACTCTAATACGGATATGCCTTTATTCCGTTATGCACAAATATTAATGATGAAAGCAGAATGTTTGCTCCGGACAAACAAATCGGGTGCAGGTGAATTAGTAACTGCCGTAAGAAAAAGAGCTTTTAAAGATAATCCTTCAAAGGCTATTGTAACTGATGATCAACTGAAAGAAAATAGTTCATATAATTATGGTTATGTGGATAATTACATTGTTTCTGATCCTGGGAACCAAGATATTGTACCATATGGAAGAATGTATGATGAGTTAGGATGGGAATTTGTCTGGGAAACCCTGCGCAGACGAGATGCGATCCGATTTGGTGTATTTACTAAAAAAAGTTGGCTTTCACATAAACCACAAGGCGATTATCGTACGGTATTTCCCATTCCGGAAAAAGTATTGATTTCAAATCCAATGCTTTCTCAAAATCCGAATTATACCAAATAAATCAATAAATCAAGAGGCTGTTAATTGGATGATTAACAGCTTCTAAAAACATATACGCATGAAAAAAATAATTATTCTAATAGCCTGTTGGTTGTTACTTATACAGAATCTGTCGTCTCAGTTTGAAGTGAAACCACTTCATTCGCCCCAAATGCAATACTTTCCACTTTCTGATGTTCAATTATTGGATAGCGATTTCAAATATATCCAAGATATGACACATAAATATCTTTTGACATTAGAGCCGGATCGGTTATGTTCATGGTTCCGTCGCGAAGCGGGGCTTACACCGAAAGCTCAACCTTATCCTGGGTGGGAATCAAATGAGGGTTTTATCATTCCGGGTCATATACTCGGGTTTTACCTTTCGTCAATGTCTATGATGTATGAAACAACCGGAGATTCACAAATCCTTAACCGTCTCAGTTACATCCTTGAAGAGCTTAATACTTGTCAGGAAACTTTTGGTGATGGCTATCTTTCGGCTGTTATAAACGGACGTCAAGTTTTCGAAAACGTTATTGAAGGAACATATAATGTTGACAATGGAAAGATTGATGATAAAGGAGAACCAAC
This sequence comes from Parabacteroides sp. AF14-59, assembly GCF_003479515.1. Taxonomy (NCBI): domain Bacteria; kingdom Pseudomonadati; phylum Bacteroidota; class Bacteroidia; order Bacteroidales; family Tannerellaceae; genus Parabacteroides; species Parabacteroides sp. AF14-59. The sequence continues at coordinate 4,626 of NZ_QUHH01000023.1, read as the reverse complement.
CTATATCATGAATAAAATAATGCTTGGGTTATATGGTGTATACACCAAATGTCAGTTACCCTTAGCAAAACAGATATTGACAAAAATGGCCGATTGGTTTGGAGAAGCTGTTTTGGAAAAGTTGACAGATGAAGAAGTACAAAGATTGCTTATATGTGAGCATGGTTCGCTAAGTGAATCTTTTATTTGTACTTATGAGCTTAGTGGCAATAAAAAGCATCTTACATGGGCGGAACGATTGAATGACCAAAGAATGTTGGAACCGGCATCAAAAAGTAAAGATATTCTTGGTGGCTGGCATGCTAATTGTCAAATACAGAAATTTACCGGTTTTGAAAATGTGTTCCGTTTCACTAATGACAAAAAATACACAGATGCTGCACAATTTTTCTGGAAAACTGTCGTGTCCGACCATACATGGGCTATGGGAGGGAATAGTACTGGAGAGCATTTTTTTCCTAAATCGGAATATGATGAAAGAGTACTGCGCAACGGTGGTCCTGAAGCATGTAATTCTGTAAATATGCTTCGCCTGACTGAAGCTATATATCAGGATTTTCCAAAACCTGAAATGATAGATTACTACGAACGTGTTTTGATAAATCATCTTTTAGGAGCTTATGAACCGGAAACAGGTATGATTGCCTACATGATAAAACTTCAACCCGGAGGATTCAAAACTCATAGTACGCCTTACAATTCTTTCTGGTGTTGTACAGGAACTGGACTTGAAAGTCCAGCTAAATTTCAGAAAATGATTTATACACATGATCAGACATCCCTTTTCGTGAATCTTTTTATCCCTTCTGAAGTTCAATGGAAAGAAAAGGGTGTTACGATTCGACAATTGACAAAAATACCGGAAGAAGAGCAAACAACTTTAGAGATACAATTAAAGAATGAAAAAGATTTTTCTTTAAAAATCCGCCATCCTTATTGGGTGAAAAAAGGAGAAATGAGTATTACTATAAATGGAGAAAAACAAAAGTTATCTTCCTCTCCATCTGAATTTGTAGAACTCAAACGTCTTTGGAAAAACAACGATAAAATTGTAATACAACTACCTATGCAGTTAAATGTTAATCCATTAACATCATCTAATAAATTTGTATCTTTTTCCTATGGGCCGGTTATTTTAGCTGCAGAGTTAGGGATAAATGGTGTTGAAAAGAAAGATTTTTGGGACAAGCCGGATAACTGGGGATACAGAACGTCGGTTGAACAACGTATACCGCTAGAAGATATTTCGTGGTTAGCCGGTTCCTCTTCGGAAATCCTAAAAAACACACGTCTGATATCCAAGAGTCCTTTAACATTTAAAACAGAAAATGTAGGAATACCATACGATTATATGTTAATACCATTCTATAAAATCCATTTTAGTCGTTATATTGTTTATTTTCCTCGTGGAAATGCTTCGGATATAACTAAACTGCAACAAAGTAAAAAATCATTAGAAGAAAAAACAATCGACTGGGTAAATATAGGAAATGACGATTCTGAAAAAATACATAAAATTGAAGCGATAAACTCATGGGTTGATAATAATTTAAGATCATCTTCCAGACGGGCTGCAAATGGAGGTTACTTTATGTATAATTTAAAATCCATACCGGATAAAAAACTAGCGCTTAATCTGGTTCTTGATAAAAATGACTCGGAAGATCAAATTTTTGATGTTTTAATAGACGGAAAGCAGGTAACAACTTTAGACTATAACCAGATAATCCAAATTTCGTCTTCACCATCTAAAACAACGATTATTCCTATACCCGAAAGTCTTACAAAAGGAAAGACTGACATTACTGTAAAATTCCATGCAAAACGTAAAAAATCTACGGCAATTATTTATGATTTGCGATTAATCCTTGATGATAACAAACTATAGTCTCGGAATTGTTAGGAAACAAGGTGTTTAATGACTGTAAATATCTTGTTTCCTAGCTCTTTAGTAGATCAAAAAAATTGTATTAGTATCAAATGCTACGCATAAAAACTTCTTCATTATTATTCAATTACAATAAAAAACGATCATGAAAGTAATTATTACTATCCTCCGAATGACTATCGGCTGGCATTTTCTTTATGAAGGATTCACTAAATTAATTGCCGAAAACTGGTCTGCCGAAAGTTTTCTCAGCAATACATTTGGTTTTACTTCCAGTTTTTATCAGTGGCTTGCTGCATCACCTATTAGAATGCAAGTTGTCGACCTACTTAATATTTATGGGTTAATATTTATAGGGTTAGCATTATTTATCGGGTTATGTATCCGATGGGCTTCACTAGGTGGTATTATTCTACTTACTCTATACTATTTTGCTTATCCTCCGTTTGGCATGTCACTTTTAGCGGCACAAGATGACAGTGTATTTATCGTCAATAAGATATTTATAGAGGCGGGAATGCTTACTTTCATTTTTTTCTATAAAGAAAAAGGATATGGTATTGATGAATTAATCTGCTATTTCAAAGAATGTAAAGCCACAGAAAAAATAGTAGACAAGCCTACAAACCAACTTGTTAATAACCGAAGGGAAGCTATCAAGAATCTTGTATCGCTCCCTATCTTGGGTGTTCTTGGTAGTACAGCTTGGTGGAATAATCAGAAATACAAAATGGATGGCTCAACAGGAGCTACGATTCAGGTTAACCGGGTAGAATTAAGTGAACTGAAAGGAGAACTTCCGAAAGGTAAACTGGGAGGTTTTGAACTTAGTCGTTTGATTATGGGGGGAAATCTGATAGGAGGTTGGGCACATGCCAGAGACTTACTTTATGCCGAAAGTCTTTTCAAAGCATATAACTCGGAAAAGAAAATAATGGAAACGCTTATGCTTTGCGAACAAGCAGGAATCAATTGCATCAATATCGGTTATCCTACTATACCGATGATGGTAAAGTATAAAAAACTGACTGGTAGCAAAATAAAGGTGATAGCACAAGTGGGCATTGATGAAAAAAATAAAGATATTTATGATAATGTTACACGAGCTATCGATAATGGAATGGATATTATTCAGTTGCAAGGTAACTGGTGCGATTGGCTGGTAAGAGATAATAAATTGGATGTTATAGCAGGTATGATGGAACGAATAAAAGGTGAAGGGTATACTGCGGGGCTAGCTGCTCATACAATTGATTCATTTATTCTTTGTGAAGAAAACGGTATCATCCCTGATTATTATATGAAGACAATGCATCATGATAACTACTGGTCGGCTCATCCCCGTGAAAACAGACGACCTTTTGAAGTAGACGGTACACGATATTTAGAACACGATATGTTCCACGACAATTGTTTCTGCCCGTTCCCTGATCGTACAGTAGAATTTGTTAATCGAACGAAGATACCGGTAATGGGTTTTAAGGTACTTGCTGCAGGAGCAATATCTCCACAAGACGGCTTCAATTGGGCTTTTGAAAATGGAGCAGATTTTATTTGTGTAGGAATGTTTGATTTTCAGGTGGTTAATGACGTGAATGTTTGTATTGATACTCTCAAAAAACTTAAGAATAGGAAACGGGAGTGGTATTCTTAAGGTTAATCCGATAGTATATCTGAGCAAACCAAGAGATGAATAGGATTATTGATATTCAATATATCGTTATCGTGATGGGGAGCCCCTATCATGATAACGATATTTTCAGATAAACGAACTGTGATATTTTTTTTACCCGAACAGTAACACGTTTTTATTATTTAGTGTTACCATAATTGATATTATACAAGAATAGATTATGAATAAAAAATTTTTACTTATTTCAGGATTGTTGGCAGGAGCGACAGCTTATGCAACCGAACCTGTCGAACCAATGGAAATAGATAGTCTGATTAATCTGCAGGGTGTTGTCGTATCTGCGAATAAGATACAGGTGAACCGTAACAGTGTCCCGCTGACTGTCTCGGTGATAGACCGGGATCAGATAGAAGCAAGTAGCGAATCGGCTTTACTGCCGGTTCTATCGGAGCGGGTTCCCGGGTTGTTTGTGACCGAGAAGGGTGTGACTGGCTTCGGAGTTTCTACCGGATCGGCGGGAACCGTGAACATCCGCGGGGTAGGGCAAGGGAGTAAGGTACTAATGCTGTTTGACGGCCAGCCGCAGTGGGCAGGCGTTTTCGGACATTCCCTGCCGGATACTTATGTGGCTTCTGATATTGAAAGGGTGGAGGTGATCCGCGGGCCGGGTTCGTTGTTGTATGGATCGAATGCGATGGGGGGCGTGGTCAACATTATAACCCGGCAGCATAAACAGCAAGGCCGCCGTACGCA
>NZ_QUHH01000023.1:0-342 GCF_003479515.1 Parabacteroides sp. AF14-59 | reverse complement strand
ACATTATAACCCGGCAGCATAAACAGCAAGGCCGCCGTACGCAGGCCCGGGTGATGTTCGGTTCTTACAATACACAGAAATACATGGTTAACAACGGCTATAACATAGGAAATTTCAGCAGTTTCATCTCTTTGAACCATGATCGTTCGGATGGGCATAGGCCGGATTCCAAATTTAATATCACCAACGGTTTTGCCAACCTCGGATACCGTATCAACAACCAATATAAGGTTACCGGCAATTTGAGCCTGGCCAAGTATAATACCGAAGACCCCGGGAAGATTACGAACCCGTTGTTAGACCATGATATGCATATCCTTCGTGGTACAACCTCGTTCGCTT
>NZ_QUHH01000022.1:0-121638 GCF_003479515.1 Parabacteroides sp. AF14-59 | reverse complement strand
TTAGAAACCTACCGTCCGAAAGGACGGCAAGGCGCTTTGCGCTTAGCCTGTGGCGGCGGAAAGACCCTCATCATGTGCTGCGGGGCCTACGAGAAGAAACGCCTCGGGCTGGCCAACAAACCCATGATTATCGGGCTGAAAGCCAATATCCATGAAATAGCCCGGACGTTCTGCACCGCTTACCCGATGGCCAAAGTCCTCTACCCGGGCAAGGAGGATTTCACGCCCCGGAAGCGTGAGCGCATCTTCCGGGAGATACGCAACAACGACTGGGACGCCGTGATCCTCTCGCACGAACAGTTCGGCATGATACCCCAGTCCCCGGAGATACAGCAGGAGATATTGCAGGCCGAGCTGGACTGTGTGGAGGAGAACCTCGAAGTGCTCAAAGCACAAGGCAGGGACGTTTCCCGCGCCATGATGAAAGGGTGTCAGAAACGCAAGGCCAACCTGGAAGCCAAGTTGCAGAAGGTGGCGCACGCGCTGGAAACACGCAAGGACGACGCCGTGGACTTCCGCCTCATGGGTATCGACCACCTCTACGTGGACGAGAGCCACAAATTCAAGAACCTGACTTTCACGACCCGGCATGACCGGGTGGCGGGCCTCGGAAATCCCGAGGGGTCGCAGCGGGCGCTCAACATGCTTTTCGCGCTGCGTACCATACAGCAGCGCACGGGCCGCGACTTGGGGGCGACGTTCCTCTCGGGAACGACCATCTCTAACTCGCTCACGGAACTGTACCTGCTTTTCAAGTACCTGCGCCCGAAGGAACTGGAGCGTCAGAATATCCGCACCTTCGATGCCTGGGCGGCCATATTTGCCAAGAAAACCATCGACTACGAGTTTTCCGTGACCAACGAGGTCGTGCAAAAAGAACGGTTCCGATATTTCATCAAGGTTCCCGAACTGGCCATGTTCTACTCCGAGATTACAGATTACCGCTCGGCGGAGGATATAGGGATCGACCGACCGCAAAAGAACGAGATATTGCACAATATCCCGCCGACACCCCAGCAGACGGAGTTCATAGAACGGCTGGTGCAGTTCGCCAAATCGGGCGATGCCACGCTCCTGGGCCGCCTGCCGCTCTCGGAGCGGGAGGAAAAGGCGAAAATGCTCATTGCCACAGACTACGCCCGCAAGATGTCGCTCGATATGCGTATGATAGACCCCGAACTATACAGCGACCACGTGGACAACAAGGCGAGCCACTGCGCCCGTATGATTGCCGGTTACTACCGCCGTTTCGAGGCGTACAAAGGTACGCAGTTCGTATTCTCCGACCTGGGAACCTACAAACCCGGAGCGGGGTGGAACGTCTATTCCGAGATACGGCGTAAACTCGCGGAGGATTACGGCATACCCCAAAGCGAGGTGCGGTTCATCCAGGAGGCGACCTCGGAAAAAGCGCGCAAGGAGATGATCGCTGGTATGAACGCCGGAAAAATCCGCGTACTCTTCGGATCGACCGAGATGCTCGGGACGGGAGTGAACGCGCAGAAACGCTGCGTGGCGATACACCACCTGGACTGCCCCTGGCGTCCCAGCGACCTGGAGCAGCGCGACGGGCGGGGAATACGCACCGGGAACGAGATCGCCAAACTCCATGCCGACAACAAGGTGGACGTGATATTATACGCCGTCGAGAAGTCGCTCGACGCCTACAAGTTCGGGCTGTTGCACAACAAGCAACTGTTCATCCGCCAGCTCAAGACCAACAACATGGGAAGCCGTACCATCGACGAGGGGGCCATCGACGAAAAGAGCGGCATGAATTTTTCCGAGTATGTCGCCGTCCTCTCGGGAAATACAGACCTGCTGGACAAGGCCCGCCTGGAGAAGAAGATTGCCACGCTCGAAAGCGAACGCCAGGCATTCGTGCGCGGTAAATCATCGAGCCGCTACAAGCTGGAGCAGATCACGGAGAAGATAGAGAAGAACAACGACCTGATACGGCGTATCGGCAAGGATCTGGAACACTTCAAGGCCCGCGTCGAGTTCAACGAGGACGGCTCGTACCGCAATCCCGTGAAACTGAACGGGCTGGAAACCTCCGACCCCAAGCTCATCGGGAAACAGCTCAACCGTATCGCCGAAACGGCACGCACGCTCGACAGGCTCGAACCCATCGGGAGCCTCTACGGGTTCGAGCTGCTCGTCCAGAGCGAAACGACCGAGAAAGACGGGCTCGACCTGGTGCAGAACCGTTTTTATGTCCGGGGTGAAGGGGATTATCTCTACCAGTACAACTACGGGAATATCGCCTCCGACCCGCGACTGGCGGCGATGAACTTCATCCACGCGCTCGCGACCATCGAGCCGACGTTGGAAAAATTCCGGAAAAAGAATGAGGAACTGGAGAAAGATATTCCTGTCCTGCGGGAAGTGGTGGAAAGTTCCTGGCGTAAAGAACCCGAACTGACGGCCCTGAAAGCTGACCTGACGGAAATAGACCGCAGGATACAGCAAAGCCTCAAACCGATGGAAGAGAGCGAGGGAAAGGAGGCGGAGGAGGATAACGACGTGTGCCGGGAACGGCATGACACGGCGGAAGAGCTCCCGGGGAAAGACAACACGGCGGCTCGTATTCCTTCCCGGCTGCGGCAGATTGCCGACGCCTCCGGGGGGCGCATCGTAATTGCAGGCGTGGGCAGCCCGCCGGAGAACGGCCCCGCGAAGAAAGGGATCAAGATGTAAGCGAAAAGCCGACGGAAGTACAGATTTCCGTCGGCTTTTTTCATATGGCCGTGAGCGTTATTGTCACACTTCCTGCAAGAGTGTTTGCAGCTCCTCCTGCGTGGGAAGATAGGTCATGTACTGGGCGGCGAAGACCTGCTTTTCATCTTCGGGCAGCGTGTAACGGACGACCGCGTCGTTTTTCTCCGCGCAGAGGACGATACCCACCGGAGGGTTATCCCCGGGATTCATCAACTCACGGGTGTAGTAATTGACATACATCTGCATCTGCCCCAAATCCTGGTGGGTCAGCTCCCCGGATTTAAGGTCTATTAAAACGAAACAGCGAGCCAGGTAATTGTAAAAGACCAGGTCGATGTAGAAATGCTTGTCGTCGAAGGAGATACGCTTCTGTCGCGCGACGAAGGCGAAGCCTTTCCCGAGTTCGAGCATGAAGCGCTGCAAGCGGCTGATGAGCAGTTGCTCCAGATCGGTTTCCAGAAAATGCTCTCCCTGGGGGATACCGAGAAACTCCAGAATATACGGGTCGCGGATGATCTCTTTGGGTTCGACACGTCCGGGTTCGGTACAGGAAATCTCCTCTTTCACAGCCTTCTTGTCTCGGCTGGCCAGCAGGCGGTCATAGAAAAGCGTGTTGATTTGGCGGTCGAGCTGCCGGACACTCCAGTTTTCCTTGACGCACTCGTGCAGGTAAAAATCACGGGCGGCATCGCCCGACACCTTGAGAAGCGTGCGGCAATGCGACCAGCTCAATTTATCACACAGCGTGTGATATTTCGGGTAGCACTGGTAAAACTGCCTCATGTACCGCAGGTTGGTGGCCGTGAACCCGTTTCCGAACTCCGCCACGAGCCGCCTGGAAAGGGTGTTGATGACAGCCTTGCCATATCCGGCACGGTCGGTTCCCTGCTGCTCGTACTCCACTATATATTTCCCTACCTGCCAGTAAGCCCTCACAAGGGTCGAATTGACATGATGTATCACCTTCGCGCGCGCTTCCTGCAAGATATGGCGCACGTTATGCAGCAGCTCTTCCTCCCCTTTGTCGGCAGGATGTATTTTATCTGTTTCTTTCATTGTTCATTATTATATAGGCTTCCAAGTGCAAACATACTGATTTTACGGCAAATATCGAGCGGTTGTACCGTCTTGTCGTGCCTTATTCCATGTATCTCCGCGTTTTTCCATGACGCCGGACGCTCGGGACAGGGCCTAACCGGAACCGGCAGGACGATCCTTTTTCAGCTTGCGGAAGTTACTGAAGTTACGCTCGATGAACCGCAGGACGTCCGATTCCCGGTAGAAGGTCTTGTGATAGATCATCTCGTAAGGCAGCTCTCCCGAGGTACGGTAACGCTGGAGTGTGCGCTTGCTGATATTGAGCATACGGCACAGGTCGTAATTGTCCAGAAGACGCTCCCCGTCAGGCAGGATGGAAAGCGGCTGCTCCACGTCCCCCGCGCACAGCTTCTCGATACGTTCCAGCCGTTCCGAGAGCCGCTGCATCCATCCGTCGAAATATTCCTTATCCAGAAACATGGCCTACTCCTTTGGTCGGTTTTTGCGCCGCACGGAACGCTCCTTCAGCACACGGCGGATTTCCGTGAGGGAATAATACAGCTTCCGGTTGATGGCCGAATAGGTGATCACGTGATCCGAGCGGAGGCGTTGAAGGGTACGCCCGCTGATGCCCAGGTAACGGCAGACCTGCTCGCCGTCCATCCATTCGTCGTTTATATACTCCTTATTCCATGCACGCCCCTTTTCAGGGAGAGAGGCGATTGCAGCCTCTATTTTCTCTATACGCCCGACAAGCTCGTTATAGGCTCGCGAACTGATCACTATGATTTTCATACTCCTTTGTTTTTTAGTCTGTTACAAAGGTCGGGCTTATATGGACAGCTTAAAACGAGGTCGGTACGACTTTTTTTTGATAATTTGCAGTGAACTGATTCTCAACGGTTCATGCGGTGAAGAAGGCAGTGTTTTTTACCGAAATCCGCGGCCCGTACTCGGTATTTTTATTGGCAGAAATGCGATAGCATACTGTGATTCAACGCTTAACGGTGTTCTAATCCGGACGGGGCTACAACGGAACACCCGTATCGGCTCCTTATACGGGTGCAAATACGGGCGTTCGGGAAAGTTCCTTTCGAGAGTTACGGGGGAAAACCGACCTCGGTTCTTTTGTTATATACAACGCTGATTATCAGTGCTTCTATAAGAAATAGAGTGCTTTACCGGTTCATGTTCTACTCGGAATTGCCGTTTTTCTTGTTTCGCTTCCACGTCTGCATACGTTTAAGCAGGGCCTCTTTCGCCTTGTCAAGCCACGGTGTCGGGTTGTTTCGGATTTTCATATCGCAGAATGTCCTCGAAAGGTTCATGTCGAGGTGTACGTTGAAAGCGTTGGAAATGTAGCTGGCAAGTTGCGTGAGTGGCACATTGCCGAAACAGCCTTTACTGTCGAGCAGGTAAATAAGTTCCGTCAGATCCGTCTTCGAGTCCTGCCATGTCGGACGCACGTCAGGCAATGGCAGAACCATGTTCCGGAGGTTCGTGCTCTCCAGTGATTCCAATTCGCCCATAAGATAAACCGACAACATATCGTTGGCCAGGATTTTCGCCACCTTGAAATCCGCGTTTGTCGAAAACTGCGGGTCGAGTTCATAGTAGAAGGTTTCCAGGTATTGCTCCGTGTCGGTCTGCCCGCGCAGGAAATAGAGGCTGTCCAGGTGTGTAGCGCCGCTGCGGAAATAGCGGATAAAGTCGAGGCGTTTCTGCGTGTACGCGTTGATGGCCCGAACATGGGCGTCCAGGTACTCCCGTTGTGCCTCGATACTTCCTACCGGACGGTTCATCTCGATATTGTAGAGCTTGCGGTAATAGATCAGACGGCAAAAAAGACGAGGTTTGATTTCTTTGAAGAACTTTATTTCCTCGTCATCGTTTTGAAAACGGTAGCCGATGATATATTGTTTCAAACGGTCGAACGCTTCTCCCAGGACACGTGACGCTTCAAGCGACTTTTTCAACACGTCGGTATCCCGCGATTCGATACGTTCGATACTCCGCAGGACTTCGCTGTTTAATTTTTCTATAAATGCAATCATAATCCGTCTTGTTACTTTCGCGTATAAAGTTAGCGAATCGAAAAACCGGCGGATTACGATTTTTATCTTTCTCTTCGTTTTTTTATCACGGAGCCGATTTTAATGTCAGATCCGACCTTCCTGGCGGATGGAAGTGGGATTGCTCCCCATATTCCGCTTGCAAAAGTCCGTAAAGTGGGATTGGGCGGAGAAACCGCACATGTAGGCTATTTCCTGCAACGTGTAGTGTGTCGTCCGCAACAACTCCCCGATACGTTCGATACGGCGCTGACGTAACCACGAGGAGGCCGAGCAGCCGAAAACCCGCTGGAAACGCCGGCGGAAGGTAATCGTGCTGGAATACCCGCAAACCCCGGCGAGTTCCGTGACGTTATCCGAGGCAAGATAATTCGATTTGACACGGGAGATGAACTCGTAATCGTCCCCCAGGTGCAACAGCTCCTCGAACTCCCCGACATCGGCGGGAGTGAGATGTTCATAAGAGGCGTCGAGCATTTTCAGCATGACAGCAGCGTTACATTCAACGGGCATACCCAATGTCTTACGGGCTTCACGCAGGTAATTCTTGAACCGCAGCCGCAGCGTGTCGTGATGCGGGTAGGAACACTCGGACAGAATGGTGCAAACCGTCCGCAGTTCATCGACACAACAGTAGCCGAAATACCACGTTACAAGACGCTCGACGTAATGGACGACATGAAATTCCTCCGAAAGCATCAGAAGAAGCAGGAACGGGGTGAAATCCTGGTATTCCCTCGTTATGGGACGGGGTGCTTCGTCAAGCAAGGAGGCGATGTCCCGCATCAGCAGAGAATCTCCCGAGTACGCTTTTATTTGTTCGGAACTGCGGGCATAATCCCGGTAACGCGATATGACCGCCGACAAAGCATTGAACTTCACGGCGTGAACGCCTTCTATAAAGGAAGGGCGAAGACTGTTGTAAATGGATAAGTCGGTTTGCATAAGTCATTTCTATAAAACGGAGCCGCATCCCCTTGTTGCCAAAACTCCGCAAGTCGTTACTTATGAACCGCTTGGAACACGGTACGAATCCTAATTACAAATATATCGCATCTGATAATCCGGAACAAATATCAGCAGGTAAAAATGAAAATAAACCTCGTTATTTTTGATTATTACCTGCAATAATATTATATTTGCAAACAAATAAGAGTTGTTTGACAGCATGAGAAATATAGTGTATCAAAGCACTTTACCAATTTCTTATCCGTTGCCCATTCTCATGCGAGTTTCTTTTAATCTATTTGTAGTCAATTAAATACCTTCAGACTACATCAAATATACGAAAAAAAGGGGGATATTTCTGTCTGTTTAATTATTTTTGTCAGTCTTGGTAGGGGTATTTCTCAAAATTCCGTCTAAAGAATATAAATCAATAGAAGATAGATGGAAAAAGTATTCCAGGGAAGGCTGTTTGCCCCTGTAGCCTTGGCAGCAATGATGATGATTTTAATTTTGTCCGGCATTCAGGCACAGACAAACAGAGTGGATGAAATACGAAAAGTGACGTTGAACAGACAGAAAGTTTCTGTGCGAGAGGTCCTGGATGAGATACAGCAACAGGTTGGGGTGAGCTTTTCTTACGAATCTTCGTTGTTGGACGGATTTCCGAAAGTTACGTTCCGTGCGAACGATGAAACGCTGGAAGATTGTTTGGGACGTTTGTTCGTGCATCTTCCGATAGCATACAGTATGACGGGAAAAATAGTCGTTCTGAAGTATAAACCCAGACAGGTACAAGTCACAGTCAGTGGCTTTGTACGCGACAAGCGGTCTGCCGAATCTCTGATCGGAGCTTCGGTTTATGAGGTGAACAGCCGCGCCGGTACAGCATCTAATAATTTCGGTTTTTTCAGTCTGACGTTGCCTGCCGGAAAAATGAAGATACAAGCTTCCTATATTGGTTATGGTACCCAGGTATATGATTTGAAAGAATTGAACCGGGATACGACTTTGGCAATCGATCTGACGCCAACTGCATCCTTGCAGGAAGTGGTCGTGACCGGTACTTCGGGCAGTAAGCAATCGGTACTTAGCACGCAGATGGGCGCTTTGGAGATTAATCGGAAAACGATAAATGAAATGCCTGTCATGTTCGGTGAGGCGGATATAATCAAAACTCTCCAACTGACTCCTGGTGTCATGGCCGGGACGGAAGGAACCGCCGGTATGTATGTGCGTGGCGGGAATGTGGATGAAAACTTGTTTCTTATCGACGGTAATCCTGTGTATCAGATCAATCATATCGGTGGCCTTTTTTCAGCTTTCAATGGGGAGGCGATTAGTGGAATAGACTTTTTCAAGGCTGGTTTTCCTGCACGTTACGGTGGGCGTTTGTCTTCGGTAGCTGATGTACATACCAGGGAAGGGAATATGCGCGAATACCATGGAAGTGCAACGATCGGGTTAATCTCCGGTAATCTGAATTTAGAAGGACCGATTATAAAAGATCGTACCTCTTTCAATATCGCATTACGCCGTACATGGCTTGATGTATTGACGGCACCGGCTATCGGTATCACTAACCGTATTATAAAGAAAGATGGTTCGAAAGTACGTGGCCGTTATGCTTTTCACGATCTGAATCTGAAGATAAATCACAGTTTTAATGACCGTAGCCGTCTATACCTGAGTGTTTATAACGGTAATGATGTCCTGAAAGGGGGAGGTTCGGAGTTTTCAACTCCGGATGAGGAAGATTACTATAAAGACGATACGGATATCAATCTTCGCTGGGGGAACCTGATGGCAACAGCCGGATGGACGTATGTTTTCAATAACCAGTTATTTGGCAAAGTTTCGGGAGTTTTTACCCGTTATCATTCCAGGTTGAAACATTTGGAAAACAAGGTGAGCGGCGATGAGGAGAGCGAAGACTATTACAATACATTCAATGAAACCTCTACCCAAACGGGAATTATGGATGTGGGGTTACGTACCTCCTTCGATTATCTGCCGTTGGCATCTCATCATGTCCGGTTCGGAGGTGATTACCTGTTACACCGTTTTCGCCCGGAGTATAACCGGGCCGCTTCTTCCGAGACAAATGTTTCCGATACAACGAACATCGGGAAAGTTTTAGCCGATGATTTGTTTTGGGCACATGAAGCCGGAATCTTTGCAGAAGACGACTGGTGCCTTTCGCCAGCCGTCAAGTTAAATGCCGGTCTGCGTATCAGTTTGTTCAATGTACAGAGCAAAACTTATATTGACTGGGAGCCTCGTGCTTCACTTCGCTGGCTGATAAAGAATAACTTAAGTTTTAAAGCCTCTTACGCCTGGATGACTCAGTATGTTCATCTGATAAGTAACAGTTTTATCAGCCTGCCTACCGATGCCTGGATGCCGGTAACAAGTAAGCTGAAACCGTTGGAAAGTGATCAGATGTCGGCGGGATTCTATTATGCATTGAATAAAGAATATAACTTTTCCTTGGAAGGTTATTACAAACGGATGAATAACCTGCTGGAATATCGTGACGGACAGAGTTTTGCTCCTTCGTATGTGAATTGGGAAAAGAAAATGACGACTGGTAAAGGACGTTCTTACGGTGCCGAGTTTATGGTGAGCAAGGAAACCGGACGACTGACCGGCTGGATCGGATATACACTTTCCTGGTCTGATCGTAAATTCCCTGAATTGAACGGAGGTGAACGTTATCCGGCCCGGTATGATAACCGCCATAAACTGAATATTGTAGGCGTTTACAAACTGTCTCACAAAGTGGAATTGTCGGCTGCATGGACATATGCCTCGGGTAATCATGCCACGCTTTCTTTAGAGAATTATGACCAGGCGGCACCTCCGGAGTTAGACCTGCCTTCCGATAATAATTACGATCCGGGTTCTCACGATTATGTTACTGACTGGGGAAATATAGATTATTATGACATCCGCAATAATTACCAACTGCCTGCTTATCATCGCCTGGATCTGGCAATAAAAATCTTTCGTCCGAAGAAAAGCGGAAGATTGGGAATCTGGACGGTGAGTATCTATAATGTTTATTCCCGTATGAATCCATTTATGATCTATAAGTCGGAAAGAAAAGTTCCTGATCCGGACAGTTCCTGGGGCAAATCAGTCCCCGCATTCAAACAGCTAGGAATTATCCCGGTTGTTCCTTCTATCTCTTATACTTATAAATTCTAATTATTAATGAGATCTTTTATGAAATACTGTATTCTGTTTATCTTGTTATCGACACTATTCCCTTCTTGTGTTAAGTATGTCGACCTGGAACATTTGCGACCGGAATCCAAGCTGGTCCTGAACAGCGTGGTGCAGACCGGTTATCCTCTCACTGCCACGGTTACACGTACCTGGTTTTATACAGATAATAATCCGAATGTGACTATTAAAGATGCAAAGGTCAGCCTGTATGTAAACGGACAGTATCTTGAAGATATGCTATGGTATGGGGGGATAAGTGAATATAATTCAATCGGTTATTATTGTTCGGGTTATATTCCTTCCGAAGGTGATAAGGTTCGTCTTGAGGTTAGGAAAGAGGGGTTTAAGGAGGTGTCGGCTGAATGCGAATTACCGGTTAAACCTGAACTCCTGAAAGTCGAAATCGTATCGGAAAGGTCGAATGACGACTTATATGGCTCCAGTTATAATTACCGGACTATTTGTAAGACAACATTCAAAGATGATCCGGAAGAGGGCGATTGCTATTTGGTTCGTGTTGCACGTGGTTCGCCTGAAAGAGAGTATGATTTTGAAAAAGAGGAGTGGGGGTATCCCGGAACATATAGTTGGAGAGAAATTTCAGTAGATTATGTTTATGAACCTGTTTTCAAGGATAAAATAACGATATTAGATGAATTGTTCGGTAATGCGGATTGGCTGTCAGGATACAATGGACGACCTTTTTCCGATGAATTGATCAATGGTATGGAATATTCATTGAAGTTAGGTATCGGCCATAGCGATTATCCCTCTTCCCAGTCTCCGGATAAAGATTCGGACAATACTCCTCCTTCTTATATGAAAGTTTATTTATATACCCTTTCGAAACCTTATTATCAATATCTGATGGCATTGGCGGAGTTGGATGATCATTCTGTGAATAACGACCTGATGGATGCCGGATTAGCCGAACCCGTGCGTGTTACCAGTAACATTATAGGCGGAAGCGGAATATTGGGCGCTGCCAGTGTGGATACTGTTACTGTGGAAATTCCATACGGATTGTGATCTTTCACTTTCTTGCAGGAGAATAAATGTAAAATATGTTTCTTCATTTTATTATTTTTGTCTAGCCCAATAGGGGTATTTAAAAAAAATATGTCTAGTAAATAGATATCAACAAATAACAAGATGGAGAAAGTATACCCTGCAAAACAGTTTGCCCGTGTTACCTTGGTAGTAATGATGATGATTTTTAGTTTGTCCGGCCTTCAGGCACAGACAAGCAGAGTGGATGAAACACGGAAGGTTACGTTGAATATGCAAAAAGCATCTGTCCGGGAGATCCTGGATGAGATACAGAAACAGACCGGAGTAACCTTTTCCTACGAATCATCTTTGTTGAGTGGACTTCCGAAAACTACATTCCGTGCGGATGATGAAGCACTGGAGGATTGTCTGACACGTTTGTTTGTCAATCTCCCGGTTGTGTATAAGATGACAGGAAAGATAGTTGTTCTGAAGCGTAAACCCAAGCAGGTAACGGTCAGTGGTTTTGTGCGCGACAAACGGTCCGCCGAATCCCTGATCGGGGCCTCGGTTTATGAAGCTCATAGCCGTGTGGGAACGGCATCCAATAATTTCGGTTTTTTCAGTCTGACACTGCCGGGAGGGGATATTACGGTCCGTGCCTCTTATATCGGTTATACCAGTCGGCTGTATAATTTTACTGATCTTGACCGTGATACGGTATTGACAATAGAGTTGGATCCTTCAGCATTCTTACAGGAGGTGGTTGTGACCGGGCAAAGTACCAGTAAACAATCTGTATTAAGTACCCAGATGGGGGCGTTGGAAATTAATCAGCAGACAATTCGCTCTACACCTGTAATGTTCGGAGAGGCGGATATTATCAAGACATTGCAGTTGACACCGGGTGTGTCGTCCGGAACAGAAGGTACGGCAGGTATGTATGTTCGTGGAGGTAATGTGGATGAGAATTTATTCCTGATCGATGGTAATCCTGTGTATCAAATCAATCATATCGGCGGTATTTTTTCGGCTTTCAATCCGGAGGCTATCAGTGGAATGGATTTTTTCAAATCCGGTTTTCCTTCACGTTATGGAGGCCGGCTTTCCTCGGTGGTAGATGTGCACATGAAAGAAGGGAATATGAAAGAATATCATGGGAGCGCTACGCTAGGTCTGATATCCGGTAATTTGAATTTCGAAGGACCAATAGTAAAAGACCGTACCTCTTTTAATATATCTCTGCGTCGTACCTGGCTTGATGTACTGTCGGCTCCGGCTCTTGCCATAGCTAACAAGATTACGAAGAAAGATGGAACCCGTACCCGTGCACGTTATGCCTTTCATGATCTAAATCTGAAATTGAATCATATATTTAACGATCGTAGTCGTCTGTATTTCAGTTTGTATAATGGAAATGACGTACTAAAAGGAGGATCAACCGATTTCCCTTCTAAACATGAAGTGGACAATGATTATAATTATGATACGGATGTTTCTTTACGTTGGGGAAATATTATGGCAACTACTGGCTGGACCTATGTATTCAATAACCGTTTGTTTGGAAAATTTTCTGGTGTCTTTACCCGCTATCATTCCAAATTGAGGAGTACAGAACATGATATCGAAGGTCAAGAAGGAGAGAGTGACTATTATGAAAGATTCAGTGAAAGCTCTACGAATACCGGTATTATGGATCTGGGGGTACGTACTTCGTTCGACTATCTTCCGGTTTCTTCGCATCATATCCGTTTCGGTGGAGATTATTTGGTGCATCGTTTCCGGCCGGAATATAACCATTCTTCAGCTTTTGATAAAAGCCAGGATTTTATATCAGAAATCAATAAGGAATATGCCAACGATCTGTTGTGGGGACATGAGGCCGGTGTGTTTGCTGAAGATGACTGGAGTTTATCTCCTTCCGTTCGTATCAATGCAGGGTTGCGTTTAAGTTTGTTCAATGTGCAGGGAAAGACTTATACCGGACTTGAACCTCGTGTATCTTTTCGTTGGTTACTGGATGAAAATTTAAGTTTCAAAGCCTCTTATTCACGCATGAATCAGTATGTACACCTGATTAGCAACAGTTTTATCAGCTTGCCTACCGATGCGTGGATGCCGGTGACACGTAAGTTGAAGCCGTTGCTCAGTGATCAGGTCTCTGCCGGTTTTTATTATGATCTTAATAAGACTTATAGTTTCTCTGTTGAAGGATATTATAAGACAATGGAAAACTTACTGGAATATCGTGATGGGCATACATTTACCCCATCTTATTTGAATTGGGAAAATAAACTGACTGCAGGAGAAGGGCGTTCTTATGGTGCCGAGTTTATGGTACGCAAAGAATCCGGGCGCACAACGGGATGGATCGGTTATGGTCTTTCCTGGGCCGACCGCCAGTTCGATGAGTTGAATCTGGGTAAACGTTTCCCGGCTCGTTTTGATAACCGGCATAAATTGAATATTGTAGTAATGCATAAGATATCCCCGAAAGTAGAGATATCCGCTGCCTGGTCGTATGCTTCGGGTAATCATGTAACCTTGTCTCTTGAGAATTATTTGGAAAACGGTTCTCCGAATTATGTACATAGCGATGGATATAACATGCCTTATAGTGGTTCGTGGGGAATAGATTATTACGAAGGGCGTAATAATTACCAGTTACCGGCTTACCATCGCCTTGATCTGGGAATTAAGATCTATCGTCCCAAGAAAAAAGGGCGTATGGGTATTTGGACGGTCAGTATCTATAATGTGTATTCGCGTATGAATCCGTTTATGATCCATAAAACTGATAAAGAAGTGCGTGATCCGAACAGTGATTACGGATATAAATTTGTGCCTGTATTTAAGACTGTCGGTATTATGCCTATTATCCCATCGATTTCTTATACATATAAATTCTGATAGTTATGAAAGCTGATATGAAATATATTCTTTTTTTTAGTATTCTTTTGCTGATAACTTCCTGTATGAAAGAAGTGGATCTGGAATATTTACGTCCTGATTCTAAATTAGTATTGAATAGTGTTGCTTCCGTAGGGGAACCGTTGAAAGCTTCTTTATCGCGAACCTGGTTTTATACGGAGGATTATCCTAATGTTACTATAGGAGATGCAAAAGTGGAACTGTATGTGAATGATCGTTTACTTGGCGAAATGAGCTGGAATGTAGAAGAGATCGACTATTATGCTGTTGGTAATTATGTTTCATCTTACATTCCGGTGCCGGGTGATAAAGTGCGGATTGAAGCGAAAAGAGAGGGTTTTAAACAGGTCATGGGGGAGGATATAGTTCCGGATAAACCAGCTTTACTTAATCTGTATGCAGAAAGTCACGAGGAAAATTCTTATGGCTATTCGTATACTAAGCGGCGTTTTAAAGTAACGTTCCGGGATAAGCCGTCTGAACAAAACTGTTATCTTATTTCTTTTGCGTATGGCTCTCCCCATTATGAATATGATTATGACGATTGGGAAAAACCTCCTGTTTTTTCCGGTATTTATTCTTGGCGTCCCGAACCGATTGATTATACTTCTGATCCGGTATTTAGTAATAAAGTTTCTGCTTTGGATAAAGTGTTAGGGAATGACTGGCTTTCAGGATATAATGGTCGCCCCTTTTCGGATGAGTTGTTCGATGGGAAGGAATATACAATGACTTTGGATGGTAATTCTTCTTATGGTTATAATCCTGGTTTCACTCAACCGGAGAACAGGCTTCCCGACTCGGCACGGGTTTATCTATATGCCATATCCGAACCTTATTATAAATATTTGTTAGCTTTGGCTAATTTATCAGATGACTCTTTTAATAATAATCTGGCCGATATTGGACTGGCTGAGCCAGTCCGTGTATTTAATAATATCGAAGGCGGTCTCGGAATATTGGGGACAGCTTGTGTGGACAGCCTTACGGTTGCCATTCAGGAATTAAACTGATTCGATGATGATCGAATATCCCTAATCTCCTGATTTATTCCTTGAAAGAGAATCTAAAGAGTCTTTTATTTTGTTGATCCGGTGAATGTCATAACGCATTTAGCCGGTATATTGACAATATACTGACCTTTTTTATCTATTGAATAGTTTTGTGGAGACCAACGATTGTTTTTATCGGTCAGATAACTGATCAGAGTACCTGAGTCTCCCGTCTCTGTTGGCTTTATCCCGGTACGAATGGACCGGGATGAATTGTTGACAGCTACGATAGTATAATTTTTCTCGTTTTTATAAGCTGAAACCAGTAAGCTGTCTGTTGGATTACTGATTTGTGTGCCGATACGCAGACTCCCAGTTGCGATGTAACGGGTGTAATTACCGAAGGTTTCATATCGTTTGGTAAGCGAATAGCCTACACGATCACTGTTCAAAACGATCAAACTTTCATTGTTGCTTGTCGGCATGGCTCCAGCCCACCAAACGAAAGCATTGGCATTAGCTTCTGTCAGAAAAGCGTGGTAGGTGCTTGCCCATTTCAAACCGTCATTGATCGTTGTATCCAAAGGATTTATGTCGCTGATCTCTGTGACCCAGACAGGTATATTGTTTTTTTCAGCCAGTTCGAGCGGAACGATCGGCGTCAGCAAGCTGTCTTTCGGTGCAGGATATGAATCCGGCAGCGTATAGCCATGTCCGGCTGCGATCAGGTTGAAATCTTTGATCTCAGGATATTTTTCCAGTATTGTATTAGTAAAATAGAGGGAGGAAGCAAAATCAGCTTGTGGACTGACGGCAGACCACAACGGGTTTTCTCCGAAAATGATCCGTGCCGGTATTTGCATACGTCTGAAAGTCGGTCCCAGATATCGGGTAATGAATTCTCCCATTTTCTCGGGTGTCC
This sequence comes from Parabacteroides sp. AF14-59, assembly GCF_003479515.1. NCBI lineage: Bacteria > Pseudomonadati > Bacteroidota > Bacteroidia > Bacteroidales > Tannerellaceae > Parabacteroides > Parabacteroides sp. AF14-59. Next base: position 105,796 of record NZ_QUHH01000022.1, on the reverse strand, counting down.
AGAGGCTGGAATTCCAGGGAGCAGCATAACCCGGTTCGTTGGAAGGAGAGAGAGCATAGGGCTCGAGTCCGACAGATGTGTATGCTTTGTAGAATGAAGCCAGGTAATCGGCGTATTCCTGATAGCATTCCGGCTTTAATTCCCCTTGCGACACTTTGCCGTTTGTTTTCATATAAGCCGGTGCACTCCAGGCGGAAAAGAAAAGTTTATCTACATGATATTTGTTTTTAGCCAGTAAGGTCAGCCATAGTTGTCCACGGCGCAGACGGTCGTCAGACTTGCCTTCGAAGAACGGATCATCCAGATCTATCTCCAGATCATCTGTCAGATTAAAGTCTTTATCATTTTTGTTTTCCCAGTAATGAGGAAATATTTCTCCCCGGAGAATATTCAGGCGTAAACCGTCCGGACCAAACATCTCATCCATGACTTTTTCCCTGTTTTTGTGGGAGTATAATTCATCCGCCCATCCGGCCTGTGCTACACCGAAACCGTCGATCGGTTGTTTAATGTCGTTCCATAAAAGTTGTATGGAAATTTCCGGTTGTTTACTTGCTTCTTTATCCCCGATACAACCGGAGATTATGAGTGTGAGAAAAGAGAAGCTCAGGAACAGATATCTATGTATTTTCATATTATAAACATGATTGTGTAAAACGAACGTTTTTATTCTCTTTTGTATTGTTTGTTCCTATCAATCAATTTATTGATTTTAGCAACGGATGCAGCAGACCTGAGTCCGTCTTCCGGGGTGTTCATACAGTAATCTACCAGTATCTCTACGGTAGAAACTGCGACATGCATACGTGTGTCGCTGGATGCGTAGTAAATGAAAACCTTACCGTCCTCGTCTGCAATCCACCCGTTAGAAAACAACACGTTAGATACATCTCCGACTCGTTCGTCCCCTATAGGTGCCAGGAAATAGCCTCCGGGCTGTACAATCACTTTTGTTGGGTCTTCCAGAGCCGTCATGTACAGATAAAGTACATAACGTAATCCTGCAGCACATGCCCTGACTCCGTGAGCCAAATGCAACCAGCCTTTCGGTGTCTTGATAGGATGCGGACCTTCCCCGTTCTTAACCTCCTTGATTGTATGGTAGTAGCGTTTATCTATAATTAGTTCGGAGGAAACTACGGCATTTGTCAAATCTTCAATTAAAGTCCAACCTATACCTCCACCACTGCCGGTATCGATGAATCCATCCTGAGGCCGGGTATATAATGCATATTTCCCGTTCACAAACTCTGGATGTAAAACAACGTTGCGCTGCTGGCTTTTTGTTATCAGGTCCGGAAGTCTTTCCCACCTGATCAGGTCTTTTGTCCGAACAATACCTGCTTTAGCTACAGCGGAGGATAAATCGCCGGGTTTAGCTTCGGGATCGTGCCGTTCACTACAAAAAATACCGTATACCCATCCATCTTCATGGGCTGTCAGGCGCATATCATATACATTTGTTTCATCCGGATCGATATCCGGTAAATTGACCGGTCGTTCCCAGAAGCGAAAATTATCTATACCATTCGGACTTTCGGCAATGGCAAAAAATGATTTCCGATCACAGCCTTCCACACGAACTATTAACAGGTATTTGCCGTTCCATTTAATCGCCCCTGAATTCATGGTTGCATTGACACCAATACGCTCCAGGCAATACGGATTGGTGTCCGGATTCATATCGTATCTCCATTCTAATGGAATGTGATTGGCTGTTATGACCGGATAAATATACCGGGTTATTATTCCATTATCTTCAACTATCGGTTGATTGGGGCGTTCCAGTAGATTCTTTTGTTTCTTACACAGAACATCAAGTCTATTTTGAAAGTTAATTTCCATGAATTGCATAATTTCGTTTGACTGTCGCTATTTGATGCAAAGGTAGGGAGTTGATGAAGGAGAAAACAAGTAGTTTTTTTGCGACATATAATGAATCTATATCAATTTTACAGGAAGATATGGCCTTTTTTAGAATCGTATGCAGAAATAAGGCGGTAATATTTCATCAGAAAGATAAGCAGAGTTAAATGTAAAATCAAAATATTATTAGTTTGTGATAAATTTGTATTGTATTTTATAACGCATGTCAGTGGTATTCTAATGAACGACAATGCCTCCCTACCCGATATATATTCCAGGTGAGGAGGCATTATTATGTTAACTAATTTATGATTCTGATTATTTGACTAGCTGAAACGTTGCCAATACGGCTTTATGGTCGGTAGGCCAGATCCCTGCCGGGGTAATGATCGGATCGGCAGTTTCTTCCGTGACACGTTCTCCGCGGAGGATATCCCCTTTAGGGCCAATGATGGTAACATCTGTCAGGCTTAGTCCGTTGAATGGAGAATACATGATGAAGTCGATGCGATCGCGATCGTCAGCTTCCGGTGACCAGACCAATTTTTTCAATGCAATATCCGGGCAGTCTGCCGGGCAGGTAAATCCGGGGTGAGTGACCGGATCGGGGTATTTTTCGCGATAAGAATCTTTGTAACCTGCTTTTTCAAGTATAACGGATACATCCCAGGGTACAATGAGACCGTAGTGATCGCGCATATCTTTTGTCGCTTCCGTCCAATCCAGATGTGAAGGCTCATTAAAGTCGCCTCCCAGAATAACAATACGTCCGGCTGCTTTATCTTTTTCGGCTTCATTTACAAAACGTATAATAGCGTCATCTCTTACGGATGCGCGGTTCAGGATCAGCAAAGAGTCGAGATTGTTAACTCGTTCTATTTTCTCCCAGTTATTACCATCGTATCCACGGGCATCATAATAAGCACAATTGCGATAATCCAGATGTGCTGTGTAAATGGCAAATTCCTGCCCGCCCTTCTTTGTAACCAGACGATAAATGCTACCTCTATCATCATTCAAAGGATAAACAGTAGTGCTGTCGCTGATCGGATAGCGGCTTAATAGACCTGAGTCTTCCGTATAAAAGGAATAATAAGTCTGTCCTCGTTTTTTCAGAGCTTCGACGATTCTGTCACAAAAGCGGGTATCGTGATAGTTGCGTACTTCACTCAGTGTTACAAAATCCGCATCGCTGCGAATAATTTCATCAGCTACTGCATCAAATCCATTCTTTACTACGGTTCCTTCCTGCCAGATGTTGAATTGCAGGACTTTGAATGTATCAGTTTTCTGACAGGCAGAGAAACTGATGATAATTAACAGCAAGAGTGCTGTAAATAACCCTTTTTTCATGATGGTTGTGTTTTTTATGAGATTTTTTAGTCCCGCGAAATTAGCCAATTTTTCAAGGCGGAACTAAACAATCACCTTCTTTTTTCTATAGTTTTCTCTGAATTCTGTCGGTGGCATTCCTTTTTTCTTCTTGAATATGCGGTTAAAATTCGACAGGTTATTGAAACCGCATGCATATCCGATCTCTGCGACTGATTGGGTGGAATCGATGAGGGCGCGGATGGCAAATCCTAAACGTATATCCGTCAGGAAATCGACAAAACTTTTAGATGTACGTTGCTTGATATATCGGCAGAAGGAGGGTTCACTCATGTTGATCAGGTCGGCAACATCCGAGAGGCGTACCTGTTTATTGTAATTTACGTTCAGATAATCTATGACTTTCCTTATACGTAAATCTTCTTCATGGGTTCTTTCCTGACGGATGAAAGAGTGGCTGGCCAGTTCCCGGAAATCTTCGGAGAGAGACAGTTCATGTAAAATCATCATCAGTTTCATGACCGAATAGAAGCCATCTGTCTCGCAGGTGATCGTTTTTAGCAACGGACGGACTTTCTCTATTGCCTGTACGCCGAAGGCAACTCCTTTCTGTGCACGTTCGAAAAGTGTTTTTATACTTTGAAACTGGTTTCTTTCCAGTAGTTCTTCAGGGAAGGATGAACGGTGAAATTGTATGGTTACCTCATGGATAGCCTGTGACTTGCATTCATGGTTAACCCAGGCATGTTCCAAAGTCGGATTCGTTACTAAAACCAGTTCATCGTCTCCAATCGTTTCAACTGAATCACCGACTATACGTTGGGCTCCTTTTGCATGTTCAATGAAATTCAATTCATATTCAGGGTGTACATGAATGGGGAAATTGAATGTTGATTTAAGGCGCTCTATTACGATGAAGCAGTCTTTTGAAGATAATGGCGATACTTCTTTAAACAATGCGGTTCCAATCATACTTTTTGTATTTCTGTACGCAAATATAGTCAAAGTTTTTATTTAGTTAATGTTACAGATGTTTTACAAGAGTCTTTTGTTATCTTTGCAACAGATAATCAGACACAAAACAGAATATGGACGGTAAGAGAGTATTTGTTACCGGTGGTGCTAAGGGTATTGGTGCTGCCATTGTAACCGCATTTTGCAATGTGGGAGCGCGCGTCGCTTTTTGTGATACAGATGAGAAGGCAGCTTTGCGTCTTTGCGATTTATTGCCTACTTTTGTCCAGTTTTTTCAGACTGATGCCAGTGATCCGGAAGCTCTTCAAAAAGTTTTCAACAAACTTATCAACATGTGGGGAGATGTAGATGTGATTGTTAATAATGTAGGTATCAGTGAATTTACGCCACTGGTTGATACAAGTATTGAACAGTTCGACAAGATCCTTTCAACAAACCTTCGTCCGGTGTTTATAACTTCAAGGGCATTGGCTATTCATCGGAACAATGAAGAAGGAAAACAACGTTACGGACGGATTATCAATATTGCTTCCAGCCGTTATCTGCAGAGTGAACCCGGGTCGGAGGGATATGCCGCTTCCAAAGGAGGCATTGTATCATTGACACATGCACTTGCACTTTCTTTCAGCGATTATAATATTACTGTAAACTGTATCAGCCCCGGCTGGATACAGAATGAGAACTATCAACTATTGAAACGTTCAGATCATAAACAGCATCCTTCAGGACGTGTGGGGCAGCCTTCGGACATTGCCAATGCCTGTCTTTTCCTTGCTGCTCCCGAAAATGACTTCATCAACGGACAAAATATTGTTGTTGACGGCGGAATGACTAAAAAAATGATTTATAATGAATAACATGCCATCGGCATATTTGCCAGTTATTTAGTTGAAACCGATCCTTATATTCTTGTTGTTGAATGCCGGATAGACTAAGAACTGGCGATCCATCCGTCTGTTCCAGGGATTATACTCGTAGTTGATCCCTACACCAACGCGGAACCCTTCTGCTACTTTAACTTCAAAGGCACCTCCTACACTGGTGTGATTATAATATGGGTTCAACAGCATATGCGGATTTGTACGTTCTCCTTTCTGATAAAACGCATATTGTCCCCAGCCTCTCAATGTCAGCCAATCGGAGGCTTCAAAGCTGACAGAAGCATTGACCCCTCCCATGAAATCGGGGCTATAATTGAATGGGGTAAAATACCGTCCTGCAAAAGCTCCTCCTGTAAGTGTCCATCGATCCTGTTGCCATACAAGGGATGAACTTACCCTTGTAAGTCCGCCTACACCGGGCCAGGTGAACTGTTCTCCGACAGTCAGCAAACCGGTTGTTTCACTGATCGGAGTAAAATCGAATTCCTGAAAATCGAGTGCCATAGGAGATATGCGACGTATCATCGGCGTAAATACATTAAAAAACGGACGATAAGCTTGTGACAGAACCTGCATATCCATCGGCCGTTCGTCATGGATTTGCGGAAAGTCTGGGGTAAACTCTCTGAGTTTCTTTTCAAACTCGGTTAGTTTGGATGGGGTATACGTTTTGTAAGATAACTCCGGTATATTGAAATCAAGCGCTTTGAACTTGGGTACGGCCGTAAGTTTCCCTTCACGATTCAGAACAAAATCAAATACAGACTGCGCATGACTATATGATACACACGCCAATAGTGCTATTATTATAAAATATCCCCGCTTCATACACAACATCATTTTATTGACGCTAAGATAGATTATTTGCTTAAAATAAGCTATTTATTCTTCTTGTTTTTACTTAAATAACATATATTTGTCTTATATCTGTTATCAGATAGACCATTTCTTTTACAAATAAAAAAAATATTTTCAATTTTCTCTATCAGCCTGCAACATTGAAAGGACCTTTTTCATCATACAGATAGAGAGTAATATTACCTATGGACGAACAGCTGTTAATTGCCGGATGCAAACGTGGGGAGTCATGGGCTCGTAAAGAGATATACGAGCTGTATGCTCCTGCCATGATGAGTGTGTGTATGCGGTATGTAAATAACAGGGAAACTGCTCGTGATTTGTTGCAGGATGGATTTATCAAGATATTCACGAAAATAGGAAGTTATACGGGGAGCGGTGCATTTCCCGGTTGGGTTCGCAGGGTATTTGTTACTACAGCTCTTGAATATCTGAGAAAAAACGATGCGATCCGGTTAAGCGTTAATTTTGATGATTGCGGGGAATTGGCGGATGAAGTGGATGTATCGGCATTAGAACGTTTATCTGCCGATGATCTGCATGCCTGTATTGCCCGTTTGCCGAATGGCTACCGGACGGTATTCAACCTCTATGCGATAGAGGGATATTCTCATAGTGAGATAGCAGAAATGCTACATATCAGTGAAGTAACCTCGCGAACACAGTTTATTCGGGCGCGGAAGGTGTTACAAAAAAGTGTTCAATCATTAATCAAGCATGAAAATGCGCAGTGATACGGATCATAGAGAACAATTGGATGATTTCAGCGAATTCATGAAACGGAAACTGGAGAACCACCGGTTACCCGTCGATGATCTTTGCTGGGAAGGGATCGAGCCTCGTATGAGACCCCGCGGACAGAAATGGCTGTGGTGGGCCGGAAGTTCTGTGGCTGCAGCTGTCATTGCATTATTATTTTTATTTGCACCTTTTCGGACAGGAGAGATACCCGACGGAAGTCAAAAATTACCGGTGGCTGTTACTGATGATAATAGAGAGAATGTATATGAGGAGAGTCCGGAAGATGTTCGGGAGGAAACAACTTCATTTGTGGGACAACCAGTTCCAAAGGAAAAACTGATTGCTGCTGTTGTTTCTGACGAATCTTCCACTGTTCTGATTGCTGAAAAAGAAATACCGGAAATAGCCGATAGTGTAGAGATACAGGATGAAACTGTTCAGTTAGCCGATGAAGGGAAGAAGGTATCTTCACCTGACCTGTATAGTTATGAGTCAAAAAAACAGACGTATTCTTCAGCTGGCAAGAATAGAAAGGCAGAAGGAAAGTGGTCTGTAAATGCGGGATTCGGAACAGGTGGTCATGTGTCATTAGGGTTAGGATACGATTATGCCGTAGAGGCACCCAATGACCATTTTAATCCAAGTTATCCCGGGACGATTCCGCCTCCGGTTAAACCTCCCTTTTTCGGAAATTCAACTGTTTTGTCATCCGATGAATATACGAGTGTAGATGCAGCCTTGCCTTTGTCTTTCGGCCTGACTGTGCGTAGAGATTTCAATCGTTATATCGGGTTGGAAACCGGATTGGTCTATACCTATCTGGCATCGAATCTGGATAAGTGGGATAACATTCACTACAAGTCGCGGTTAGAGCTTCATTATTTGGGTATTCCGGTAAATCTGGTAGTATCCCTTTGGCAAAATTCTCGGTGGAAAATCTATTTATCCGGTGGTTTTATGGTTGAAAAAGGATTAAGAGCCAAACAGACAGAAACCCGGTATTGGCAGACAGATGTGAAGACTCTGGTAGACAAGGGGGGGATAAACGGCTTGCAATGGTCATTGAATGCGTCTGCCGGTGTTTCCTATCGTTTTTACAAGGATTGGAATATTTATTTTGAACCGCGTATTTCACATTATTTTGATAATAACCAACCGGTAAGCATCCGCACGGAACATTCTGTACTCGTCGGATTGGGGGCTGGTATCCGTTTTGATTTTTAATTAAGAGAGTTAGCATATTAATCCACTAAATTTATTGAAGATGAAAAAACTAATGAGTCTGTTCTGTCTGTCGTTGATCTGTTTGTTTTGCGGATGTAATGATGATATGAAGGTAAAAGAGACAGTTACCTATACGGTGAATAAACCTGTGTATATGTCAGCCAATGCGTTCCGTTCTTCTGTGAAGGTGAATGCGTTGCCGGAAGAAATTACGCAGCAGGGAAAGATTTGTTTCTATGAAGGTTATCTGTATATGTCAGAACCCGGAAAAGGAATCCATATTATCGATAACCGAAATCCTTCGTCACCAGCTTTGGTCGGTTTTATAGAATTAATGGGAAATGCCGACCTGGCTATCCGTAACAATCTGTTATATGCGGATTCGTATGTCGACCTGGTGTGGTTCGATATCACTAATCCGGCTTTACCGATGTTGAAGAGTCGGTTGGAAAATGTTTTTCCACAGAGTTTCCCTCCGATTGAGGATGGTATAATAGATTCCGAAGTTTTTTCCGAAGCAGGAAAAGCCAAAGGTATCGTTATAGGCTGGACACAGGAAGAAGTAACGGAAACCTATGAGTATTATAAAGATGAAATCTACTATAATGATATGGCGACAAATTCCGGTAACAGTAGCGGTGGTTCTTCCACGGGAGTGAATGGTTCTATGTCCCGCTTTGGTCTTTATAAGGATTATCTGTATGTCGTTTTGAATAATCAGATGGATATTTTCGATCTTTCCGGTGAAGAACCGGTTGTTGCAACTGAAACTATTCCTGTCGGATGGAACGTCGAAACGATTTTCAGTTATAAGGAATATATGTTCATGGGAACGCCTACCGGTATGCTGATCTATTCGGTAAAAGACCCGGTAAAGCCGGAGTATCAGTCGGCAATGGTTCATGTGTATGGTTGTGATCCGGTAGTTGTGGAAGATGATATTGCTTATGTGACTGTCCATTCCGGTAATAATTGCGGGCAAAACTTTAACGAACTGATCATTTTAGATGTCAGTGATGTAAAAAGTCCGCAGCCGATCGTAGCTTACACCATGACAAAGCCTAAAGGACTGGGTATCGATAACGGGACTCTTTTCCTTTGTGACGACGGCCTGAAGATTTATAACGCATCAGATCCGCAAACATTGATGGCCAACCGGCTGGCTCATTATTCCGGCATGGAAGGATATGATGTGATTCCACACGGGAATGTCTTGATGATGATGGCTGAAGACGGTATTTATCAGTATGACTACTCTGATCTGAAAGAGATCAGGTTGTTGAGTAAGTTGGCTGTGAAGAAATAAAATAAATATAATGAATAAAAGAGACTTAAAATAGAAATTTGAAAATCTTATAATTCCTGTTTAAGAGAAATCCCCTTGTTCTTGCCTTATGTTGTGCTAAATTAGGGCAAAACAAGGGGATTATAATATTTCAACTTACGAGTTATAAGTAAGGTTGTCTCATTTTTATATGGTAAAACAGACTCTTTTAGTTTTATTTCCAGCCAGTGGGTTGGCTAATATTCGAATTAGCTGTAACTTCATCCTGAGGAAGAGGCCATGAGTCATTTTTAGGGAAAATGCAATTACGTTCTTCGATTGTTACAAACGAATTTGTGTTTGGATTCCATGCTCCCTGGATGGAACCAGACATTGTTTGCGCTCCAATATTCCAACGACGAATATCATCGTATCGTTTCCCTTCGAAACCTAATTCAACACGACGTTCGCGACGGTACAATTCACGAACTTTCTCCTGCGTATTATACACACTTTTGTCCATATTCGGCATTCCAGCACGATTGCGAATCATGTTTATATACTTTTCAACGTCTGGATTTTGCCAATCACCACTTTCAACCAGGCATTCAACGTAAGTTAGCAATACTTCTGCATAACGATATAACATGAAGTCCAAACTTCCGCGTCCACTGGCACGGTCTTGTTCACTTGCAAATTTTTTCAACATATAACCTGAAGCCGGAGCTCCTGTTTTTGTATAATAATCGCTACTATTTATATCAAATGGTGTATAAGTATAATTTTTGAAAGAAGTATTATCGCCAGGCACCATTACTGTTATATATAACCGGGGATCGCGTTCTTTATGAAGTGGATCTTTCTCATATTCAGTTCGTTCATTTGCCGTCAAAGACTGGATTGTTTTACCGTCGATTGTTTCAAATTCATCAACGAATGATTTTAAAACAGCACAAGTTCCTTGACCTCCTAATGACATACTTATACAACGAAACCAGAATTGATTCAGACCGTTTGAAGTAAAAATGATGCGTTCTTTATTTTGTTTTCCTACATAATTAAATAAGTCACGATAATTCTTACCTGGAGCATTATCAGTTGATTCTGTGTGATATAATTCGAATACCCCGGAATCAATCAATTGCTTTGCCGCTGCTTTGGCAATATCATATTTTTGGAATTGTAGGTTTAAGTCCATTTTCAGAGCAAGAGCAGAAGAGCGAGACATACGGTCACGGCGTCCCTCATCCCAAATAAAAGGACATACATTATCGTCTGTAATATTGATTATCGCATCAAATTCTTTATTCAAGAAATCCAAGCATTCCTCAACCGTATTGCGTGACATAAAGTTTTCGGTTGGAGTCAATGCTTTTTCAAGAATAGGTATGCCGTCGTGGCGACCATACCATAAGAGTAACTGCATATGATACCAGGCACGCCACACACGAACATCTGCTTTCATACGGTCACGCTCATATTCAAGTGTAAAATAAGCATTATCAACATGTTCCAGAAAGCGGTTGCAGCGACGAATGTATTCGTAATATTTATCCCATAATTTGCTGATATAACCACCTGAAGTCGGCGTTGCCGAACCATTGCCCAGATTGACTACTTCTGTCTGAAAGTTAGAACGGAAATACTGATTATCCGTCATACCTTCCATATGGATCCATGCGACGTTCGTTACTGTATTACTAGTGAAATAGGAACCGTTAGGCCAGGCTTTACATTGCCCCAATGCACTTTCGCATTCATTCATAGTTTTCCAGAAATCATCATCAGTTACCCCTGTTGGATGGTCTCTTGTCAGGAAATCAGAACAACTACAAAATAAGAGTAGCAGCAACGCAAATGTCCATGTCGTTATTTTATTATTTAATTTCATGATCTTTTTATTTATAGGTTTATTATTAGAAATTCAGACTGACTCCCATTGAATAGGTTTTAACCAGCGGATATGAACTTTTTTGTCCGCGGCTTTCCGGGTCAACCAGTTTTTCCTTTGCAAATGTGAAAGGATTTTGTGCATTTATGTATACACGGATATTGGATATGCCGATTTTTTTTAGACCCATCTGATCGAATAAATATCCTAACTGGATATATTTTACACGGCAATAACTTGCATCAAAATGCCAAAAATCAGAACGATGATTATTATTACCATATGTAGAATTAGGTGCAATACGGGGATAACGTGCATCTGTATTGGTCGGAGTCCAATAGTCTGTTTGTACTGAAAGAGGTGTTTGTCCGTCTCCTGAAGTGCTTAAACCAAAGGAATATGGTTCCGAGTAGTAGGCGTCAACCCCTGAAACTCCTTGAAATAAAACCTCTAATGACCATTTTTTGTAATCGAGAGTTACATTGGCAAAATAATTTAGTTTAGGTTGCTCATCCCCACGAATAACACGGTCATCAGTTGTTATTTTACCGTCTTTATTTGTGTCAAGATAGTGTATATCTCCAGGTTGTTGTCCATCATAAATGATTACACCTTCTTTAGGAGTCCAATTTCCGCTTTCGTCTTTGGTAAAATCACTTTCCTGTAATAAACCGGCTGTCGGGTAAACATAAAAGCTTTTTAGTGCATATCCTACTGCATTTATATTATCTCCGTTATCATATGGACCTCCGTATAAGTCTTCAATTTTATTTTTGTTTTGGGATAAACCTCCATGAATGTTGAAACCAAAATCTTTGGTTAACTGTTTGTTGTAGTTGATATCAAGTTCCCAACCACGGTTTCTCAATTCCCCAGCATTCATAGGAACCTTTTCTATACCGCCGATATATGAAATGGGAGGAGTGATGATAAGATCAGTTGTCAGCTTATCGTAATAGTCAAATGTAATATTGATATCTTTAAGTATTCTGATGTCTGCACCGACGTTAAGCATATTCACTTTTTCCCATGTTATATCCGGGTTTCCATAAGTCGTTTCATTACCGTTTGATGAATTGATCAAAGATTGATATTTATATAGACCGATGTTCTCATTTCCCAGCAAACCGTAAGATGCTCTTAATTTTAATTCATTTAACCATTTTGCGCTTTTCATGAATTTCTCTTCATGCATATTCCAACCTGCACCAACGGATGGGAAAACTCCATATTTATTACCCTTTCCAAAACGAGATGAACCGTCCCGGCGAACTGTCCCTTCTAATAGAAAACGACGATCGAAAGTATAATTAGCTTTACCGAATACAGAGACCATTGACCATTGATCCCAATCTCCATTATTTGTTAATTCCTGATTATATCCTCCGATAACAAATAAGCGGTGTTTGTTTTTCTCAAATGTATATTCAGCAGTGGCACCTATATAGTAGTAGCTAGAGCGGTCTTTACTTGCATTATTAATTGAACTCCAGGTTTCGAGTAAAGCACCAGAAGTATAATCAAAAAAGTTATAGGCTGCTCGTTGGCGATTAGTGGCACTGCTACTAACGCGGTACGAATATTGGCCTCTTAAGATTAATTTGGGAATGACTTCCCAACGAGGTGCAATATTGATACTTACGTTGTCTTCCAAAGCTTTAAATTGTCCACCACGATCAATTAATGCGGCAGGATTACGTTGTTCAGGACGGTTTCCGTAAAATACGATATCGCTTCCTTCTTTCATCGGATAGCGTGCAATTGTATTAGGAGGGGTGCCATACATATAAGAAATGATAGAAGATGTGTATGCTCCATCCCTGTACATGGGTTCCTGACGATTAGTACGGTATGAATTAAAGTCCATATTGACAGATAGGTTATCAAGCAAACTTACAGATGTATTGGCACGTATATTGATACGATCTGAATTCGCTTTTTCAACCAAACCTTCATTTTTAAGATAATTGGCAGTTAATGCGAAGCGAGCCAGGTTACTACCACCGGAAACAGATACGGAGTGACTTTGAACAGAACCTGTTTTGAATAAAAAATCAGCCCAATCCACATCTGGATATTTAACTGGATCTACGCCTTTACGTGTATTGTCTATTTCTTCTTGTGAATAGATTGGGTCACCTCCGATATTTGTGTTGGCAGCATTTAACATATCCATATATCCAGCACCATCAATAAATTCGGGCAGATAGGTTGCTTTCTGGATACCGAAATAACCGTTGTATGAAACATTTACTTTACCAGGGGTTCCGCGTTTTGTTTTTACAACGATAACGCCGTTTGCAGCACGGGCTCCATAGATAGCAGCAGCAGCAGCATCCTTTAGTACAGTAACACTTTCGATAGTATTCGGATCAAGGTTGTTCATATCCATAGGAATGCCATCCACTAATACCAGAGGATCACTATTCGTTGTTAATGAAGATATACCGCGGATTTTAATAGTTGCGGCATCTGCACCTGGCAAACCGGAACTTTGAGTAACATTCAAACCTGTTATACCTCCTTGTAATGATTGGGATAGAGATGTAATAGGTTTTGTAGTCAGATTTTTGTTTATATCCAGAGAAGAAACGGATGAAATAGTATTTAATTTCTTTTCCTCAGAAAAACCAGTTACGATAATTTCATCTAGAGTCTCACTATCTTCACTCAAAGAAACACTTAAGTTACTGATTGCCCGTGAGACAACATATTCATACTCTTTGAATCCCAGAAAGTTGAAAACAAGTATGTCTCCACGTTTTACCTTGATTGAGAAATAACCGTTCTGGTCACTTATTGTACCAAGTTTTGTCCCTTTGATAGAAATGTTTACGCCAGCCATCGGATAAGGAGGTTCCGAATTTTCCAATACCTGACCTTGGACAGTCCAAGGTCTCTCATCAGCCAAGCTGATGAGAGATGATTGTATTTCTTCTTTTGCTTTTTTGGCAATAGCGATATAATCATCTATTTGTTTAAAAGTATATCCGTCTCCCAATACAGCAGACAATGCTTCTTTTATGTCAGATGTTTTTATGTCTACGGACACACTATTGTTTGTAGCTAATTCTTCTGTACTGTAAGCGATTTTAATACCGGATTGTTCCGAAATAGCATCCAGTATTTGTTCCATCTTTGCATTCTTGAACGATAAGATCAAGGTGTAATTTTGTTCGAAAATAGATTCAAATGCAAAGACATTGAATGGAACTGCCAATATAAAGCAATTCAGTAAAGTTATAAACAATGATCGTTTTAAGACTTTTTGTGCTTTACAAAAGTCTTCCGATACTTTTTTTTCCATAAATTTGTAATTTACAGGTTAAACTAAAATGATTTTGTTTTTTTGATCTGTTAGCGGAGGTAGTATCTGATCCATACTGCCTCTGTTGCTTTTCATAATATTATTATGTCATAATTATCGTTCCTCCTTTATTTTTTTGATGTAAATAATGTTATTTGTTCTCTCGAGTTTGATATTGGAAGTATAACTGATTACCTCCAATAGTTGATCTATGTTTGTATCTCTTTCTGCTACAAGTGAGTAGCGATTGTGCTTTAATTTTTCATCTTCGTAGTTAACAGAGAAATCATACCATCGCTGGAGTTTTTTGATAATATCTTCCAATGTTGCATCTTTAAAGATATACTTTCCATCTATCCAGGAAGTAAAGAGTTCAGTATTTACTATTCGGATGGCTGTTTTTGTATTGTCCCTATTATAGATGAATTGTTCAGAAGGAGTGATAGTAACTGTTTTTTTATTTTCTGCTTTAACGGAAACAGAGCCTTCCACTAATGTTGTACTGATCGTATTATCAGCCGTGTAACAGGAAACGTTGAATGAAGTTCCCAATACTTTTATTTCCATACCGTTTGCATTGACAATGAAAGGTTTTTCCTTATTTTTGGCAACCTCCAAAAAAGCTTCTCCTATAAGAGTTATTTCCCGCTTATTACCAACGAATCGGGTCGGATAGGTTATTTCTGTCTCTGAATTTAACCAAATGCGGGTTCCGTCAGAAAGTAATAGTTGATATGTTTTTCCTTTAGGTATGACTAAATGATTATTTTGTATTGTTATTTCTTCCTCTTCTTCTTGTGGCTCATAAACTAGTTTATTTTTTGCATCGTTTTTAATTACCACATGTTTTTCTTGCATGGAAAAAGATTCTTCCGTTAATGCTATTTTTTCTCCATTCTCTAAAAGTAATGTAGGTTGACTAAATTCTTCCATGTTAACTTCACTGATAGTGGATGCTGGTTGTTTTGAAAAATAAATCATGCCGATAAATACAATAATAGCAATCATTGCTGCATAACGTGTCCATATAGGCAGTCTGAATGTTTTCTTTTTGGCGATGGTCTGTTTACGAACCTGTTTCCAGGCGAATTCTGTATTGAATGTTTTATTTTTGTCCCTATACGATACGACTTGATATAATCGTTTTATTTTTTCATATTCGGCCTGGTTTGCATCAGAAGTGTCCAACCATTCCGTAAAGATACGGTGCTCTTCATCTGTAGCCTCGTCTGCTAATATGGAATGTATAATTTGATATATTATTTCAGAATTCATTTTTTCATCCTTTTGTATTAATTACAATTGGGAAGAAAGAAATGGGTAGGCCAAATCAGAAAAAAAATAGAAAAAAAATAAAGGTCAGGTGTTTTAACTCTTCTTTCATGATCCGGAAAGCCTCTCCCAGATGATATTTTACAGTGTTAACCGATATATTGGATATTTCAGCTATTTCTTTGTATTTCAATCCGGTGATACATTTTAGTAAAAAGACTTTTCTGCATTTCTCTGGAAGTTTCTGTAATGCCAACTGCACTTCTTTTTGATAGATAAAATCGTCTTCATCATCCAATTGGAGATTCCATTCTTCTGTCAGTGAGACTATGAAATCTTCTTTTATAATTTCAGACTTATAATAATTGATACAACTGTTTTTAATTGCCCGATAGGCATAAGGGAGAAAGATTTCCTGAGTAACAGTCAAATGCTTTTTTTCCCAGATTGAAATGAAGAATGTTTGAACAATATCTTCAGCAACCTGACTGTCAGCGATATATCTGCAGGCATAGTTACATAAAAGGGAGTAGTGATCCCGAAATAGTTTTTCAAAGATTTGTTCGTTGGCTATCTCCATAAGTTTAAATAATCTGCAATGTTCGAAAATTTTTTGAAGAAATACAAGTTTTATGCCAAATGAATTGAATAGTGGATAGTCCTTTTCTTTTGAATTCTTGAGAACTATCAGTGAATGAATTTGTTATTTAAATAGAATCATAAATACATAAAACAATGAAATTTTTTATCGACACGGCGAACCTGGATCAGATTCGGGAAGCGAATGATTTAGGTGTATTGGATGGTGTTACGACCAATCCGTCCCTGATGGCTAAAGAGGGGATAAAAGGAGTAGAAAATCAGCGGGCACATTATTTGAAGATCTGCGAGATCGTGGATGGGGATGTAAGTGCTGAGGTGATATCGACCGATTATGAGGGAATGATAAAAGAAGGGGAGGAACTGGCTGCCCTGAATCCGCATATCGTGGTGAAAGTCCCTTGTATAGAAGCTGGGATCAAAGCGATCAAACATTTTTCCGATGAGGGAATCCGTACTAATTGTACGCTGGTCTTTTCGCGTGGTCAGGCTCTTTTGGCTGCAAAAGCAGGAGCCACCTACGTTTCACCATTTGTAGGACGTTTGGATGATATTTCGAGCGACGGGATTGAATTGGTAAGAAAAATCGTAGAGATGTATACTTATTATGGGTATGAGACCGAAGTGCTTGCCGCTTCCATTCGCAGTACACAGCATATTATCCAGTGCATTGAAGCCGGAGCCGATGTAGCGACTTGTCCGTTATCTGCAATAAAAGGTTTGTTGAAACACCCGCTTACCGATAGCGGACTGGCAACCTTCCTGGCCGATTATAAAAAGGTGAACGGATAGGCCGCTAATGACAAATAATATTTTCTTTATTTTATAGGGGGCAAAAAAAGTTTGTCACTGTTAACATTTGAAAACATATAGAGCCTGTCTGGTATATCACCGGGATGATATTGGAATGCGCCCCCGGTGGTAATAAAACGTCACCGGGATGGCATTATACAAAGGCTATAGCTTTCGGGTTTAGAAGCTATAGCTTTTGTCCTTAAAGTAAGTAGCTTTTGGGCTTAGTTGTTATTCACTTTTTAATACTTCAACCGGGTTGCCGGATGCAGCTTTGTAACTGTGCCAGCTGATAGTCAACAAGGTGATGAACAGCACGAAAATACCACTCAATAGAAAATGGAAGACCGATATGTCGGTATGATATACAAAATTTTCCAGCCATTGGTTCAGAAAAAGCCAGGTAATGGGAACAGCTATAACGAAAGCTATTCCGATCCAGCCGACGAATTGTTTGTTTAACAACAACATGATCTTTAGAGTGCTGGCTCCATTTACTTTTCGTATACCTATTTCTTTCGTGCGTTGTTCCGTTGCGTATAGAGCCATTCCGAACAGGCCGAAACAAGTCAGGAAGATACTGATCAGCGAGTACATGATCATTAATTCGGCCAGCTCGGTGGTCCTGCTATTACGCTGCATAAACTCCTTATAGACATCCTGGTAAGTGAAATATTTACCCGGATTCATCCTTTCCCATACTTCTTTAACGGCAGCGATTGTTTGCTGACGTTCTTTGCCCACTTTGATTTCTGCAAAAGCATATCGTTTATCATCATCCTGGCCAATGTAAATGATACTGGGGAAAACATCTTCTTCAAGTGAAAAGGCAAATATGTTCTCGACAATACCTGCAACGACCACTTTTGGGTTGTTGCTGTCCTTTTCATATTCTTTGCTGTCTTTGTCGTATTTACTCAGTTGCTGACCGACCGGATTTTCTCCCGGCGGAATCAGTAGATCTGCATATTTCCGGGTGATATAGGCCGGATTCTGGAATTGTTCGAGTGCCTTATCCGGCTCAACTCCCTGTATGATGTCGATTTTTAATGTTCTCAGGAAATCACGTCCTCCCATGTATTGCGCTTTCATATAATGGCTTTCACTTCCATCCTGTTTTTTGATATCCACGGGAGTTATCCCCATGTTTAGTAAAGGACCACCTGTAAGTGTAACATTTTCTACGCCGGGTATTTTTCTTATTTCACGTGCGAAAGCCGGTAAGTAGGAATTGTCTGCTCCCCAATTGCCCACCTCGATTAATCCGTGATATCCTTCCGCTCTGTTTTGTATAAAATGAAGTTGGCTGTTTACTGTAAGTGTTGCGATGATCAGTCCGATAGAGACTGTATATTGGGCGATCGAAAGAGCCGTTACGATCCTTCTTTTCTTGTTCCCGGTGAAAAACTCGCGGTAGCCGGAGGCCGATAGTTTGGATATTTTCCGGCTGATATAAACAGAAGGGATGATTGATAACAGGAGTATGAACAGTGTGATAACCGGTAATGCCTGTCTGTTAAAGAAAAAAGAAGTCTCTATCTTTCCGGAAGTGATCGAATTGAATATCGGAATCAGATCGTGTGTTATCAGCAAAGATAACAGAAAGGCTACAATGACAGTCAGGAATGTATCGATAAATAGCTGGTGGTTTATATCGGTTTTTGTCGCGCCCATCAGTTTTTCCGTATGGATCATCCGCACTTGTTGCAACAGGCGGGAGAAGTTGAGGTTGATATAATTGAAACAGGCGATCAGCAGGATAAGAATGGCGGAGATCAGCCCGACGTAAAGTAATGTCTTTTGACGACTGTTCATGAAGAAGTAACTTTCTTGTGTGTATTTCTTGAAATAACTCTCTTGTAGAGTGTACATACGGTATTTTCCGTCGGGAACAAAGGTTTGTATGCCGTCTTTATGGATTTGTTCGGCAAACTTTTTCGTATCGATCGGGCGGTTGGTCATAAACAAACATAATCCTCCGGGGATTGGCCCGTCATTTCCGATTACGGCATCGAAGTCGATATAAGATTGTTCACGCGATTTCAGCACAGCGGCAATCTGATAGGTCGTTTCATTTTTCCCCTCTTCAATCGTACCATCTTCCAGTACACGGGTCGTTACATTGTTTTCACCGGTTATGATCGTTTGGCCGATCGGATTCTCTTTGCCGAAATACTTTTGGGCGCATTTTTCCGATAAGGCGATTTTATTCGGTTGTGTCAGCACTTCGTTCAAATCTCCATACAATACTTTATAAGGGAAGAAATGGGGAAACGAGGCTTCTGTTGTCATTATTATGATGGGGTCGAAACGGGTATTGTTTACTTTTATGTAATCCATTCCGATATTATTGAGGCATACATGATCTATAATCTCCGGGTATTTCTCTTTAATTTCGGCCGCAATGCCACCGGCAGTGAAACAAACCCTTTCACCCGGTTGGATCGGCGAATCCTGGTCCATCATATAAATGGTCTCCCGGTGAGGATTGTCCGCCTCCAGGTTATACTCATGGATAACAAAAATAGCCAGCAAGTTCGTGCAGGCAATGCCGATTGCCAGGCTGATGATCGATATGATTGAAAATGTCTTGTTCCGCCACCAGCTTCGCAGGACGAGTTTGAATGCGATTGCTTTCATTTTGTAATTCATAATAGGGTTATTCACTTCTTAATACTTTTACCGGATTGGCTGAGGCTGCTTTGTAACTGTGCCAGCTGACGGTAAGCAATGTGATGAACAGGACAAAAAGCCCGCTTATCAGATAGATGCCGATACTTATATCCGTACGGTAGACAAAGTTTTCCAGCCAGCGGTTCAGCAGTAACCAGGTGATAGGGATGGCGATGATGAAAGCAATCCCTATCCAGGTGATAAACTGGCGGTTGAGTAGCAACATGATCTGTGGAGTTGTTGCTCCGTTTACTTTTCGTACACCGATTTCTTTCGTACGCTGTTCGGTAGCATAGAGGGCCATTCCGAACAGGCCGAAGCAGGTCAGAAAAATACTGATAACGGAATACATCAACAAGAGCCTGGAAAGTTCAGTTGTTTTCTCGTTCCGTTGGAGAAAAGTCTTATACACATCCCGATAAGTGAAATATTGGCCCGGATTTACCTTGTCCCATACTTCCCGGATAGTGGCAAGTGCCTTTCCCTGATCGCCATTAAGACGTATATAGATATAATTGAAGGCATTATCCGGACTGTTGTTGATCTGGATAGTGATTGGGTTCACCTCCTTTTCAAGCGTGTTGGTATATAGATTATCGACAATCCCGGCAATGGTGGAGGTCGTTTCGTTTTGCCCTTTGCTGAGATCTTTATCCATTAAATTTAAAGGTTTGCCTATAGGGTCTTCTCCTTTAGTGACCAGGAGTTCTACAAATTTTTCGTTGACGTAGGCCGGACGTTCATATTTCTCTATCGCCTTGTCGGGGGGAAGTCCTCTGCGCACTTTCAGTTGCAACGCATCCAGAAAATCAGATTCGCCGAAATAATCGATTTGCGAGGTGTATTTTTCTTTACCGTTTTCGTCGGTGAGGACCACCTGTTTTATCCAGCTGTTCAGAACGGAACCACCGGCGATAGATACATGTGCTATTTCCGGATACTTTTTCAGTTCGCGTACAAAAGGACGTATATATGACCCATCCTCCTCCCAGTCTCCCATCTCGATAAGATTCTTATAATTATCGCCTCCTTGGCGAATGAAATGGAGTTGGTTGTTTACCGTTAGTGTTGCGATGATCAGTCCGATAGAGATGACATATTGTGCTATGGATAAAGAAGTCACAATCTTTCTTTTCTTGTTCCCGGTAAAGAATTCACGATAGCCGGAACCGGATAATCCGGATATTTTCCGTCCCATATAAGCCGCCGGCACGACAGACAACAGTAGAATGAAGCCACAGATAACAGGCAATGTTTGCCAGTTGAAGAAGAAAGAGGTGTGTAACCGACTGTTTACTATCGAGTTGAATGCAGGCAACAAGTCATGTGTAATCAGTAAAGAACAAGAGAAGGCAATGATGACCGTCAGGAACGTATCCAGGAAAAGCTGCCGGTTGATTTCCTGTCGGTTGGCACCCATCAGTTTTTGTGTGTGGATCATCCGCATTTGTTGAAGCAGACGCGAGAAGTTGAGGTTGATATAGTTGAAGCAGGCAACCAACAGAATGAGAAGGGCTGAGATAAGTCCCACATAGAGCAATGTCGGCTGCCGGCGATTGAAGAAGGGTTCTGTTCGTTGTACTGTTGTCTGGAAGTAGCTTTCCTGTAAAGAGGTCAGGCAGTAACTTCCGACATCGCCTTGCAAAGTGGGGATTTTATCTTTTTTTAATTGGGCTTCAAACGTTCTCCGGTTGATCTCCTGGTTCATAAGTAATAAACAAGGACCACCGAAAAAGGAGTCGGTTATTCCGGTTACTGCTTCCAGATGTAAGAAAGACTGTTCCCGGTCGGCAATAATGGCGGCGACCTGATAGGATTTGTCTGAGGGAGCAAAATGGATAATTTTACCAATCGGATTGGCGTTTCCGAAAAGTTTTCGGGCTGTTGGTTCCGTAAGAGCCAACTTATCAGGTTGTGTCAATGCCTCTTTTAAATTTCCACTCAGTATCTTATAAGGAAAAAAGTCGGTCAAAGAGGAATCTGTGACCATTAAACAGATAGGAGCATGTTTAATATTATCGATAGAGATATATTTGACCGTTGGATTGGATATTCGGAGGATACTTTTCACTTCCGAATAATTCTCTTTTAGCATAGGTGGGATGGAACCGTCGGCATACCATATTTTCTTTCCGGACTCCATCGGCGAATCCTGATTAAGCATCCAGATACGTTCCTTATTGGGATTTTCGTTTTCTATGCCATATTCGTGAATAGTAAAGACGGTTAGCAGGTTGGTGCAGGCAATACCGATCGCCAGGCTGACGATAGAGATTATAGAGAATGTCTTGTTTCGCCACCAGCTACGGAATACAAGTTTTAATGCGACTGTTTTCATGTGGTAAAATATTTCCCGTAAAACTATTCCCTTTTCGCTTGCAAGACAAAAAATAGATGGAAATAATCCCGAAGCCACGGAGAAACGTCTAATAATTGGACAGTAATATATTTCGCGTGGAGTCGGTATAAAGTTTGAGATTATCCTTTTATCTTTGCTTCTGTTATGAGAAACGGGAAGATTATAGTTGTCGACGATAATGAGGCAGTGCTTAAAACATTGCGGACGATCCTTTCGCGTGAGTTTAAGACGGTGGTCTGTGCTTCGGTGCCGACTTTGCTACCCGCCTTGCTCCGGGAAGACGATGTGGATGTCGTTCTGTTGGATATGAATTTCGGGACCGGAAAGCAGAGTGGAGGAGAAGGACTTTTCTGGCTGGACCATATCCGTGAACGTCCGAATCCGCCGGAAGTGGTGCTCATCACGGCTTTTGGAGATATCGAACTGGCTGTGGCTTCACTGAAAAGAGGGGCGGCGGACTTTATAGTGAAGCCCTGGGATAATGATAAATTATTGTCTACTGTTATAGCCGCCTGGAATGCTCGTTCCGGGAGAAAACAAAATTCCTTTCGGAAGGAATCCGAATTTCTTTCGGAAGAAACAGATTCTGTCGTTACTTTGCTGGTCAACTCCCTTCTCCGGAAATATGCGACGGCATATGGAAAACCTTTTCCCTGTATTACCCCTGATGCATTGCGTAAATTATCGGATATAATACTTAGCGGCGATCTAACCCTCTTACAGCAAACGATAGAACGTGCCGTGCTTCTTTCAAATTCACCGTCGCTGGACAGCAGTGATTTTTATCTGGAAGATCCCTCTGCCCCGGCATCTCATCCGGTGACTTTGGAGGAGATGGAGAAGCAGTTTATCAGTGAAGTGCTTGCCGATAAAAAAGGAAATCTGACTCTTTGTGCACAGCAACTGAATATAAGCAGGCAGACGCTTTATAATAAAATGAAGAAATATGATCTTTCCTATTGATCAGATAGTTCTTTTATTACTTGACTACGATCATCACATATTGATTTTCCTTTATCCGGGTATTATCGAGTAACTCCAGCAGTTTCTGTTGTGCCGGAGAGCCCGTTCGTTTTACATTCATGCGCATTTCCGTCAGGGTACGGATCATATAAAGATAATTGTCCGTTTGTCCGTCCGGCCAAAAGGTAAGTCCGCCGTCCAGGTCGTTGATGAAGCCTTGCTCTCGGCGTGGAAGTACAAATGTTTTACCTTCCTCTTTTAGATAAACGGCCTGGTAACTCAGTGTCGGTTTATATTCATATTCGTATCCCAGCCAGCTTACAAGTTTTGGCCCCTTTTTCTGGTATATGCCCATAAATAATCCCTTGGGATTTTCATATAATGTACGTAACCACATTTTTCCGTCTTTCACTTCCTGTCCTTCTTCATAATCGGAAAGAACTCCGGATTTCCCGAAATGGATATTGTAGAGCGGAACGACCGTTTGCGGATCGCGTAACTGATATACCGTATCGCAGAAGGGGATCATAAATGTCATTTGATCCTGTGCTTCATTCCACCAGGAGGTCTGGAAGAACGGGATATTGTCCGTCTCTTTCCTGGAGAGTGCCGATTGTTCTTTCAGCATGAACTTGCAGAGAGTTTCTCCTTCCAGATTAAAGGTCAGCAAACTATTCGGAATACCTGTTGAGTCTTCATAATGACTTAGCATATATCCGGAAGAAGAGAATCCCAGAAGTTTATCGTTTTGCAGGTTGATCGGGTATTTTTTTTCTACTATTTCCGGAAAAACATATCTGTTGATTGTCAGCATAGTATCCAACGGTGGGAGTTCGGCGATCTGCGGATAATAAGGATCGTCGGTTCCCCGGTTATTTTGATCTTTACCACTCAAGGCACAATACATGCGGGTAGTCTTTTTGTCATAGAACAGGTTGTGCCCGTTCATTTCATTGTTCCATTTGTAGGCCAGTGCTTTGAATCCGTAACGTTTACTCGGTTTCCCTATTTTCCGGTAATAGAGCCGCGGATTGTTGAATGTCAGAAAAGCGTTACTATCCGGTATGGCTATGGCCTGTGTAACTGTATAATTTGCATCTCCGACAATATGATACTCTATTTCTGATGCGATCTGGCTGAGTTTCAATGGTTCTTTGTCGCCCTCGATCGTCTTTTCCAGGTCGATGGAGATTGGAGTTGCCGTATAATCCACCTTCCCTTCGTATTTGGGCGGAGTGACCGGACGGATATTCTTTTCTTCTTTTCCTTTACAGCTGCCCAGGATACTGAGACATACGGTACAGATAGCGATCAGAGCAGAAAGCGTTTTCATGATATGCGTTGTTTTAATAGATTGCATCAAAAATAAGGATAATTTGTTTAATTGTACTTATTCGGTACGGTTTTATCGTTTATTTACGAAAAAATAGTAATATTATTGCTTTTCAGCAATTTAATTGCTTTATTTGTATATACTAATCTAAATACCAAATCAATATGAATGCAAGTTCGAAACTTTTGGGTGGGTTGTTGATCGTTTTGACAACCGTTTCTTGTATTACAGGAAATAAACGTGACAGCGGGCGTAAAAACCTTTTGAAAGATTGTCCGGTTGTGGCCGAATATGTTCAAGTGGGTGACGATAAGGTTTTATCATGCGACCAAAAACTTCTGGCAGATACGATCCGGCTCCCTCTCAGTTTCTTTGCTGAAGATCTGGAAATTATCAAACTGGATGGGCGGGATACGGCATTGGTTACCCAGTGCGGAGTCAGTCTTTCTGATAATTATATATTGATACATAGCGGATATCCGCCTACGGCATTTAAACTTTTCGATCGGGAAGGAAATTATCTGACGGATATAGGATCTGTAGGGCAGGGACCCGGTGAGTATAACTTTGTGTATGATGCCCAGATCGATGAAAAAAACAATCGTGTTTATCTGATGCCCTGGCAGACAAACCAACTATTGGTCTATGATCTGCAGGGAAATGTATTGGATCCGGTGCCGTTGGGCATTCGTTGTCCTAAAGCAAATTTCAAAGTCGATCCGGATAGGGGGACAGTTACTGTAGCTGTATTGCCGTTCCCGAATACGTCGGCTGTTGTCTGGACACAGGACCTGTCGGGCAAGCATCTGGCGGAGGTTGCTCCCGGACATCTGGAAGTTCCGTGGACATTCAATAATGAGGTGATGTGTAATTTCAATATTCCCGGTGTATTTGATTTCGGTATTTTGTGCATCGACCCGACCCGTCCTGATTCATTATATCGGTATGACATCGAAAATAACCGGATATATCCTACTTTCACATTCAAGCATACAGCCACCGATCCTATTCCCTGGCACGGTTATAATGAGTGGCCGGATCATTTTACCGGACAATATTCAGGTCCCCCTGTCGTTCAACAAGTTGAAACCGGAACAGTTGCAACGCCGGGAGAAACAGTTCACTATATAGTCGACAAGAACACTTGCAAAGGTGCTTATTTTAAGATGTATAACGATTATTTCGGTGATCAGGAGATCGATTGGCCTAGTTCGACTTTTTTTAACGGACATTTTGTTCGTAACCTTGAACCGGGGAATTTATTAAGCGATATCGAAAATTTGTTGAAAAAAGAGGCTCTTTCCGGTGAGATGAAGAAAAAACTGACGGACCTGCAACATTCGATAAACGAGAATGATAATAATTATTTGATGATAGCACGGCTTAAAAAATAAGATATAAGTAAAAGCTGTATTAGGGAACGCTTTCTGTGTCGTTAGCGTACCCTAATACAGCTTTTGTGAAATTATTTAATTACGATCATGACGTTCTGATTGTCCGGCAGATCACTGAGGAACTTCTTTAATGATTCCTGTTTAGGGGAACCGGTCAGCTTGATTCGTTGTTTCAGGTCTTTTGCCGGGCGGATCATGTACATATATTCGTCTGTTTGTCCATCAGGCCAGAAAGGCAAGCCACCATCCAGGTCGTTTGTCATTCCTGTGGCTTTCAGAGGCAATGCTTTGGTCTGACATTTGTTCTTCAGATAAACCATCAGATAGTCTTCAGAAGGGAAATCCCGGTTTTCTTTGTTTTTATTATCCAACCAGCCGGATTTGCTACTTTTTCCTTCCCGATGGACTTTCAGGAATACACCTTTCGGATTTTCTTTCAGATCATCCACCCATGCTTTGTTTCGTTTATCTCCACGATGGAAAATATAGAGGGCCGATGCCCTGTATTTGCCCAGGTGGATATTATAGACGGGGGTAATGGTCTGATGATCTGACAGACGGTAGACCGTATCGCAATAAGTAGCGGTAAACGTCACTTTGTTGTCATATAAATAGGATGTACTGTAAAGTACAAAATTGTAAAAGTTATCATCCTTGATTATTCCGAAAGAATCGATTCCGGCATAGAAGTTACAAAGGGTATCATTTTTCAGATTGAAGGTGGTCATCCCATAATCGAATCCGGTCCCTGGATAACTGAACCGTCGGGCATATATCTCCGGAGTGAATATCTCTGCCCAGTCTTTCAGAGGATAGCGGTTCGGTACCGAATCCGGATACAGGTAATGTTTCCGGGCTAAGACGCTATCCAAAGGAGGTAATTCAGCAATGAACTTGGTTGAATATCCTGTTTCCGGATCCAGTTTTTTTAACTGCGCGTACAGCTTTGTTGTTGCTTTGTCATAATAGAGCTTATGGTTTGAGAAAATAGCCATTTTCCAATCGCCGTATTTTGTTTTCAGTCCTACACGTTTCCGTTTTTGTCCTTGCCTGTAAAGATACAGTTTCGGTTGGTTCAGGGCAATGAAACCTCCGTCAACGGCAACCACATCGGTGACCGGATATTTATCATCTCCCACCTGAAAGTACTCGATAGTTGAAGCGACCTCGCTTAATCGCACGTCAGAGGATGTCGAGATGGCAGATTCGACATCTATCATCTCTACAGGTTTTGTCCGGTCATACCTGGCTGTATATTGAGGCCCGGTCGGCTGATGCGAAATCTCTTCTGTAGGTGAATAGTTTTTATCTTCACCCTTTTGCTTACAACCGGATAGAAGGATCAGGAAAGCAAAAAACAGGCTGTATGATATATCTTTCATTTATATCAATGTTTTAATTTCGCTAATATGACGATATTATTATCGTTCTCATGGAGCGATTGTGCCAATGTTGTCAGTTCCTGTCTTTTTTCTTCTGATAATCCGTCGGATTTTAGTGTTTCTTCCAACATGTTTTTCAGATTTGCCGGTTCCATGTTTTTGTAAAAATAGCCATTACAGAAAGAATAGAGTGCTCCTCCGATTTCAGACCCTCCTAGAAAGTCGTTATACAAACGGAAGAATGCCCCTTTTCCGGTTTTTTTATCCACAATATAATAGGCGGGAGGCGAAGAAGTGAAAGTATTGGCCGATTCTCTCACCGGGTAAGATGCATCACCCATGAAATGATTGGGAAGTTCGACGTAGCCGTGCCAGGGTATAGGATCTTCATAGAAGTTCAATGTGAAGCAGGGACGTAGACGGTTGTTCCGGAAATCATAATGGTAAAGACTGTCTACACGTGTAGGCATAATACAAAGGATATTTACATCAAAAGTACCTGCTATATTATTATTAGTGATTACTTCATTGCTGAAATCCTGTGGAGTCTGGAGATGTCCGGGTTCTATAAAGTTAATTCTATTCCCCTGGAAATCCTGTGTCCAGGCTATAGCCGGTATCCCTTGAAAGGGTAGTAAGACTACAGCGACAGTAGAATCCTGAGGATTCACCTGAAATGTCCCTTTGGGTACTCTCAGGCAAAGGGGAATAGGAGGTAACGGGTTACCTTCCAGGTCATAGACCAATATTTGGGCGCTTTGCCAGGGTAAGATATAAATGCGGTTGTTCTTTTCATCCAGACTGGCATCATATACATTCAGGTATTCATTGGGACCTTGGCCATAGGCTCCGATCGTAGTAAGGAATTTACCTTTCCGGTCGAAGAGTTTGAATGGGTTTTGTTTGTTATTCCAGATAAGTATATAATTATCGGAAGCAAGTAAACGGCTGTCGCTTACCAATGCTTCATCCCGATTGTCCAGATGAATGATCTCTGCTTCTTCTGTTAGGAAACTGAGCGGCAAACGTATGGAATCTGTTAATAGCTTCTGATCGCATGCAAGGACCTGATCGTCCCCGACTTGTACAAAGGTTCCGACAACTGGTGAATTTTCCAGTCCGTTACTGAATGACATGTTATTGCTGTTTTGACAGGATCCGGCCAATAACAAGCAGAGTGAACCGATAATAAGATTTCCAAACTTCTCCATAATAATGTTGCTTTGAATGATGTTGGAAGCAAATATATCCTTTAATATTGATAAAAGAGGAGAAAGTGAATTGACATTTTTAAAACAAACATTCGTTGTATATTGCTGAAGTGTAATTGTTTACTATTTTATCGTAGATAAAAAGCGTTGACATTTTCTGTTTCATGTCATTAAAATGTATTCAAAATCTCATCCAGTGTCAGGTTCTCGTCTTCCATTCCGAATTTTTCCCGTTTCATTCGTGCTTTTTTCTGGCTGATGGCGGAGGGAGTGATATAATAGATGGATGCCAGGTCTTTTGTACTGATACCGCTTTTCAGTAAGCAACAGAAAGCAATATCCTTCGTTCTGAGTAGCGGATAAGTTTCTTTCAGGCGTTCGGCAAATCCCGACCATATTTCATTGACGGTTTGGATCAGTTCTTCTATTTCTTCTGTTGTCAATTTCGATTTACTCTCCTCCGTACTCTCTTTGGTTCTACCGGTCAGAGAAGGGATTTTCTGGGAAGCGGAGAGACGGCGGAACAGTTGTTCGCGTAAAGCCGTGGCCCTTTCTCGCAGAGATATCAATTCCCGTTCTTTTTCAAGCTGGGCTACCTGGTTTTTCAATTCCTGTTCCTTGAGTTGTTGTTCACTGATTATTTTCTTTTTGCGTAAACGGCTGTAAATAATATACCAGATGGTGCAAGCCGTGATCAGTGCCAGACATAAGGACAGGAGGTAAATGTCCTGTTGTTTCTTTTTGAGTTTCAGTTCATTGTTCTCGTTTTTCAATAATTCCTCCTGATACCTTTGTTTCATTATTTCAGAATGAACTTCACCGGAGATATTATTGAAGCTTTGCCTGTAATTTCTCCAGGCATAGTATATCTGTTCGGCTTTATTTCCCTGCTCATATAAATGGGCTTGCAGCTGATAGGCCCGGGTGGCGATGTAAGGGTTGGTGCTCTGTATCGCATTTTTCAGATATATCCCGGCTGAGTCAATTTCTCCGGCAGCTATATATATTTGTGCCTGTGCGAGCATATGGTACGGATAGCTTGTACGTCTGTAACCAAAATCTATGGCGGACTTCAGGGCGGTAGTGGCACTTTCTATATCTCCTTTTTCTTTTTCTATATCACTTATTTTTTCGTAGAAAAAGGCTGTCTGTTCTGTCGAACCGGCCTCTACGGATTTTAGGATCGCTTTCTGGTAATAAATGATTGCGCTGTCCGGTTGTCCGGTATACCGGTAAGCCTGTCCTATGTCTGCTAAGACAGCTGCTTTCCCAGGTATTGAAATGAAAGCCGTGTCTTGTAAGGATTGTAAGTGCTGCTGCAATGCCTGCTCCGGTTTCCCATTACTCAGAAGAGAAATACCGCTATATTCGTATAGCCTGGTGCGCAGTGTAGCATCGGGAGCAAATGGGATGCCGCGGACAAAGAAAGAATCGGCGCGTACATAATTATCCGCATTCATATTGATGAGTCCAGCCCAAAAACATGCTTTAGAGGTATTGACAGAATCATTGTTGGCGATGAATATATCGATCGCCTCCGATATCAGAGAATCTGTCCGGATCCTGGTTCCTTTCTGTATTTCAGCGACTGTGTGATACAGATTGTATTTTGCCTTAGGATAGTTCGCGAGTTTGTCGGAATTGTTGATTTTGCGCAATAATATCAATGTACTGTCCGGTTTATTGTTCAGATGACTTTCTGCTTGCTCTAACCAATAGTTTGTTTCTCTGCCTGTACAGGCAGAGAAGGATAGTATAATAATGAACAGCAAAAAGTCATTTCTCATGATATGTATCGGGTTATATACAAAAACTTGTATTATTTAGTATCCTAATTTGAACTCCTGATCGACAGCCGGAATACCTTCGCTCATCCATTGAGGCATCGGCTGGTTATTCAGGTAATGCTGGAAGAACTGGAACATACGTTTTTGAAAATCGATACGATTTGCCAATCGCATCGGCCAATGGATCTCACCGGTGTAATTAAGTAACCAAACCGGCTTCTGCAGGCGTTTAAGAGCTACAAAATATTCGATTCCCTGATACCAGGGCACATGACCGTCGTTATCGTTGTGCATGATCAGGATAGGCGTCTCCACTTTATCCATGGTGAATAATGGTGAGTTCTCCATATATTGCAGCGGAGAATCCCATAAGGTGCCGCCGATACGGCTCTGTCCGTGCTCATATTGGAAAGAACGGTTCAATCCGGATCCCCAACGTATTCCTCCGTATGCACTGAACATATTCACTACCGGCGCACCGGATTCGATGGCTGCAAATAAATTGGTGCGGGTGGCCAGATAGGCAACCTGGTATCCTCCCCAGCTATGTCCTTGTGCGCCGATTCCTTTCTCATTTACATACCCTTTGGCGATCAATGATGTGATTCCCGGCATTACACAGTTGAAGCAACTTTCTCCGGGATAACCGTCAACGTAGCGTACATCCGGATTAAAGATAATATATCCGTTGCTGGTATAGAAATGATAATCGATGGTGGAACGATGAGGTTCCGGCATATGGTAAGCGTAGAGTGTTTCCGAATTACGTTCGTAGAAATTAACGATGACCGGGTATTTCTTTGCCGGGTCGAAATCTGCCGGTTTATAGACTACCCCTTCCAGAGGAACACCATCCAGAGAAATCCAGGACACAAGTTCTGCCGTACCCCAGTTCAATTTATCTTGCTGGTCTCCTCCATGTGTCAGTTGGATGGATTTTTTGAAGCTCAGATCGGATAGCCGTATGTCCGGAT
Source organism: Parabacteroides sp. AF14-59 (assembly GCF_003479515.1). Classification (NCBI taxonomy): domain Bacteria; kingdom Pseudomonadati; phylum Bacteroidota; class Bacteroidia; order Bacteroidales; family Tannerellaceae; genus Parabacteroides; species Parabacteroides sp. AF14-59. The sequence goes on along the minus strand of NZ_QUHH01000022.1, from coordinate 74,717 downwards.
ATTGTTCAAATGTTTCTGATGTATAAATTACGGCATCTGCATTTTTAGCTTTGACCGGAGTTTTCAGCATAAAGTTTCCGGCCAGTAATGTCTTGGGTACGGCAGGAGTAGAAAGAGATGCATTGTAATATCCCGAACCTTTTGTTTTCTCGTTGAAAGCCAGTAATAACTGCGACTTTTTGGTATCGATGAATTTATCTTCTTTATCCAATTGTATCAGACGGTAAGAAAGTTGTTCCTTCCGTCCGTTGATTGTGAGGTTGACAGGAGCGACCTCAGCCATAGGGTCGAATTTCCATATATCATAACGGTCATATAGTAAGATATTACGATCGTCTGCTATCCATCCGGCAAGGCCGTGCGGAGACGGAAAATCCGGAACATCGTTATCTTCGTCCCATGCCGCAAATGTCGCAGGAGTGGTCAGGCGGTATTCTTTTCCGTTTCCTATGGAATAGGTATACCAGGAACTGTCTTGAACGCAGTACCAGTAGGCATAAGAACCTTTCGGGGAAAGGCGCATATTGGTGTTTGCTGCTTCCTTTATCTGTTTGCGGTCTCCTGTTTCCATATTTATCGTATAGATGTCGTAACGGCTTCTGCCTTCCCACATTTGTTCCGTAGCGTATGGTAAATTGGTTGATAGCAAGGCGATCGGGGCATTTCCTTCATCGGCTGTCAGCAGATTCGGGATATTTTTGTCTGCGAGCTGGAATGACTTATTACTGTTGATATTATATACAGCAGTATACGTCTTTTTCAAGTCTTTTTGTTTGTTATATACCTGCTGGGTGTATTGAATATCTTCGTCCCATTTCCATATCTGTACGTCCGGACGGTTTTCGTCCAGTTTTGTAGTGTCTTTTTGTAGTGGGGCAGGTGCTGTTCCGAAGAAAATACGTTCGGAGTTTTCAGAAAAACGCAGGTCGCCGTTTCCGCTGATTACCCAACCGGCAGGGAGAAAGTTGTCTTTTTTATCTGCGATCGGGCGTGCTGATGTGTTGTTTTCAGCCAGATAAAGTGAGTATAATGTATTTGTGGAATCTTTGTCCGGGCAATGAAGAAAAGCTATTTTATTTCCTGTTTCATTGAATGTTACTTTTGAGATAATACCTTTCCCCTCGAAAATCAGAGAACTACCCTTGTCAGGATTGTAGGTGCATAATGTCGAATCGGTCGAATAATATAGAATATTACTTTTCCTGGCGAAACCGAATTCTTTTACATCTGAAAACGACATCTCTTTACTTCCGTCCAGTGCACGGACATGTAATACCGTATCCGATTTACTGTTTCGTCTATAAGCGATCCAGTCTGCACTTTCGGATAGTTTGTATGATTTCAGCGAGTCGATCGTCTCCTTTTTCTCCCGGAGATTGAAAATGACCAGTTCGTCCGAAGGCATATCTTCTTCTTTCGTCTTTTTTAGTTTCAGTGCTTCTACTTTTTCGAGTTCCGGCTTTTTGGTAACCAGCAGATAGCCGGAAGAGGCAGAAAACTCGGCATGGCCCGCAGGAAGAAAAGAGGCGGTCATCTCTCCTTTGGCATTATAAACGAAGAGGCTGGCATCTCCCCGCCAGGGTTCCATTTTACAGGCAACCCATTTCCCGTCGCGGGATATTGTCTGTTCCGTGATGCGTTTCCAGTTAACCATTTCGTCGAAGGTCATTGCTCTTTTCGCTTCTTGTGCGGAAACACTGCAATAAGCGCTCAGACAAATTAAAAGTACCAGTTGTTTAAGATATCCCATATTATCAATAAGTGTGTAATGTTTATGAATGCAATATTACGATTTTTTGATTTTATCACAAAAAAAAGCGAAGACCTTTGCTGTGTCTTCGCCTTTATAAAGTGCTATATCCTGAAAATTTTACTTATCCAGTTCTTTGTCGATCATTTCTTTCATCTTGTCCACTCCCATAAAACCGACCTGGAAATGGACCGGTGTACCGTCTTTTGCCACTACCATATAAGATGGGACACCCTGGATACCGAATTTCTTTCCCCAATATTCCCATTGTTCCCCGGTAACACGGTAATGTTCGCCTTTGATATCCGGGATCATTTGCTCCCAGGCACCCTTCGGTGAATTTTCGGCGGCAAGATAGAGGAATACGACGTCTTTTCCTTCATAATCCTTTTTCACCGGTTCCGTTTGCTTCATTGCCATCCGGCAAGGGCCGCACCAGGTTGCCCAGAAATCGACAAAGACAACTTTTCCACGGTAAGGAGTCGTGATCGCATTGAATAATTCCTCAGCCGGAATATCAGCCGTATTCACACGATCCACTACATAGCCCGATTTTTTCTTGTTTTCTTCGATTGTCAGCTTGAGCCTATTGTTCATATCGGTCAGGATATTTTTGATTACCGGTGATATCTTATCGGCTTCCGCCAACTGGTCGTCGGTAAGAGGTTGGAACTCCTGGATCGGGAGAGCCAGCTTTTGTGCTGCTATAAGGTCGAACAGGAATCCTTCGTTCGTTCCCATCAGTTTGGCTATGTCAGCTGTATTGTCAGGAAGTTCTTTGATATCTTTCGGCAGTGGTTTACCTGATAAATTGGCATATTGGAGACTGCGAATAATATAAGTTAAATCCGAACAATAAAGTGCGATCGGTGAATTGGGGATAAATTCAGGAATGAAATCGTAGTAAGCTGCGGTGATCTCCGGTTGTACAAATCCGGTAGCAGCTGAATCCCGTGGGATATTGTTAATCTGCCGATAGGCATATTCAAGGATATAAGTACCCATTAACTGTTGGGCTGTTTCCATATCTGCATTCATTAACAGGATTTTACGGTAAGCGTCGCTGATTTCCGGATATTTATCCAGTTCCTTTATTCCTTTTTCCCTGCGGTTCAGCCAATATTGTTTATACTGATCGATATTCATCGCAGCCACATCTTTAAACATTTGTTCATAATCAGCCTGCGAATTGATGCCTACCGGCAGTACGCGGAGCGGTCCGTTGCATATCTCATTATTCAATGCGGCCAAACTGCCGCTAAAGTAATATTTTTCACCGAGTGACGGTTTATCTTTTTGCAGTTTCGATTGTGCCCGGCATATTTCCGGAAAATTGATTTCGACAGTGGTCGTTTCTCCCGGTTTCAGATAAACCTGTGTCTGCATGAAATTAGCTGATATACCTACAATAGAGATGTGATTGAGAGGAAGTTCCAGTTTGAAATTCCCTTGCGCGTCCACTTTGATCGAATTTTCATCTGTATTGCCGGTGATCGGATTGAAAGTCCAGGTAGAGCCTGCCAGTTTCATTTCCGGACGGTATCCGGCAATATGTCCTTTCAGAGTGGCAATACCGGCTTTTAATTCAGGTGTTTCCAATACCGGTGTTTCTTTCGGATTCTTTTTTCCGGCCAGTGAGGAAGAGGCCGGTTTGCCATCCAGATGGATTCCCCAGATGCTGAAACCACCTTCTACATCTCCTTCCGAGAAATCGACTGTCTTTGTATTTTCCGGTAGCGGCGGGAAAATCATCTGGAAAGAGTAAGTACCCGATTCAGGCATCCATATTTCTTTATCCAGTTCCATACCGACTCCCGACAGTATTTCATATTTTTTACCGTCTGCCTGCAGATAACTACCCGTAGCAATTTTGATCCAATTGTGAGGACGATAGAAAGCGTCGATGTATACGATAGTTGCCGTATCGTTCAATACCACTTTCTGCACTTCAAGGGATGTGGAACTCCATGCGTCGAAAGCGGGCAGTTCTATTACGCGTTCTTTTGCCTGTACGATCGTACAGTAAAAAAGAACAATGAAAGATAAGAATAACTGTTTCATGGATGATTGGTTTAGAGTATCAGATTACAGTTTCCGTCACAACCTGTCCGTCGAACAGATTGATGATGCGTGAGGCATATCCGGCATCGTGCTGGCTATGGGTTACCATAACGATGGTCGTGCCCTCTTTATTTAATTCGTTGAGCAGGTTCATCACTTCCTGTCCGTTCTTACTATCCAGGTTACCTGTCGGCTCATCGGCAAGTATCAGTTTCGGATTGGCAACGACAGCACGGGCGATGGCGACACGTTGTTGCTGACCTCCGGATAATTGTTGCGGAAAATGCTTTTCGCGGTGGACGATCGCCATACGTTCCATTGCCTCTTTCACTTTCTGCTTGCGTTCTGCGGCTGAAACTCCCATGTAAAGCAGGGGCAGTTCTATATTTTCATATACATTCAGTTCGTCTATCAGGTTGAAACTCTGAAATACGAAACCGATGATCCCTTTACGCAGTTTGGTACGTTGAGCTTCCGTGAATTTAGACACTTCCGTTCCATTGAGGTAATACTCACCGGCGCTTGGATTGTCCAGTAATCCCAGGATGTTCAGTAGTGTAGACTTACCGCAACCGGAAGGTCCCATAATTGCTACAAACTCTCCTTCTTTCACTTCTATATTCACCTTGTTCAAGGCCCATGTTTCCACTTCTTCTGTGCGGAAGATTTTCTCTAATGCTACTGTCTTAATCATGAGTATAAGAATTTTAATTTGCTATATAGAGAACAAAAGCTGTGCCAATTTTGTAAATAGCTGATATGTATGGGTATATGGGCTTTGAGGTGCTCGTCGCTTGTGCATATCCGCACGAATCTGGTTCGAAAACGCACGGAAAAGGAATTGGATAAGTTTTGATAGCTGGAAATATCAAAATGTAAATATAAATGAATGTTTTGTGTAATTTCTGATACGTTAAAAAATATTAGTCGCGGAGGTATTTTCATTTACCCGCTATACTAATCCGATTTACCCGCTATATTATTATCATTTTGATAGTTTGAAAAAGATAGATCCGTATAGCTCTTACCGTTGTTTGAATGGGGGGAACGATTACTCTTTGAGACGGGGTGTTTATAAAATATCCTCATATAAACTATATAACCTTTTCCGGAGGAACAATATCGCATATCGTTTTCTGGAAATCAGCGTATTGACCGGTATTCCGGTCGATTCCGCTATTTCTTTGAACGGGATACCTTCCAGTTCTGTCAGTTCAAAGACAGTCCTTTGCTCACCCGGTAATTCGAGCAGGGCATTTTCCAGTTCCTCCCAGACGGTGGAACGGATGAAATCCATTTCCGGCGATTGGTCTTCATCGGGCATTAACTCGGAAAGTTCTTTCAGGAAAGTACCGTCATCCTCGTTATTGGAAAGATACGGCATTTCTTCCTCCCGATGCTTCCGGCTTCGGTCGATGATCTGGTTGCGGGCAACCGAATATAACCAGGCGGCGATCTGTTCAATCGGGTTATCCTCCTGGTCACTTTTCATGAACTGGTAAAATACGTTTTGCAGGATATCTTCACTATCTTCTTTGGATGAAACACGTTTGGCTATGAATCCTTTCAGTTGTGCCTGATATTTCCGGAAGATATCCGCAATCCGTATATCCCGTTCTGAATTGGCTGATGTATTTGTAGATATCTCTTTCATTCGGGTGTATTACCGGAGGCCGGTTCCTGCATATCAAATCTACCGTTACGAAAATCAGCCATGTGCTTGCGTATATGTTCCCGACGTTCTTCCCATGACATATTCTTCATTCGTTCTTTAAACCGGGCATCCCTTTCCTGATTACCGAAGAAAAAGCCTTCCGGTTGGCGTCCGAATTGACCGAATTTTCCGATACCACCGAATAGAAGGCGGGTAAGTATCATAAAACCGGCAGCCTGCCAGTAAGTGATGGCCGCCCAACCGATAACGGAAGGAACCAGCAGATTCCATAAAAACATGACAGCCAGTGTCGCTAAAGCAAATATACCTACAAAGAACAGGAAAGCGAATCCTCCTTTGAATATTCTTGAATTTCTCATTGTGATATAAATTATATTGTTTATTACTCTGTTATTAATTCGATGGCGTGCGTTTGGCATACTTTTACACAGTTCCCGCAACCAACGCAATTTTCCGGATTGCTCACTGTGGCATAACTGCAACTACCGTTATTCACCATCTTCAAAACATCTCTACGGCATCTTTTTGCACAATATCCGCATCCACTACACTCATACGCAAAGACTTGTAAAGATATGACTTCTTTTCTTTTTCTTCCGAACATTTTCTGTTTCCATTTTAATAATTAAAAATCTGTTTAGTAAGACATGCCTTCTGTTCTTGTAGACGATTGACACGGAGGAATATTTTAAATAGAACTATTTTTTTGAATTATATCTTGCATTAGTCTGTATATTTGTGCGTTCAAAAGTAAAAAGTGATGAGCAATGTAAATAATGCACCTGTGTACTGGTTTATTTTTTTCAACGACCAGTTACTGTTGAAGAAAGAAGGTGAAACCTATACAATCCCTTGTAGTATCGATCCTCCTGTCCCGGTAGAGAATGTATTGGAAGTCTGTTCGTTCCGGGATGTACCCTGTCGGACAGCTGCTGTCGGAATACCGTTGGAAGAAACCGCTGGTTTCGTACCGATGGGATTACGGGCATCGTACGATTATCTCGATGGAACGTTGCATACTATAGCCGGTAAGGCTTACGAATTGATTTATTGGGACTTGCACAGCCGTTTCTGTCCTGCCTGCGGGACACGAACAGTTCTGCAGACTGCTATATCCAAACAATGCCCTGCCTGTAAATATGAGATATATCCGGTTGTTTCTCCGGCTATATTGGTCCTGATCCGTAAAGAAGATTCGATATTGCTGGTTCATGCCCGGAATTTTAAGGGATCTTTTCATGGGCTGGTTGCCGGTTTCCTGGAAACGGGAGAGACCTTGGAAGAATGTGTAAAACGGGAAGTGATGGAAGAAACTGGGTTGGAGATCGCCAATATCTCTTATTTTGGAAATCAACCGTGGCCATATCCCAGTAACCTGATGGTCGGGTTTATTGCCGATTATGTCAGTGGAACGATCCGTTTGCAGCATGAAGAACTGAGCGAAGGCGCTTTTTTCACAAAAGAAAATCTACCGGAACTTCCCCGGAAGCTCAGTCTGGCGCGTAAGATGATCGACTGGTGGCTGGAACAGAATAAATAATGTTACATAATGGCACAATATGAATAGTGAAATTGAGCGTTATTCATATTCATATTGTGCCGTGAAATCAGCCAGGGAACTGTATGAGACAAGTTCCTTCGACTCCGAACGGATAAGGTTATAATTGCTATCGTATGTGTTGATAACTTTTCTGATTGCTTCTCCTGTTGAGGAAAAAGTGACCGACCGGGTATTCAGTCCGTCGGTAAAAGAATATTGTATATAATTGATCAATTGATTATTGGCCGCATAATAGCGTTCCAGAATCAATTTGCCGACCTTATCATAGGTATATGTCGTATAACTTTCCAAAGCTCCGGAAGTACCGTAATGTTCTTTCCGGTCCAGCATATTATTCTTGTATTTATAGACATCGTATTCAGATTGCGAAATAACCGGATAATAAGTGATACTCTTTTCCATTTTTCCCTCTTTTGAATAGATGTAGACTTGTGTCTGCAGGTTGATAAATCCTGCCGGTACATTTTTATTTGCTGTAAAATTGGAAGTAAGTATCAACCGGTCTTCCTGGTCGTATTGATAAATATTATATTCAGTTGTATCGGTCACTGTCGTCCCGTTATACATACAGCCGGAAATCCGGGATAATTGTCCTTCGTTGTTGTACTCATAAATTTTACCGGAATAAACGGAATCGAACGAACCGGGTACGACCCGCTTCAGACGTGCGTTATTAAGAGATAACCTTTGAGGAACTTCATCATTGACAAATGTTACTTCCGGGTTATCGTTTACCGGCAACTTATCCAGATCTGAAGAATCACAACTGACCATCCCGTTCGTAAATAACAGGATACAGACGAATATTGTCCATATATGTTCAGTTCTTTTCTTCATGAGGGACGCTACGATATTATTTTATTGATTATCCAGTGTATCTACCCATATATTCAGACATAGCTGTGGATATAGGTAAAAACTTTCTTCCAGTGTTCCTACTGATTTCATTTGCTCTGAGATCTGATCCATGATCGCAGGCTGTGAAGCCATAAGAATATCATGGATGATATAAGAGAAAAAATCTATTTCTTTTTTCAGGAATTTATCCATCAACAAATAAGATACGTTGGGAGAGGAAGAAAGCATGAATTCTTTAAAATCCTGATATTCCGGTGTCTCCATACAAGTATATGGATTACTTGCATAAGATAACTCATCACATTTCTCTATGAACCGGTCGAATTTCTCATTAAATATTTTTCTGTCGGATTTAGTGGTCGATTTCATACCCTGGTTGATCCTGAGACGCAAATCAGGTGTTATCTTATATACATCCGGCTCCTGGAAGCTCTCACTTTCGCAGGAGGTGAAGAATATTAAGGCGATCGAGGCAAGCAAAAGTGCCAATATCTGTAATTTAGTCATAAATGTCCGCTATTTTTTTATTTTATTTCTTAATCGAAAGACGCAATATTTCAATGAAATGCTGCATCTGATCCGATTAATTATTAATGGTCTTTATAATAAAACGGACGAGATCTTAAAATACTGCATAGCAGATGAAAAAAATTATAATTTAATGCTGCCGATAACAGTTTGTTCGGTTTCGGCAAAAAGTTCGGCAAAGGGTTTGGCTTTCACAGGAATAGGATCGTGGATGATAAGTTCGATACGATTACCGAGTCCTAAAGGGAAAGATCCCCATTTGGTCATCTTCCATGCGTTGTTAATAGTGACCGGTACCACGTAGGCAGACGGCGCATACTTACAGAGAATTTTCAATCCGTTTTCGGCAAAAGGGCGCGGCCTTCCTGTTTTGCTTCGTGTCCCTTCCGGGAAAATTACTGCCGAGCGTTTGTTGGTTTCAATATATTCAGCCATGACGCGGATAGCTGTCAATGCTTGTTTCGGATCTTTCCGGTCGATAAGTACAGAACCGCCATGATTAAGGTTGTATGAAATACTGGGGATACCTTTACCCAGTTCGATTTTGCTGATAAACTTGGGATGCACTTTGCGCATAAACCAGCAGATGGAGGTAATATCGTACAAGCTCTGATGGTTCGAGGCAATTATCAGAGGAGTGTCGATTGGGAGCTTCTCCAATCCGCTCACTTTGTATCTTGTTCCCAGTACGTACGTATTGGCAACCAGGAAAAAACTCAAAACATCTACACTTTTTTTATGTGCTTTGTAACCGAACAGATTGAAGCATATCCACTGCACTACATGAAAGAATGCCAGTGTAGTCCCAAACAACAAATAGTAGATGGCTGAAAGCGGATACGAAATGATTTTCTCCATTTTATCCTTTAAATTGTGTATTTATAAATTCGACCTTATGTTTATTAATAAGGTAACAAAAGTATAAAAAATTATTCTACTACTGTAGTTACGGATAATTATTGTAATATTTCTGAGTCTGCCAGCGTTGTGCATTTTTTCTTTTGTGGCGTGCACTAGGCATGAATACCTGTTGTAACAGATCATCGAAAGAGATGCCGGATGGCTTTTGGGCTTCGGCACGGATATTCGATGAAACCTGGAAAGAACCTAGCATTCTAACTCTGGGTAATGGCTTATTCATCCCGTATAACCTGAATACAGAAGGAGGAAGGTCTTTCAATGCTACTTTACGGTTGGGATTATGATCTTCGCTATCTTTGGAACGGACGAACTCGGTAAAATCTTTTTGGATGGATTGTGCGGGAGACTGTTCCGGCGCCATGATCATCTTGGAAGCCGGTTCTTCCGTATTGATCAGTGTGCCTGATTGGATCGCTTTCAATGCTTCGGGATTAAGTTCCAGTTTCTCTTTGCCTGAGAGAATCTTCTGAAGCCATACCGAATCCTTTTCTGTCCATTGGGCATATAGATAATCCGTATTGCTCAGGCAGATCAAAAATAATATAATAACTTGTTTACTCATCTAAAATATCAACTTCCCGTACATAATCTATATATTGAAATGTGCGGGAAGTCGAAATACTGCACCGTGTTTAGGTTTATTTTGTTTCGATCACTTCTTTTACCTTTGCTTTCAGTCCGTCGCCACGCAGGTCGCGTGCTATGATCGTGCCGTCGGGACCGAACAGGATGATATGAGGTATGCCGTTGATTCCGTATAGTTTAGTCGGCTTTTCACCGGCGTTCAGTATCTGTGGCCAGGTTATTTTCAACTCTTCTATAGCTTTCTTCGTGTTTTCAGGGCTATCCCATACGGCAACGCCTAAAACTTCCAGTCCTTTATTTTTGTATTGGTTATACACCTCTGCCAAAACGGGTGTTTCTGCCCGGCATGGACCGCACCAGCTTGCCCAGAAATCGACCAGTGTGTATTTCCCTTTGCCGACATAGTCGGATAAAGATACTTTGTTTCCGTCTTCCGTCTCGATCGTGAAGTCAGTAAAAGGTTTACCCTCGGCGGTCTTTTCCAATGCGTCGAAGCGTTGTAGTCTTTCCTGCATGTTGGGTGTGTTACGAACCGCTTCGCTCAATAAGGATAGTTTTGCTTTTATCTGATCGGTCGAAAGGTAGCCATCCATATAGTTCAGTGCCATTCCTCCGATCGGGTTATTCAGGTTTCTGTTGAAGAATCCGTCGAGCATGGCCAGATAAGCCGGTTTCCATTCATTCTGGAAAAAGTCTTTCTGCAGTTTCATACGTTCTTCTTTATCTTCTGTTTGTTTCATGAATTCCTGCCGTTTGGAATCGATCAGGTCCGACATGCTGTCCTGTGCTGCGAAAAAACGTGCTATCTCATCGTTCAAAGGACTTCCTGACGGAGATACCGGCTTACTCAGATCGAGATTGATCGTTCCGTTCTCAAGAATGAAATTGACATAATATTCACGGCTGGCATCGATACGGCAGTAAGCGGCTGTATCCATCTTGCCGGTAAAAGTGAAAGTGGTTCCTGTAACAACCGTACTGTCTATATAGAGATTGTTATTGTCACGGTTATAGATATAGATCATTTTCCCGTCCAGCGAATTATCGGGAATAGTACCGTTTACGGTATAAGTCGTGGCTGACTTTTCCGAACAGGCCGTGAAAAGCAATAGTCCGGTTAACATGGTGAATAAAAAGTTTGTCTTCATATAGTTGATAATTATAATATATATATATTCGGTTAAATGAATATACGAAAGTAGGAAAGTTTCTTTCATTTCCGGCATAACTCCTTCACTAGAATTAAAATATTAATTCTTTTTGGGAAGTGCCGGTGTCTGCGTAACTTACTCTGCTTTTACTGACTCTGCCGGATTTGCTTGTGCTGCTTCTTTTACCTGGCGGAAGATGGATAACAGGACAATCATACAGGTGATGAAAAATACGGCAATGAAAGGCCATATAGTCAGAGTGATATGATTGGCATAGGTTTCCAGCCAGCGTTTCATCAGGATATATCCTAATGGGAGGGCAAAGAAGTTGCTGATAATAACTAATATCAGATATCCCTTGAAGAACAGTTGCAGGATATGAGAGAAGGTGGCACCGTTTACTTTACGGATGGCGATCTCTTTTTTACGCTGCTGGGCTGATAAGCTGACCAGCGAATAGATTCCGAAGGTGGAAATCAGGATACAGACGACTGCGATGATACTGAATACGCTGAAGATCACTTTTTCGGGGCGATTGAATTTGTCTACCAGATCGGATAGTTTTATACACATATTCTGGCTGGTTACTCCATGAGTATTTAGTTTTTGTGTTACTTTTGAGATATGCTCCAATACTTCTTTTTTATGTTCCGGGATGTAGCGGATATAGAAATACTGAGCAGGAATATAGTCTGTTACATCTTTGTCCGTATGTAATCGGAAGAAGGTTCTCCCGACCGGATATTGCATAGGGGAATAAATATAATCTTCAATGATTCCGCATACTTTCCGGTTAGTAACGCCTTCTCTATTGTACATTGACCGTTGCAATAAATCGTTATATCCTAAATCTTTGAAACCTGTTTCATTGACAATGTAATCATTCGGATTACTGTCATCGATCCAGCTCCCTTGTTTTAAAGTCAGTTCAAAGAATGAAAAGAACTCTTTGCTGACAAGCATTACGCGATCTTCCCTTTTGGGATCCGGATCGGCAGGGTCGAATGCAAAATGGGTAACGTAGGCACCGTACCAATCCCCTTGTTCTGTAAATATATTGGCATTCGTAGCGGTATAGCAAACATCGGTTATATACGGATGATTTTGCAATTCAGGCATTAATACTCTAATATCTTGTTCATAAGCATTTTCACCTCCCATATCGACCTGGATTACGTTTTCATAATTTAATCCCTTGCTCTTGGTCAATATAAAATTCAACTGTTGGAAAAGGATAAGTGAGGTAATGAAAAATAACGAGCCGATGAATATCTGACCGACAATTAATCCTCGCTTAAAGAATATGGGATTTGTTTTCATATTGCATAAGATATTCCGCATAGGAAGAAGGGTCAATAACCAGAAAATAAACATGCTTGCTATGAGTGATATGATAGCATTGAAGAATAAAGCAGACTTGTCGATGTGCCGCGATACACCTTCATAAATTCCGTAATGATTCCATGCCGTATAACTTTCATAATAAGGAAAGATAACCTCTATCAGGCAAAAAGCGAACAGGTAAGCAATAGCCATCGGGAGGAATAGCTCGGTCCAACCTTTTAATAGCATATCTTTAGGAGAAGCACCGATACATAGATAAGTTTTGTTTTTCGTTTGTTTGCGTTGTTGTTGACCGATAAATAGAACTAACAGGTTCATTAATGCACTCAGGAAAGCCATGAAGCCTGCTAAAGCCAGAATATGGATATTGCGTATTCTGTTTTCCAGTTCCGGATGGCAATATAAATGAACTTCCGGAAGTGTTCGTAGGTTGATCTTCCACTGGTCGATATTTTCTGTTCCCCATGGGTCTTCCGCATGACTTTTGTATGTAGCGAGTTTTTCTTTGATCTTACTGACATTTGCACCTTTCAATAAACGGACATATGTAGTGTTCCGCTTAACATGGCGTAAGGGTTGTACTTCGTCGATCAGCAAAAACTGGAATAGCAGGTCTGAATTATCCGGATAGTTTTTGATGACTCCCGCAACGACCGGGCGGGTTTGCTCACTCAGCTCGAACACTTTACCGACACAGTCGGTTGTTCCGAAAAACATCTGTGCCATACTCTCGGTGAGGATAACAGCCGTACCGTCCGGATAAGTCCCTTTATAGGTTCCGGCGATGAAATTGGCTCTGAAAAAGTCGAAGAAGGAGTGATCGCAGACCAGACCATATACCCTCAGAGTACTGTTGTTTTTCTTTACGCTATAACAGAGATTGCTGAAAGTGCATACTTTTTCGATCTCCGGCACTAACTTCTTTATCTCTGCCAGGTCGTTGACATGTAACTGGTCCAGATCGGCATCGGCACCTGTCGCTTTTTTCACCAGTCCGGTAGTAGTCAGGCAATAAATCCGGTCTCCGTCCGGATGGAAGTTATCGAAATGGGTCTCCCACCACAGCCAGTATCCGCCCAGGACAAAAGCGGTGAAGCCTATTGCCAGTCCGATGATGCTGATAACCGACTGGGTTTTATATTTGACTAATTCCCGAAAAGTAACTTTAAAGTAGTGCCGTGTTTTGTTGTGCATGATTTTATTCGCTTTTTATGACTTCTGCCGGGTTCGTTTCAGACGCTTTGAGAGTCTGGTAAAGTACGGTAGATATGATCAGGATAATTGTTAATAACAGAATGGTGATGTACATCCATAAATGGATGCTGATCCGGTAAGGATATTGTTCCAGCCAGCCGTGCATGAACAACCATGCCAAAGGAAGAGCTACCAGATTGGCAATGAGTGCGATCGACAGGTATTCCCGGACAAACATGCTGATAATAGTCCGTGAGGTAGCTCCCATAACTTTGCGGACAGCTACCTCTTTCCGTCGTTGGGCTATATTACCCGAGGATATGGAATAAAGTCCGAAGATGGATATGAGCGTGCAGAGTATTGCCAGTAAAGAGAATAGTTGCAGGCTTGCATCTTCCGACCGGCTTAACTCTTTCAGTACATCGTTTACTGTTGTAATTTCCGGTTGTTGGTCGTGGGGGAATGCATGTTTTTTATAAGCATTCCGGATCGCTTTGATGGCATTTTCTTCATTCCCCGGATTTACTTTAGCATAGTAAAAGTAGCTCTTCCATTGGGAAGGATTTAATATAATGATAACGGGAAGAATCGGATTTCTCAGGCTGGTAGACTGGAAATCTTTTACTAAACCGACAATTTCTACGTCTTGCTGTTGATTGTTCCAAAAGCTGAGTTTTTTACCGATCGGATCTGTATATCCCATGATACGTGCCGCTTCTTCGTTAATAAGTGCTTTAGAACTCATAAGACGTCTTGTTCCTTTAACAAGATCAGTATCTTCCAGCTCCCGACCTTTTAATAAAGGTATTTGGAAAGTGGACAGAAAGTTTTTACTGACTTCCAGTATATGGAAATTAACTTTAGTATTCGGGCCTTTCCCTTCCCACTCTACTTCCGTTAATGAAAAAGGCTCATGCATGATAGAGAAAAACGATGCTATCACCAGTTCTTTAACAATAGGAAGGGAGACAATTTCATGTGCAGTACCATCCCTGTCATCATTCAGCATGGTAATCTGTATCAAGCCTTCTTTTTCGAACCCGAGATTCTTGTTTTTCATCAAAGAGGTTTGTTTGAGCAGGATGAAAGCGCACATCAGAAAAAATACGCAGATACCCAGTTGGGTTGTCATTGCTATTTTGCGGAACCAACTTTTCCGATGAGGCGCAACCCCTCCGGATACTAACAGTTGGGAGGTTCGGATAAACTGCAGAGACAGCGGGAGTGAGATCAAAATAGTTATTATCCAACTGAACAGTGAGATTTTTATCATATCCGCATATAAATCCTTATTTCCGATTGCTGTATGAAAAACATGTCTGAACAAAGGTGATGTGACCTCCATTAAACTCCATGCCAGTAAAGTCGCAATGAATATCATCAATGAATATTCCAATAATAAGAGGCAGATCAAATCTTTTTTTCCTGCTCCGATTGCACTGCGCAGCTTCATTTCCCGAATTCGTATATAAGTCCGGTTGATCTGTAGATTGATAAAGTTGAAAAATACACAGAGTAGCAATAGAAATCCGGTTATTGCAAAAGTCCGTATATAAGTAAGGTTAAAAGATAGTTCGGTACCGAACGTATGCCGTACGTCTGTGATAGGAATTAACTTCAAAAAGATAGTTTCATTGTATTTATGGGTAGAGGTGTAGTCTGTTATCTTTTTTTCGAATGCGTCGATATGCGTGTTTTTATCTAGTAACAGATATATTTTAGTATTTAGATACATCCATTGATTTGCTTCCGGTATCTCTTGTTCTGCCTTTCGTGCATGCCGGTCCAGTTCGAAAGCTTCTCCGGCAAACATGGAGTTGTCGGGTGTATCTTCCAGTACAGAAACAATTCTGAGACTTTTCTCATAACCGCTACTTAATACTTTATTGAATGCTTCTTCCGGAGTACCAAACAGCTTAACTGCAAAAGAACGGGTTATCGCAATATCGTTTAATGATTGCAGGATATTATCTTGCCTTCCGCAAATTACTTTTTGCGGGAAGAAAGAGAAGAAATTTTCGTCGATAAAGACTTCGTCGGGATTAGGCACACGCTTTTCATTGTAGGAAAAATCAGATGCGTACTTCCCGTATATTTGAGTAGTCTCTATTACTTCCGGGAAATCCTGTTTTAACCTTCTTGCCAGTATAAGAGGTAACTGCTCTGTTTTCTTTCCGGTCTGTTTGTCTACCCCATAGAGCATGTATATCTGTTTGGATCGGGGATAAAAACCGTCGTATGAAGTTTCATATTTCAGCCAGTTGATCCCATACGCAAAACATACCAATCCGATTGCCAATCCGGCAATACTGATGACGGTCTGTAATTTGTATTTGACAAAATTACGTATGGCTATAATTATATAGTGTTTCAACATGGCTGATGACAGTTTTTAGTAATTTATTTTGTTATTCGCTTTTTATGACTTCTGCCGGATTTGTTTCTGATGCTTTTAATGTCTGATAGAGAACGGTACAGATAATCAAGGCACTTGTTACTAATAATACGATACCATACATCCAGAAACCGATATTGATGCGATAAGGATATTGCTCCAGCCATCCGTGCATAAACAGCCAGGCTAGTGGGAGGGCAATGACGTTGGCAATGACTACGATTGTCAGATACTCTTTGAAGAACATGCTGATAATTGTTTTTGACGAGGCACCCATCACTTTGCGCACGGCTACTTCTTTTCTGCGTTGTGCAATATTACTGGATGAAACGGAATAGATTCCGAAGATAGAGATCAAAGTACAGAGTATCGCCAGTAAAGAGAATAGCTGTAGGCTGGCATCTTCCGACTGATTCAACTGGTTGAAAACATCTGTCATTGTTTGTATTTGGGGAACTGTATCTCCTTCTTTTTTGTATTTTTCGAAAACTGTCCGTATGGCTTTAATGGCAGCTTGTTCATTTTGGGGTTTTACACGGGCGTAATAGTAGTAACTATTCCATTTACTTCCGTCGAGTGTGATAATCATCGGGAGTACCGGGTTACGCAGACTGGCCGCCTGGAAGTTTTTGACGACGCCTACTATTTCCATCTCTTTTTGTCCCCTTTTTCCGTCGTGGTAAATGACGCCGTTCCAGATACTGATCTTTTTTCCGATCGGGTTGTCCATTCCCATGATCCGGGCTGCTTCTTCATTGATGACGGCAGTGTTGCCCGGCGTGGTCCAGTCTTCCGGGTCCGAATTACCTTCGTCTATAAAATTACCTTTTAATAAGGGGATTTTGAATGCATCCAGAAAATTACTTCCTACTTTGATTACCTGGAAATTCGGATTGAAATCGTCCGGCTTTCCTTCCCAATGCACTTCATTCTGTGTATAAGGTTCGTGGGTGATAGAAAAGATGCCGCATTGAACAAATTCATCGATTATCGAAAGAGTTGCCAGTTCGTGGGTGATTCCGGAACGGTCACGATAATTCATTGTGATATGAATCAGCCCCTCTTTCCGGAATCCCAGATCCTTATGCTTCATTAATGAGATTTGCCGAAGCATGATGAAGGTACTCATCAGGAAGAATACGCAGATTCCGAGCTGAATGGTCATGCTGACTTTTCGGAATGAACCTTTCCGGTTGGCAGAAATACCTCCGGACAACATGAGTGAAGATGTTCGTATGAAACGCAGTAATAGTGGAAATGAGACAAAGAGTAATACCGCCCAGCTGACTAAAGTTGTAATAATAAGGCTTATATAGAAATCATGGTTGGCTATCTTCGTCTCGAAGGTTTTACAGAACAGTGAAGAACTGAGTTCCAGCAGACAAAAGGCCAGAACAAAGGCTATACCTGTCTGTAATGTGAGTTCGGTCAATAGTTGTATAATCAATTCCCGTTTACCGGCACCTATCGAATTTCGGAGTCTTATTTCTTTCATACGCTGATAGATACGGTTCAGGAGAAGATTGACGAAATTGAAGAATACGCACAACAACAACAGGATGGTCGTTATGGCAAAAGTGCGGATGTAGGACAGGTTAAACGATAACTCGCTTCCGAACGTGTGTCGCATATCTGTTAACGGAATCATCTTTATCGCAAGTGTATTCAGATAGTTGTTTTTCTCCAGATAAGTTTGCAGCTTCTTTTTGAATACATCCGCACTGGCTTGATCTTCTAACAGCAGATAAATTTCATTTTCAAATTGGCTCCATTGTCTGTCTTCCGATATTCTGTCTGTCATTTCAGTGGTAAACTTATCCAATTCGAAGACATTCTGTTTAAATGCGGAATTAGCAGGTGCATCTTCTACTACCGCCACGATGGTAAGTGTTTCCCGGTATCCGTTTTTCATCACTTTCCCGATCGCGTCTTCCGGACTTTTGAAATATTTGAGGGCGAAAGAGCGGGTTATGACTATTTCATCCAGCGAATGCAACAGATTCGTTTGCCGACCGCTAAGAACTTTCCTGGGGAAAAGGGTAAAGAAGTTGTTGTCGATAAATATTTCCTTCGGGTCTTCCAATGTCTGGTCGTTATATTTGAAGATGGAAACGAAATTCCCGTATACCAGTGCGGTCTCTTTTATCTCCGGAAAATCTTGTTTGAGTTTACGGGCCAGAACGAGTGGCAATTTTCTCTCTTTTTTCCCGGTTTGTTTGTTGATGCCGTAGAGCGTGTACATTTGTTTGGACTTCGGATAAAAACCGTCGTAGGAAGTTTCGTATTCCAACCATTTCATTCCGTAGGTGAAACAGACGAGTCCAACCGCCAGTCCGATAACGCTGATAAGGGTCTGTAATTTGTATTTGACAAAATTACGTGAAGCGATAGTGATATAATGTCGTATCATGGTTTAGAATTAAATTTTGTTCTTTAAATTATATTTGATAACATCCCGGCCTCCTTCTCCGTTGGGGGATAAAGCTAACAAGTATTCGCCGGACTTCTCTGTGGCAATCTTTCGCAAATTACGGTCTGCCTGCAACACCGCTTTTTGTTTCCCTTCCCAGTCGAATACATAGATGACCGAATTGCCGGTAAAGTTTGTCGATCCGTCGAACAGACAGAATACATATTTGTCTGAACTACAGATGTCGATAAAGCATTTTTTACTCTGTTCGGCATCCAGATATTTATTGGTTATGTCAGGAACCGGTATTGTATAATAATCGGCAAAAGAGACCGAAGCCGTCATATCACAATTCAGATCATAGAAATTGATACCGTCGATAAAACGTAAGGCTGCGACGATTACTCCTTTTTCTTCGTTGATAACCAGGTCGCTGACGTATGCTTTTCTCAGGACATCGTCAGGCATCGGAACTGTGATCCGGGGATAACCCGGAACAGCATATTGCCCTGTTATTTTATTGGAAGAGAAGAAAACCTGCGGTTTACCCGGATTGAATGAAACGGCATATAGTTCTTTGGACGTGATGCAACAGTTTGTACAGATATTCCCGGAAATGAAGTTTGTCATAGATATAAGCTCTGCAGAGACAGTAGGAGAAGTCTGTGTCTGATCCAGGTCTATGCGTTTCAATTGATGTGAATCATTGTCCCAGATGGAGATCCTGTTCTTGCTGTTGGCATAGTCATATTTGGTAAAAGACGGATAAGCAATAGAGAACGTATCTTTCTCTCTCGGTTCGATCTGATAAAGTGAGAAATCATTTTTATTTCTCACTTGCAGGAGTGTGTCGCTGTAATAGTCCAGAAATGCATAGTAATCGTTGGTAATCGCTATATCGTAGTAGTTATGTATCCCATTTCCGGCAAAAACAACCTCGCCGGACAGTTCGCCAGTGATCTCCGTACCGGCTTTATATGTTTTTATGCCTCCTTGGCTTTTCTGTTTATTACAGGATACCAATAGGGAAAGACAGGCGAGTAAATATAAGAACTGTTTCATATCTGTATTATTTTATTGTTATTCGGAACGGATAATATCTGCCGGATTTGTACGGGACGCTTTTTGTATTTGCCAGATCAGAGTGAGGAATGAAATACCTCCGGTCAAAAGGATCGCAATGGCAAAAATCCACCAGGCGATATTGGCTTTGTAGGCAAAATCGACCATGTATAAAGTGATGGCCAGCCAGGATAAAGGCAAACCGACCAGGCAGGCTATTCCATATAATTGACTGTATTTGATAAATAACATTTGCCATATAGCTTTAGTCGTCGCTCCGTTTATTTTCCGAATCGATATCTCATGAAACCGTTGTTGTATATCGAACAGGGATAAACTGAACAAGCCCATAGCAGAAATCAATATGGCTATAATCGCGAAAAGAGAGGCGACACTTACCAATTGCTTATCCTCCTTGTAAATTGACAACACTTCATCTTTCAAAAATGTATAAGGGAGTTCATTTCCACATGACTCGTTGTATATTTTTCGAAGAAAGTCGATTGCTTCCTGTTTTTTATCCGGAACGATACTGACTAATAGACCGGATGAAAAACCTTCTTTATAATAAAAGAAAATCATCGGTTCATAGCCTTTAGACAAATGTTGGGTACAAATGTCTTTAATAACTCCGATAACCTGATACCTGGGAGCCGGTTGCTCTTTCGTTTGCGGACTGTAAACAAGCAGGCGGTCCAGAATGACTGGTGTTTCATCGATATCTGTAATACCCAGTTCTCTTTTTGCCGATTCATTGATAACAATCGAAAGATCCATATTATTATCGATGGAGTCATTCCATAGCCGTCCTTCAATTGCCTCTATCCCCAGAATACGGAAGGAATTTTGATTGCTTACCTGGGTTCCTATACTTGTCCATTCTTTTCCCGGAATATGTGCCCAGCAATTTTGTCCTAAACGACTGAGTGGCCCGGGAGAATAACTATGCAGCTTGATGAGCGATGGGGTATTTTTCAGGTTTCTGTCCAGTTGCCGAACGATCAGATTGTATTTATTCCACATGCTCATATCGCTACCCCGTGGTCCTTCTATGGGTGAAATTTTGATAATGTTCTCTGTTTCATATCCAAGATCGGTATTCAGCATAAAGTTTAACTGACGGATAGAATAGATAGATACGATGGTTAAAGCCAGTGTGATAATATATTGTAAACAAAGGAATACTTTTCTGGATATAGTAGATTCTCCGCCTCTCCCGATCTTTTTCAAAGAAGTGACCGGCGAAGAATAATTATATTGGAAGAAGGGATATAGGGCTGTGATAAAAGGCAACAGGAACAGAATCCCAACAGAAAGGCTGGCGTCAAATAAGAAATGCGAAGGAATCCGGATCATTAGAAAAGTATTGACCAGCAACGTCCCTGTCTCTATGAATGCCCATGCCAGAAATAAAGCTACGAGAGTCATACATAAGTTTTCAGCATACAATTGAACGGCTACTTGGCGGGTATTTGCTCCGAATACTTTTTTCATACCGAATTCACGTGCCCGTTTCTGGATCAACACCGTGTAGACATTGATAAAATTGAATAATCCTACCAGCATGATCAATACGGCAATAGCTATCAGAATAAGTACGTGTGTATAATTCCCTACCAACCGTTTATCCAGGTATGTGACTACCTGCTGATCGAAATATAGCTTCTGTAGAGGGTAAAAGCAGATGCGCAGGCGGTTGGTGAAATTGGACATTTTACGGAATGCTTCGTATTCCTTGTTGACGGAGGCTGCAGAATGCCCCTTATGTAATTTGACAAGGGAATGGGGCATTGAATATTTTCTGTAGTTGGCCGATTCATTCGATATCAGCAGGTCGAAAGGCATGGAAAATCGGGTGTCCGGTTTACCCATGACGGCAACGACGGTTACCATCTCTCCCATCGAGGTGGTGATTTGTTGACCGATCGGATCTTCTTTCCCGAATATTAATCGGGATAGGTCTTCCGAGATTATTGCGTCTTGCGGATTCTCTAATAATTTATTCCGGGACGTTTTTAGTATGGGGATCGGTACTATTTTCAGATAATTCGTGTCTGCGGCTAAAGAGGCAACATTGTACAGTTTATTATCGACTGTAATCTGATCTTCGTCACTTTGGAATAGTGTAGATACAATTTCCACAGCCGGATCTTCCAATGGGTTTGGGGTATATCCATATTCAGGTAACAGACCGTAGAGTCTTTTCTGGTGAGATACTTCATCTTCTATCACTGTATAGCAAACCCTGTCTATTTCGGGAATAAAATGATCGGTCGTCATTTCTCCGTAGACATACCGGAATATCAATATACAACAGGCCAGGCTGAGTGCCAGTCCCAGTATATTGATTGCCGTATAAAGCCGGAATCGGAGGAGGGTTCGTATTGCTAACAGGATGATTTTCATTTTTATTTATTCTGATTTTACGACTTCTGCCGGATTTTGATTGGCTGCTTTCCAGATCCGCAAACCGGTACATGTGATAATGAGTAAGGCTAGTGCCAGCCATATGGCCGGATAAATCCAGAAATCGATACTTGTCTGGAGTACATAGCCTTCTATCCAGGGTTTCATGATGAGGTAACCGACAGGGAATGCAATGACGGATGCGATCACTAACAAGAACATATATTTCAATAGGAACGTTTTCACGATATGACTGGTTTCCGCGCCGTTCACTTTGCGTATGGCTATTTCTTTCCTGCGTTTTTCACAGTCGAGGGTGACGAGTGAGAAAACACCGAACAGGGAGATCAACACACAAACCAGGGTAACGAAATCCAACATCATCAGCAATGCGTTTTCCGATTTGAGGAACTTCTCATATTCTTCTTCCATAGATATTATGTTATAATGGATTATGTTAGGATTCATCTGTTTGATCAGTTGCTCGATCCGTTTCTTACAAGAGCTCCAGTCGCAATTCTGATATTGGAAGATGATATCGGAGGATACGCTTGATCCGTCCTCCAGGGTAAACATCATCGGTTTGGCCGGAATGGTAGGCGGAGCAATATAGAAGTCTTTGACGATGCCTGTGATTACTTTTTTCTGAAAACCCTTACCGATAGGATCATTCATATTCATCTGTAAGGCTGCTGTCTCATTTATTATCATACTTTTATCATCTGAAGGGAATGTCCCTTTCAGCAACTGCAGACCGTAAAACTTAAAGTAGTCTTCGTTGCAGTCTATAATTTCTAAAGTGACAGTAGAGGTCGAATCTGTTTTTCCTTCCCATTCATTGATTGTTTGGTAAGCGCGGGCATTACGCGGAAGTAGTCCGGGTAAGTTCGCCGGAACGATCGTTGCAATATAGGGATTTTTAGCCAGTTCGTCCTTAAGACCGTCAATTGGCGGATAAACCTGGATTGTTCCGCGATTTGCACGTTCGATTCCCAGATCCGTATGATTCAAATGATGTATCTGTTTCATCAGGATAGTAGAGCAGAAGATAAAACCGATACTGATAATCAGTTGTAATACCATACTGACTTTCTGAAAAGAGTTTTGCCCTTTTCCGTTTGATGAACCTTTTAGGGCTGCATTCAGACTTTTCTTTCGGGAGTAGTAGATCGGATATAATGACAAAATGAATGAAAAGGCTGCTACAATGCCGGAATAACTGAGTGCTTCCAGGTAAATACTTGTCTTATCCGATTTAATATCCGACAACTCCTTAAAAGTCGGGATTACCAGTTCCAGTAGGATCAGTCCGAAAAATATTGCAAAAACCAGGGTGATCAAATACTCGGTAGAAAATAACATCAGTAATTCACGATTGGACGAACCGTTTACTTTGCGTAGAGCTATTTCTCTGTCACGCATGCGAATACGGGTGATAAACAGGGTTAGATAGTTGAATAGCGAACAGAGTATGACTAATCCGCCAGCCAGGGCGAAAAGCCGGATATGTTCATATTTAACTGTTACTCCCTGGTTTGGACGGTCATACCGCATGGCTGTAATAGGGGTCGCTACACTTTTCTTTACTACGATCGAGTTCTCCGTTTCATAGGTATGTTCATATAACTTTTGGATAAATTTCTGTGCGTCGACCCCTTTTTTCAGTTTTATAAAAGTCTGGCACATACTGGCATACCATTGCGACCGGTTATCTCCCGGCGAAAAATTCCCGACAATTTCGTATGGAATGTTAGAATGACGGCTCCAGGATTGGATAATAGCACATATCTTTTTTTTCTCTCCATATAACTCCAGTTCCTGTCCAAGTGGATTTTCCGTTCCGAAAAGCTGTTGTGCGAGTCTTTCGGTAATGGCTATTTCATTGCTGTTTTCTGTAAGGAAGTTATGATTCCCGTTTGTTATTTTTAGTTTGAACATATGCATGGCTGCCGAGTCAATGTCCATTTTAAAAGACCGATATTCCGTACCTTTATATCTGACAGTCGTTCCCCATGCTTGCATATTGCAGGCATCTTCTATTTCGGGAAAAGTCGCTTTCAGATAACCGGCCAGCGGATAAGGAGTAATTTCGGATAGGCCGTTATTGGTGGTCTTTGATTCAGGTCTTACCAGATAGATCCTGTCGGCACCGTCATGGAAGGTATCGTAAGTCTGCTCGTAACGTATCCATAAGGTAGACAGGGCAAAACAGGTAAAACCGATAGCCAGTCCGATGATGCTGATAACGGATTGCGATTTGTATTTTATCAGGTTGCGTATCGCCAGTTTGATATAATGTCGTAGCATATTCATAATATTTCTGTTTATTCGGATTTAATAACTTCTGCCGGGTTGATCCGGGCTATTCTCCAAAGCTGCCATATTATCGTGAAGGCAACGATTGCTGCCATAAGCAGGAATATCAGGATAAAAGGTAGAATACCGATGGAGATTCTCTCAGCATAACTTTCCAACCACGATTTTAGTAACAATATCAATATGGGAAAAGCAATGCATGCAGAAATAAACAATTGCAACAGGTTGCTTTTGCAAAACATATGAACAATTGTAGCAGGTGTCGCTCCATTGATCTTGCGGATGGCTACTTCCTTTTTCCTTCTGTCGGTAGATAAAGTAACCGATGCGTATATTCCCAGTAGGCTGATGATAATAGATATTATGGAAAATATGGTTGTCAGTTTGAATATATTCTGTTCTCTACTCACATAAAAACCGGAATCATCTTTCATGGAGAAAATATAAGTGGGAGTGGCCTGATTGACATATTTGGATAGTTCGGCTTTCATGATCTCCGGAAATTCCTTCCTATATTCAGGCTTGATTTTTACTAAGCAGCTCATGTTAAGACTGTTTTGGGGAAATGGCATATAAATACAAGGAAGAACCGGGCGGGTATTCATTTCATACCGATTATTTATAAAATCTGAAACGATTCCGACCACCTGGAAGTTACTCATTTCCGTACCCCAATATCTCACATTTATTTGCATACCGATAGGATTTCGATTGAATAACCGTGCAAAAGATTCGTTGACAACTGCTTTGTCTGTTTCTTCTGAGCTATATAGACGTCCGTCCCGTAATTTTTGGTTGACAAGTTCAAAGAAAGATGGATCGGTATAGATATGGCCCATGGTGCTTTTAGCTTCCTCATCACTGATCCCTTCCCACGAAAAGCTTCCTTCTCTCAACTGCCAGGCTCCGGAAAATCCCATTCCGTTACGACAAACGATTTCGACTTTTGGGTCTTGCCGTAATTTTTGTAGTATTTCCGGACGGTGGGGAGTTAGCTTATCTCCGTTGAGAGATACGTCGAATGTTGAGGTTTTGTCGGTTTCACTCAGTCCGTTCGTCAGCCGGTATTCAATCAGATCGCTTTGTTGTTTGATAAACCAGGTAGTTCCCAGGAACAGGAAGCAGATAACGAGTTGTATGGATATGAATATATTCCGTAAAACACTATGGCGGCGTATGATCTGATTACTGAACAGACTTTGTATAAGGGATATCTTACCCAGATTATGAATAACGATCAGACACAGAAGCGCAATACCACCTAAACCGATAATGCTGTATTGGGTAAGAAGTTGTACTACGTAACTATTGTCTATTGAAAAATCAGGATTAAGACTGTTAATATGTGGAATGACCAGTTCTGCAATAGCGAAGCTACAAGTACAGGCTATCAGAAAGGCGATGGAAGCTTCAATGAAAAGCAGATAGAATATGGAACACTTTGTCGCTCCGTTCACTTGACGGATGCCGCATTCCTTGATCCTGTTCATCATCCGTCCGATGATGAACAGTACATAATTAAAGAGAGCTGTCAGTAGTACCAGCAGTCCGATAATAAAGAAAATAGTTCCTGAGTCAGAAAAGAAATTTCTTTTGTAGAGCGTATTACGCTTCGTCAGTGGTTTTAACTGAACAATAGATTCTGCAATTTCATTTTTATTTTTAGGATATTTCAACGTGCTTTTTTTAAGCTTTTCGTTTAGCTTGTCGATATTTATACCCGGTTTGATTTTTACGAATGAATTGAATCCGTCGTAATAGATATATCTATCGGGAGAACAGATTGCTTCATTTGTTGTATTCAGTTCGATACCGCTGTATCTTTCCAGATCACTTTGCTTTGGAAAGTTTTCGATCACTCCCCGGATGGTAAATACTTTTTGGGTATCGTCAAAATCATTAATATCGGTGAAGGTTTTACCAATAACATCCGTTGTTCCGAATAATCTATTGGCGGTCTTCTCTGTAACTAGGATAGCATCGGGTGTCTGATCTATTTCATTGGGGTTTCCATTGATTAGCCGTATATTGAAAAAGTCCAGAAAATGATGGTCGGCAAAGACAAACAACTCTTTGAAATAATTGGCTGTACCATCCGTCTTTCTGATTTCGCATAACTTCTCCGTGTAGGGTTGTACTTGGCTGTAGGCGGTAGCCGATTCTATTTCAGGAAACTCCTTTGCGAGCATAGCGGAGGCAAAAGGTGAATAACTTGTCTGGGTACCTTTCTCTGTTTCTGTAAAAACGATGCATATTCTTTCTACCTCTTTGATGCTGTGATTCCAGTTTAAGTCAACTCTTAACGTATAGGAACAGATGGCGAAACAGCAGACACCAACCGCTAACCCGATGATACTGATTAGCGATTGCGTCTTATATTTCAGTAGGTTACGTATGGCCAGTTTGATATGGTGTTGTATCATATTCATATATATTGTATTATTCAAATTTAATAACTTCTGCCGGATTTTTACTTGCAGCCTTCCATATTCGCCAATATATGCAAGTGATTGTGATCATGACAAGGGATATAAATAATATCAGGTAGATCCAGAAGGGGATTGTTGTTTGTATAACGTAGTTTTCCAACCATGCTTTCATGATCAGGTAACCGACAGGTAACGCGATGGCTGCTGCTACACAAAGTAATAATAAGTATTCTTTGAAGAACATGCGGACGATTATTCCGACTGACGCTCCGTTCACTTTACGGATAGCAATCTCTTTCCGGCGTTGTTCGCAGTTAAGAGTGACCAACGAGAAAATGCCGAAAACGGAGATAAGGATACAGACAATGGATACAAAGTCGAGTAACTTGATCAGGGCATTTTCCGATTGCAGGAACTTATTGAACTCTTCTTCTGTATTATTTAATCCGTAGAAAGTGAATTCCGGGTGTTTCTCTTTGATCAACGCCTCGATCCGCCGTTTGCATTCTTGCCATTGCCCTTCACGGAAAATGAAAAGGAGATTGCCACTGGAGTTAATAGACCAGAACAGTTCTTGTACTGTAAATACCACCGGTTTCACGGGGATAGTAGGCGAATCTTTACAGAAATCGCGTATTACACCGATAATCTGTGCCCGGGTAGAGTCGCTTTTGAGGAAAGATTTTCCGATCGGATCTGCCCAGCCAAACAGACGGGCGGCCGTTTCGTTGATCATCACTTTCTCTTTCCGGTCGTCATCCCTTAACATAGTGCCTTTCAGTAGTTTCAGATTATAATAATTACATATTCCTTCGCCGCTGGCAATCGTCTCCAAAAGTACTTCATCGGCAGATGCAGGCTTATCATCCCATTCTTTCACCGGTATATAGCTTGCTCCGTTTCGGGGAATGAAAGAGTTGTGATTACCTGAAAGGACTTCGGTTATCATGGGGATTTGCTTAAGTTCTTCCCGCAGGCTGGCTTCGGATGATTTGGCACTGAATGTGATGGAGGCTCTTCCTACCCGTTCCACTATACGGTCGGTATGTGATAAGTAATGTATCTGTTTGATCATCACAAGCGTGCAGAAGATGAATCCGATACTGATAATAAACTGTAAGACCAGGAAGAATTTCTGGAAATAATTCTTCCCTTTCCCTTTTTCCGTTCCTTTTATTGCTGCATTCAGCGATTGGCGGCGGAAATAATGGATAGGAAGCAGAGAAATAAGGAACGACAGTAATGCTACGAAAAGGGAATAGCCGATAGCTTCCTGATAGATTCCGTTTGTCGTCGTTTTTATTTCGGATAATTCCCGGAAAGTGGGTAGTATCAGTTCTATCAGTAACATCCCGATAAATATAGCAGTCAATAGCGTTAATACATATTCTATAGAAAATAACTCCATCAGGTGTTTATCGGAAGAGCCGCATACTTTGCGTAAGGCTATTTCCTTTCCGCGCATCCGTATCCGGCTGACGAACAGAGTCAGGTAATTGAACAGCGAACAAAGGATGACCAGACCGCCCGACAAGGCAAACAACAGGATGTGATTGAATTTGATGGTCGCTTCCCGGATGGGATGGTCGTATCGCATCTGTATGATCGGGGTCAGTACGAAATGTTCCAGTTTGGCGTTATCTTTTTCAATAGTATGCTCATATATCTTTTTACGGAAAGCCTTGATGTCCGCCTCTTTCCTTAGCTTGATAAAAGTCGTCCATCCGGAGGCGTACCAGACCGGGATCGTATAATTGGCTCTTACTATTTCAAAAGGCATGTTTGTATGAGGCTCCCAGGCTTTGACCACTGCACAAATGGGACTTTCCAGGCCGTATATGCTTAGTTCTTTCCCTATCGGGTTCTCTTTTCCGAATAGTTTTCCGGCAAGTTCTTCTGTGATGGCTATTTCTTTACTGCCGTTGACAAGGAAATTGGCATTTCCACTAACCAACCGGATCGGGAATATTTTCATGGAGGCGGAATCCATCTGGATCTGATAAGATGGATAAGTGATCCCTTTGTATTTGAATTCCATTTTACTGTCCGACACGTTACAGGCTTGTTCTATTTCGGGAAATGTTTCCTGCAGATAGGCTGCCAATGGGGAAGGGGTGACTGTGGCCAAACCCTCGTTACTGTTTTTGTCTTCGTTACGGACCAGGAAAATGCGTTCCGCTTCCTCGTGAAAGTTCTCGTAGGTCATTTCGTGCCTGATCCACAGGGTTGCCAGTGCAAAACAGGTAAAACCCATCGCCAGGCCGATAATGCTGACGATCGATTGGGTTTTATATTTTAAAAGATTGCGTATTGCAATCAGTAAGTAGTGTTTTAACATGGGCGCACTGTTATAATTACATTTGAAAATACAAAAGACGTGCCAAAGGGATAAGTGGTTAGTAATACGTGTGTTATGCTTTGTTTGGAACTGACGGTGGTGTGTGTATCCGCACGAATTGCGTTCGTTTACGCACGGTAGGGGAATTTTGCTATAAAAAAAGTGAAGCTACTTGGTTATATTTTATAGTTTTGTGGTCTGTAACTCTATAAAATATGCAGATACCTACGTTTCGATACCTGTTTTTAGCTGTATTTGGCTTGCTTACTTCTTTAAGTATGCAGGCACAGTTTCTTGATTACGGTTCTGATCCGGCACGCTTCAAATGGAACATCGTTAAATTGCCTCATTATAATCTGGTCTATCCGCAGGGAAACGATTCGATGGCTTATAAATATGCACTCTATCTGGAGAATGCTTATCCGCATTTGCAGAAAACGATAGGTATCGGCATGCAGAAAAAGTTTCCGGTGATCCTTCACCCGGCTAATATGTCGTCCAACGGCTTGGTATCGTGGGCACCGCGCCGTATGGAGCTGATCACGACACCTTCCTCTAAACTCGACGGGGTAAGCTGGGATAAACACCTCGTGCTGCATGAGTCGCGCCATGTCCTTCAGACCAGCAAGGTTATGCGGGGCTGGTTTAAACCGTTATATTATGTGATAGGCGAACAGGCTGCCGGTGTGGCTGCTTTTTTCATGCCGAGCTGGTTTCTGGAGGGCGACGCTGTCGGAACGGAGACTTCCATGTCGAACGGCGGGAGAGGGCGGTTGCCGGAATTCAGTATGCCTTACCGTGCCCAAATGCTGGGAGAAGGTAAGAATTATTCGTTCGATAAATGGTACCTGGGTTCTTATAAGGATTATACCGGCGATTATTATGCGTTGGGGTATAATCTGACTTCTTTTGCCCGTCACCGTTTCGGACCGGATATCTGGGATAAGACTACCACTCGTTATGTGAACCGTTTCTTTGCGATCCCGATGTTCAGCAATGCTTTCAAACATAATGCAGGAATCAGTATCGACGGACTGTATAATGAAACATTCGGTTTTTTGCGTAAAGAGTGGGAAAAGATGGATACGGCGGCTGTCACGCCTGCTTTCCTTTCTCCGGCATCCGGGATGTACACCTCCTACCGTTATCCGCAGGCCGTGAACGATTCGACGGTCATTGCCGTTAAATCGGGAATACAGGATATTAATTCGCTGGTATCGGTAACGAACGGGAAAGAGAAGCGGCTATGTTACCTCGGTACGATCAATAGCCGTCTGAACCTGGCGGGCAATCGGTTATACTGGACGGAGGTCGTTCCCGGACTCCGCTGGACACATGAAAACTATTCCGTTATCAAACAGTATGACCTGGAGACCGGGCGGTTGACGACACTCACTCCCCGCCAACGTTATCTGGCTCCGGCCATCGATAAGGATAATCGTACAGCGGCTGTTTCCCGTTTTACGGTAAGCGGTGAAAACCAGTTGGTGTTGGTCGATCTGGCAACAGGGAAGGAACAACGTTATTTTACAGTGCCTGATAATGCCTTTTTGAAAGAACTGACTTTTGGTGATGATGGAAAGATAACCGCTGTGGCAGTTACCGATACCGGGATAAGCTTGTTACAACTGGATACGCAAACCGGTGCATGGAGCGAGTTGCTGGCAACTACCTCTGTGAATATCACTGCTCCATTCTGGAGTGGCGGTAAGCTGTATTTTGAATCGGGGGCAAACGGAACCAATAATATCTATTCCCTGAACCTCCCGGATACAACCGTCTACCGGTTGACATCTGCCCGCTTTGGGGCGTTCGATCCTGCTTTTTCTCCCGGAAAAGACAAACTTCTCTATTCGGATTATCAGGCAGAGGGATACCGTATCGGTTCGTTGCCGGTCGATAGCCTGAAAGCTGAAAAGGCTGATCTGGGAGAGCCTTTTCATTCTCCGCTGGTCGCTTCGTTGGCGCAGCAGGAACAGTTCAATCTCGATTCTGCTGAACTGACCCCCATCGAATTTGCTCCCCGCCCTTACCGGAAGGGATTACATACGTTCAAACTTCACAGCTGGGCTCCTTTCTATTATGATGTGGCAGAGGCTATGAATACAGGTGCCGACGATTTGAGTACGATCGTGAAACCCGGTGTTATGGTCTTGTCACAAAATACGTTGAATACAGCCATTATGCAGGCGGGATGGTATTATCGAAAGGGCGAACATCATGGTAAGTTGTCATTTACTTACAAAGGCTGGTTCCCGGTTATCGATATAGCCGCCGACTATGGCGGAAAGGCATTCGATGTAACCTGGATGACCAACGACAAAGGAAAAGAGGTTGCGCAGGCCAAAACAGTGAAGCGGACGTTGCTGGAAGCCGAAGCACGTGTCTATCTTCCTTTCAATTTGACCCGCAACCATTATATACGTGGAATACAACCGGCTGTTGCATACTATTTTACAAACGACAAGTACCAGCAATACGAAAGCCGTACATATAGCAATTTCCAATATATCCTGCCGGAAGTGTTGTTTTACAGTTACCGCAAGAAAGCATTGCGTGATATTCTTCCCCGGTGGGGATATCAGTTGCGTCTACAATACCTGCAATCTCCTTTCAACAAAGAGAATTACGGAAGCCTGTATGCAGGGCGCCTTACTACTTACTGGCCCGGCATCCTGCGTAACCACGGGTTGATGCTACGGGTAGGATATCAATATCAGAGTGTGGACAATAAAACGTTGTATTTGCCGAAGCACCTGATCGAAAAGCCTCGTGGATATGATTTTATGTATCAGACCCGGCAGCAGGTTGCCTTTAAAGCGGATTATGCTTTTTCTCTCTTTTCTCCGGACCTTAGTCTGGGACAACTGGCTTATATCCGGCGTTTGCGTGCCAATCTGTTTTACGACCTCAACCGTAACCAGGCAGCGAAAGGGCGTGACTGGACGACACAGAGTTCTTTCGGTACTGACCTGATATTCGACTGGAATGTTTTTCGGATGAGCTTCCCGTTAACTACCGGTGTACGCTTGATACAGCCGATCGATTACGGTAAATTCCAGGCTGAGGCGTTGTTCTCCATTACATTTTAGGAAAGAATCGTTCACTCTTCACCTTTATGTATATAAGTTGTTGCTTATTAGTTGTTTATCTTGTGGTAAATCGAGTGAATGGTTTGACTAAAAGGTGAATGGTTTATCCGAACCCTTCACCCCAGCCTCCTGCCGAGGCTTTATAGAGTGAAATTGTTTACACCAGAAGAAGAAGGATACTTTGTTAATCGGTTTCGCGGTCATACATAGAAAATATTTGAGCCAATGTGGCAATATGCCCATGTGCCAATTTAGAAAGATTTGAACTATTCAGCTATAAACCATCAGTCATCAATAGGGCTGGTATAGTTACAGGTCCATTTGCCGTCGGTTTTAACCGACGGATAAGTAAATACTCTATCTCTTTGGACTTTAGTCCCATTTAAAGAGTCTCTCTATGTAAAGAGAAATGTGGCTGAAGCCAATAAAGAGAAGCAACTTGTTAACCGTCAGTTAAAACTGACGGCAAATAAACCTGTAATGGCTAAGTCACTTTGATAAAGGGATAGCCCATTATTGATAAATTCCGAACCTTTCCCTTAATCCTACTATCATTCATATAATTGGGAACTAATCGGAAAGCAATATATAGCTAATGGTAAACATATTATCCGGTCGTTTTTTGACTGCCATCGTTAAGCTTGTCGACGTAGGTGGTTAAGCTTAATGACAGTGGTCGAAAAGCTTGCCGGGCATGGTCGTTAAGCTATTGGGTTATCATTTTTGTGTTAATATACTATTGTCGGCGGGTTAATGGGTTATATGATAATGGATAGTAGTTCAGGGTGAAGGGTTTGTAGTAACCATTCACCCTTTTGCTTAACCGTTCACCTGGATGTCGTATTGTAATTGTCATTATATTAGTTATATACGATAGTATGGTGAACGGTGAATGCTTTTATGTCTGAATTGCATAGATATGCTTGTCTGTTTTCCGGATTTATTCTGTTTTGATTGCTTTCGCAGGGTTTGTCCGTGCTGCTTTTCGTATCTGCCAGATCAGGGTGATTAGCGATATGCTTGCGGTCAGCAGGAAAGCAACAGCAAAAATCCACCAGGATAACGGTGCTTTGTTGGCAAAGTTCTCCATATATTTCGTGATAGCCAGCCAGGAAAGAGGTGTAGCGATAATGAAAGACAGCCCCAGCAGCCTGTAATATTTTCGCAACAGCAAATTGGTGATGACTCCCACTGTCGCTCCGTTTACTTTACGGATTGCTATTTCCTTGTAGCGCTGCTGAATATCGAAAAGAGAAAGGCTGAATAAGCCCATAGAAGATATCAGGATGGAAATTAAGGTGAAAACAGTATAAATCCGGGCTACCAGCCGGTCTTTTTCGTACATGGCACTGATCTCATCTTCGACGAAGGTATATTCAAATTCACCCCCGATGGTCTTATCATGCAATCCTTTCAGAAGTTGTATCGCTTCCTGGCGGCGTCCGGGTACAATGGAAGCCATTAGTTTCCCCGGCCAGAACAGTTCGTCCTGTACGTCTTTGAGGGTGATGACAATCGGTTGGTTGCTCTGGGAGAGGTGTACTACCTGAAATTCGGGAGTAAAACCTTTTACCAGAAACGACTCGGTATCATTATACGAATCTCTCTCCAGTTCCGTAGGGGCTTGCCCATTCTGACTGAATAACTTTCTGGCGGTTTCATTCATCAGTACTTCTTTTTCACTTTGAGGAAACTTATCTGCTGAAACCGGTATTTCATATACATCAAAGAAACTTTTGTATAGTTTCACTTGAAGGACTTCCTGCCATTCTCCTCCCGGAATACGCATATTTATCCTGTTAAACTGATCGTCCGGCAATTCATACGGGCTTTCTCCGTAAGAGAATGTCTGGAATAGGGGAGATGCTTTGAGTGCTTCCTGCACAGTAAAAGAAATATCATCAGATCGTTTCTGGTCTTCTTCTCCATAAGTCATTTTGGAAGAAGGACGTATGAACCAGGCCTTTATGATGTCCTGCGTCCGATATCCCAGGTCTGCATTCAGCATAAAATGTAATTGCTTCATAAAGAACAGGGAAGAAATGATCAGGCAACAGGTAATCACATACTGAACGACAAGAAAAAGAGAACGGGTACCCATTTTGTTTTTTCCGGGAGTAATTCCCTGAAGCGAACGGATCGTTTGCCGGTAGCTGTAATTGAAAAACGGGTACAGCGTGATGATCAACGGCAATCCGAGCAAGAGGATAAGGGTTAGGACTGTGTTGAAGGATGAACCGACAGTAGCGATGATACCCAGTTGATTGATTTGCATCGGCTGGGTGATCTCGATGATCATCCAACTAAGAAAAAGAGCGATAGCTGTCAGTACCAGATTCTCTGCATATAGCTGGATAAACAGTTGTACAGGTCTTGCCCCGAATACTTTTTTCATTCCCAGTTCACGGCCTCGTTTAATGATAACGACCGAGCTGATATGAATAAAGTTGAACAAGCCGATAAATAATAACAGTATGGCGACAAACGACAGTATTTTCAGGCTGTCGGCATTTCCTTGCCGGAAAGTGTCCTGTCCTTTGTCAATGGCTTTATCCATATACAGTTTGTCGAGCGGTATGACCTGGAAAAAGAAACTTTTACTACCCGCCTTATGAAAGTCCGTTTTGAGTTTCTCGTTGATCTGTCTGGCATCGACACCGGGAAAAGCCAGAGCGACACTGAAATAATTAACCGGCGGCCAACGCCATTGTAGTTCTTTGGATATCAGCAGGTCGAAAGCTAGCGAACTTTGTGTATGTGGCTCTCCGATAATACCTTTGATAGTCAGAATATTTCCGTTATAGTCAAAGCTCTTGCCGATCGGACTTTCTTCACCGAATAATTTCTGTGCAAACCGTTTTGTGATGACGGCTTCTTTAGGGTCAGTCAATAGCCGGGAACGGCTTCCTTCTATGACCGGGAAGTCGAGTATCTGAAGGAAGAAGGTATCTGTTGCCAGGACATGTGCTTTGAATCTTTTTTCATCGACTTTGATCTCTGCATTACCGAGGGAGACAAAGGAGGTCCTTTGCTCTATTTCCGGAATGTCCAGCGGATTGACGTAGTCTCTTTTCATGAGTACGTTGTCTGTTGTGCATAAGAGTGTTTTTTGTTCTCCCTCCCCCCAGTGGCGTACACTCAGATACATCCGTTCATGATTTTTATTGAAATGATCGGTCGTCGCTTCGCTATATACATATCGGCTGATAATGATAACACAGGCCAGGCTCAATGCCAGACCGAGTACATTGATAACAGTGTATAAACGGAAACGCATCAGTGAGCGTATGGCTAGTAGGATGATCTTCATGGGGATGTATTATATAATTAGTTTATTCGGATTTGATAGCTTCGGCCGGATTGGTCCGTGCCGCTTTCCGTATCTGCCAGATCAGTGTTGCCAAAGATATACCGGCCGTAATCAGTAAGGCGACAGCAAAGATCCACCAGGAGATAGGTGCTTTATTTGCAAAGTGATCCAGATATCTGAAGATAGCCAGAAGTGAAATCGGGATGGATATCATAAAGGCTAACCCCAAAAGTTTGAAATATTTGCGTAACATCATTGCCATGACAACATTGGTCGTTGCACCATTCACTTTGCGGATGGCGATTTCACGGTATCGTTGTTGCACATCGAATAACGATAGGCTGAACAATCCCAATGAAGAGATCAGGATGGCTATGATTGTGAATAGGGAATAGATATAAGCTGTTTTTTTATCTTCTCTATACATAGCGCTAACTTCATCCTCGACAAATGAATATTCAAATTCACCGCCAACTGTGTCGTCGTGGAGTTTTTTCAGGAAAGCAATCGCTTCCTGTTTCTTGCCGGGGACGATAGATGCCATTAGTTTCTGGCTGTTGTAATTGCCGGAATTGGAAATAACCAAGGGAGGTGTCGGTTTGGACAGGTGGGTGAACTTGAAGTCTTTTACCACACCGATGATCTGATAGGGGGGATTGGTGTCCATATCAGCCCGGCTGGTTATCCACAAACGACGTTCCGGCTGTAATAACACGGCATCCCGATTTGTTATGCCAAGCAACTTTTGTGCCGTTTCATTAATAATGAACTGGTAACTGTATGTATTATCGATCGAGTCATTCCAGAAGCGGCCCTCTTTTAATTGCAGGCCGTACATCTGTATATTGGAGGCAGACATGTAGGCTGAACAAACTTCCTTATATTCCCCATCCTGTGTCTTCAGACGAATGCCGCTTTCCTGTATATTATGGGGACTATCTCCGTATACCCATTGACGGAAGAGAGGACTGGCATCCATCTTCTGCTTTATTTCATCATCCAGCCGGTTGATATTATTGAAATATTTTGCCCGGTCTTCATCCGGCATACTCCATACATTGCTGGGGTGCTGAATGAACTGAACTTTGACAATGTCTTTTGTCTTATAACCCAGGTCTGCATTCAGCATAAAATAGAGTTGCTTCATAAAGAACAGTGAAATAACAATCAGGCAACAGGTTATCATATATTGGAATACGATGAAGAGAGAACGTGAAACGACGGAGTTACCGCTGATGTTTACTGAACGTAGTGAAGTTATAGGGGGAGTGTAGTTATATCTGATAAAAGGATATACAGAAGTAATGGCCGGTAACAGAAATAAAATACCGGTTGAAAGTAAAATGTCGAATGTCAGGTTGCTTTCCTGTGAAATTCCTAAACCGGATTCAACGGCGCCTCTGCTGATCTCTATCAGTATCCAGGCAATAAAAAGAGACAAACCTATCATTGTCATGTTTTCACACACCAGTTGAATCAGCATTTGCGAGGCTTTCGCTCCGAATACTTTCTTCATACCCAATTCGCGTGCCCGCTTTAACATCAGCACAGTATAGATGTTGATGAAGTTGAAAATACCCACCAGCAGGATCAGAAGTGCGACACCGGCGAGGACCAATACATTGCTATAATTGCCCCTTAGATGAGTGTCATCGAACAGGTTGACCGTTTTGTCGAAATAAGATTTACCAAGAGGTAACAGTTGGTAGGGTATTTCATTATTCCCTTCTTTCCTGTTACCGGTAAATTCTTTATTCAGTTTGTTTATATCTGTACCTGGAGCCAGTAATACAATAGCATGGAAGATACGTCCCCATCTCTCTTGCAATTGCCAGGAAACGAGCAGGTCGAATTGAATGGAACTCTTGTCGGCAGGATCGTCAAGAACTGTTGTGATTGTAAGTGTTTTACCAATAGAATGTTGTATGCTTTTTCCTACTATATCCTTGTCTGTGCCGAATAATTTACGGGCAAAACTCCGGGTAATGACTGCTCCTTGAGGATCTAGCAACGCCACTTGCTTGTTGTCGGCAAATACCGGGTAATCGAGTATCTGCAGAAAGGTGGTGTCGGTAACCAGAATGCGGGTGTTGTATTTTTGGTCATCAATCAGTACATAATCCTCTGCAAAGGAAGAGTACGGAGCTACTTTTTCAATGGATGGGTTATTGGCCAGCCGGGCGTCTCCTATGCCTGTTTTAGGATTGAAATTGTAAGAAAAGCGAGGCATTATCTCGCTGTCGAAATGTTGGGTAACCAGACATATGCGATCCAACTTTTTGTTGAAGTGATCGACTGTCAATTCCCGATATACATACCGGGAGATAATCATAACACATGCCAGACTCATTGCCAGTCCGAGTATATTGATTACAGTATAGAGTCGGAAACGGCTAAGTGAGCGTATAGCAAGTAGTAATATTTTCATGGTATCTGTTTTCTGCTTTTATTTCAGAATCAATTCTTCCGCGTCGCCAAAAGTACTATATCCGGTGACAATAACCTTGTCGCCTGCTTGTAACCCGCCGGTGATCTCATACTGCTGCGGATTCTGGCGGCCGATGCTGATGCTTACTTTACGTGCTTTTGTTCCTGCCTCGTTCAGTTTATATATCCATTGTCCGCCGGTAGTCTGGAAGAAATCTCCGCGGGGGATGACCAAGGCTTCTTCCGGCTGTCCCAGTTCGACCTGTACACGGAAGCTTTTTCCGATACGGACATTGTCGGGAGATTCTTCGGTGAAGACAAGGTCGACATCGAAGTTACGGTCTTTTACTTCCGGTACTACTTTGGTGATACGCAACGGATATTTCTTTCCCTGCCAGGTGATCGTGGCGGGGAGGCCGGTGGTGATGCGGTCGATATAATATTCACTGAGTGAGGTATGTATTTTGAACTGGTCGAGTACCTTGATCTCGGCGATAGCCTCTGTACTCTGTACCTGTTGGCCCGGAGTTACTTTGACGAAACTCAGCTGTCCAGCCAACGGAGCACGGACGATCAGGTTCTCCATACGTTCCTGAGCGCGGTCGAATTTCTTTCGTTCCCGTTCCAGGTCGTTCTTCATCAGTTCGCGGCGGAGGATGGTTGCTGCACTGTCGTGGCGCAAACCTTCCAGTTGCAGAGCCGTACTTTGTGTTTTATATTCGAATTCATCCCGCTGTACTTCCAGCTGTGCTTTACTTTTTACACCCATACGGAACTCCTCTTCATCGAGGGCGAAACTCTTTTTCAGTCGGTTGAGTTCGTAGGTCGTTTGTAGCGTCTGCTTCTGCAGGTCCAGGCTTTTCTGTTCCATTTCGATCTCTTTTTCCTGGTAGGAGATCAGCTGCTTTTCCCATTCGTCCCGCTGGTCGTCGATAGTACGTACCAGGTCCGGATTATTCAGGGTCAGGATGGTGTCTCCTTTTTCCATCATAGTCCCTTCTTCTGCCACGATCCGTTCGACGCTTCCGGCTTCCCGGGCATTTATCTTAATGGTCAGGATCGGTTGAACGACGCCCTCCACATCTACGTATTCGAGGAATTTATCCGCTTGTGCTTCACCGATAATAAGGTTGTCGGCCTCTGTACGTAGTTTTCGTCCTCCGGATGCAACGATGGAAACGTACACTAGGAGGATTATAAAAGCTACACCTCCGGCAATATGCCAGCGGTAACGGTAATATACGGGTTTCTTTTCAATAGGTCTGTCCATTATTTTATTTCATTAATTGTTCGTAATCGAATGTCAGTTCACGGCTTTTCTCGAAGTCGTAGCCGGTCATACTGCGCAGTCCGTAATACAAGCTCCAGTAATTATATAAAGCCGTGATATATTCTCTTCGTGCCCGGTCTTTTTCGCTGATGGAAGCGTTGAGATCGAGGATAGTGGATTTGCCCAGGAGGTAAAGTTTCTGTGCCACATCGTTCCTGCGTTGGGCGGTCAGGTCGGTCTTTTGGGCGATCGTCACTTTATCTGCCTGCAGGTTGAACTGTTTGACCATTTTGATGACGTTCAGTTCGAAGTCGTTGCGCGATTGTTCTACTTCGGTATATACTTTGTCGCGATTGCTGAGAGCCACTTTAACCTTCCCTTTGCCTACGCCCCAGTCCAGGATCGGGATTCGTATGCCTAGACTGACCAGCTGCTGGTCCAAAGGATTCCGGTAAGCCTCTTTCAGTTTCTCATTCGTCTGTGTCAGTCCGAATTGCATGTACAGGTCGGCTTTGAAGCCGCGCGAAGCTTTTGCCTGTGCAACGGCACTTTCACTTTCAAGCCGACGGCGCTGCAGATATTCCGGCTCCGGATTGTTTTCATAAGCCAGTCCCAGAGCCTGTTTTACATCCACATTGAAATGCGGTATTTCTTCATTTACATCGGCAACCAGTTCGGAGGCATTATTGATCCCCAGGTAACTGCGTAGAGACTGGATACAGTCGTCCACTTCGATACGGGCGTTCATCATATTTGTTTGCTCGGTCAGCAGGTTAAGCTCTAGTTGCAGCATCTCGTTTTCTGTGATCGTCCCGATATTATACCGTCCTTTAGCATATTGGAACAGTGTATCGGCATTTGCGTAATTATATTGTGCTATTTCCCAGTTCGTCTGTGCAGTTGCTAGTCGGAAAAACTGTTGGGTTGCCTGTGCGGCTACCAGTTCCAGTGTTTCTACCAAATTCTTTTGTGATTCGACATAGCGGATAGGTTCGATTTTTTTATCCCACTTGAACTGATTGTATCCGAACAGGTTTTGCTCATATCCGACAACTACCGGCGTACTGTTATACGAGCTGGTCTTTTCCGAAAACAGATCCAGTCTTTGTAAGGCCGTCTTTACGAAGAGGCTACCTCCTGTAAACGGTATATTCTGATTGATCGTTAAACCGGCATCTATCATCAATTGGTTACGATGAACGAAACTCTCTCCTCCGTCGGGTAATGTAACCGAACTGATCGACCGGTTCAGCGAAGGATCGGAGGTGAAAGTAAGGCTCGGCAACATGTTTGCCCGGAAAGAACGCCAGTTCCAGTAAGATGCCCGGAAAGAATGACGAGCGGCAATAGCCTGGGGCGATTGCTCCTGTGCGATGCGTACAGTCTCTGACAAAGTCAGATGTAACGTGTCCTGCGAGTAGGCCGGAAATAGGACCGTCGTTGCAAGGATTATGGATAATATGTAACTTTTTATCTGTTTCATATTCTATAAGAAACAAATAGTATGCCATATTTATAACCTGTTGATTGATAGTTGTAAAAGAAACGATGCGATTGCTTTTGTAGTGCGTGTGCGCACGAAAAACGTTCGTATTCGCACGCACATACAATGGCTTTTATACTTATCTTTACAACCAAATCAGAAACAGGAATGAAACAAGGGAAAATATTAATCATCGATGATAATGAAGATGTGCTTTTTGCATTGAATCTGCTGTTGGAGCCTTATGTCGAACAGATCCGTGTCACTACGCAACCGGAACGGATCGAGCATTTTATGGAAAGCTATGTGCCCGATGTGATTTTACTGGATATGAATTTCCGGCGGGATGCCATCAGCGGGCAGGAAGGTTTCTTCTGGCTTGAAAAGATAAAGAAGACAGACCCGGATGCTGTCGTTCTTTTTATTACGGCTTATGCCGATACGGAAAAAGCTGTACGTGCCATTAAGGCCGGGGCGACGGATTTTATACCTAAACCCTGGGAGAAAGAGAAGTTGCTGGCTACCTTGTCTGCCGCTCTGAAACTTCGGGAAAGCCGTACCGAGGTTCGGTCGCTGAAACGTCAGGTAGCAGCTCTTGAAAGTTCGGAGGATGACGGGTTTGAGATTATCGGTGAAAGTAATGCCATGCAGGAGATCTTTACGACGATCGAGAAGTTGCGTGATACGGATGCAAATATCCTGATTCTGGGTGAAAACGGTACGGGTAAGGATCTTGTGGCACGTGCCTTATATCATCATTCGCCACGCAACGGACAGGTATTCGTAGGGATCGATCTGGGGAGTATCCCTGAACAACTTTTCGAGAGTGAACTGTTCGGATATGAGAAAGGAGCTTTTACCGATGCCCGTCGTGATAAACCGGGACGTATGGAGGTGGCTACCGGCGGTACACTTTTCCTGGATGAGATCGGTAACCTGAGTCTGCCTATGCAAGCTAAATTGCTGACAGCGATAGAGAAACAACAAATCACCCGTTTAGGAGCGACACGTCCGATAACCATTGATGTCCGCCTGATCTCGGCAACCAATATAAATATTCATGAGATGGTGGGAAAGGGAACTTTCCGTCAGGATTTACTCTATCGTATCAATACGATAGAACTGCATATTCCTCCTTTACGGGAACGTGGTAATGACATTCAGTTGCTGGCCGATTATTTTCTTGCCCGTTATGCCCGTAAATACAAGAAAGATATCAAAGGTCTCTCACGTGATGCACGGAGTAAGCTGCAGAATTACAACTGGCCGGGGAACGTCCGCGAATTACAACATGCGATTGAACGGGCAGTGATCCTATCTGATGGCATGATGCTGAAACCGGAGAATTTCATGCTTCAGCCTACTGCTTCGAACAAGATTGCAGAGCTGGAAGAGCTCAACCTGAGCATTCTGGAGAAGGAAGCGATCGAACGTGCTTTGCGGCGTGCCGAAGGGAATGTGACCCGTGCTGCCGAACTATTGGGAATTACCCGTTTTGCCCTTTACCGGAAACTGGATAAGCTGGGCCTATGAAACGATATATTATCCTGATAAAGATCGTTTTGATTGTATTGCTCTCGCTGGCTATTGCATTCCTTATATTGAAAAGCCTTTATTTTACATCTGTTATGATGGGGGCTATCCTGGTCGTACTGGCTTTCTCTTTGTATCTGGACCAGCGGAAGACGATCCGCCGGATGGAGCATCTGATTGCGAATATCCATTACGGGGATCTGAACCTCTCTTTTCCGGTGCCTTCTTCCGGAGGTGCTGAAGCCCAGTTGACCCGTTCGATGAATGAAGCCTTGAATGCATTCCGCTCCCGGCTTTATAACTCAGTAGTGGCGGAAGCTGAGACGGATGCCTGGCAGAAATTGATCCGTGTCCTTACGCACGAGATCATGAATTCGATCGCCCCCATTATCTCCCTGTCGGAAACGGTTACGGAACGTGCTGCTTCGAATGGGATGAATGAACGTGATTATGCCGTGATGCTACAGGCGATACAGACCATTCATCGCCGTAGCAAGGGGTTGCTCGACTTTGTGGAAAATTACCGTAAGCTGACGCGTATTCCGACTCCGACCATGCAGATATTTCCGGTATCGACTTTGTTCAGTGATTTACAAAAATTGGTCCCGGCAGCGGGGATACATGTCGTTTACTCCATTCATCCGGCAGAACTTAGATTGTATGCCGATAGGAGCATGATCGAACAAGTCCTTATCAACCTGCTGAAAAATGCGATAGAAGCCTGTTGTGACAGTGAGTTCCCTGAAATTCATATAGATGCTTTCAGGCGGGAGGGGATGCCGGTCGTAACTGTATCTGATAACGGCAGCGGTATCGTGCCTGAAGCATTGGATAAAGTGTTTGTCCCTTTCTTTACAACCAAACAGGGAGGATCGGGGATCGGATTGAGCGTCTGCCGGCAAATTCTGAACCGGCATGGCGGTAATATAACCGTTGCATCGGAAATAGAAAAAGGAACCACATTTACCATGCAATTCCCCGGTACACGTGCAATTTAGTTGTTATAGGAGTTCTGTTATTTTCTTTTTCAGGTCGTTGGGCTTGATCGGTTTGGCAACGTAATCGTTGAATCCACTCTGTTTGACCCGTTGTTCATCTTCGGCAAAAGCAAAGGCTGTTACGGCAATAATGGGTATGACCGTATTGTCTTTACGTATTTCTTTTGTTGCCTGGTAACCATCCATAAGCGGCATTTTGAGGTCCATCAGGATCATGTCCGGATGGTATTTCTTATAGAGGTCTACTGCTTCCTGACCGTTCCAGGCATGTACCAGATTGTATTCTTTGAGTATTGCTTTTATATATGTATAGTTGCTTTCATTATCTTCCGCTATCAGTAAAGTGGATTTTTTACTGTCATTCCCGATAGAGGTATTGCTTTGTATTTCTATTTTTATCGGCTCGATAGGAGCAATATGTGATTCTTCGATCACGGTGTCAGGCAGGGTGAACCAGAAAGTCGATCCTTGTCCCAGTTCCGATTCTACGCCGATATCTCCCCCCAGCTTCTGTATGATCATCTGGCAGATGGATAACCCGAGTCCGGTTCCCTGTGCGAAATTATCTAACTTGACAAAACGTTGGAAGACACTGTCTTTGACGGTCTTGTCGATGCCACAGCCTGTATCGGAGACAAAAAATACTAATTGACTTCCTTTGTGTGTGTATCCGAAACGTATGCCTCCCTCTTTGGTAAATTTGATCGCATTGTTGATAAAGTTGGTTATTACCTGCGACAGACGGTTTTTATCCGTCCTGATAATACAATGGGACATTTTCTCTACGAACGAAACCTGAACACCCTCTGCTGCTTTGAGGCGTGATGTTTGTTCTATATCACATAACAGTTGGTTGATATCGACATCCGAGTAAACAAATTCGAGCGTATTGGCCTCTATCTTTGCCAGGTCGAGAATATCGTTTATCAATTGTAACAGGAGTTCGTTGTTGTTGTTGATGATATTGATGTATTCTTCCCGTTCTTCCAACTCATCAGTCATGGCCAGTAGGCCGGAGAAGCCGACGATAGCATTAAGCGGCGTACGTATTTCATGGCTCATATTCGCAAGGAATGCCGATTTCAGGTGATCGGATTCTTCCGCTTTCTCTTTTGCCAGTCTTAACTCGTTTTCTGCCAGTTTCTGTTTGGTGACATTCTCTTTTTTGAATACGACACCCAGTAAATTATCCTTTGCATCCAGTATCGGGTTAGCAAATACGTGTGTATATTCGCCCGGAGCACATTGTTTGACTAACTCGAAAGGTTTCCGGCTTTCCATAGCGGAGATCAGAGCGCATTCGTCACAATACGGCTTTTGTCCGTTCTTGACCAGGCAGCAGTTTTTAGGACCGTATTGAGGTCTGCACGGCATTTTGATCTGGTTCTCCCATTTGACCGAATAATCCGGTTTTATGAAACGGATAGAAGATTGTATGTTATTCATGATGATAACATTATCCTTCTGTATATCCAGCAACTCGTCTTTCAGCCGGTTGGTCCTGAACAGGAAAAACAAGATCATGACCAGGAAAAGCAGTAATACGCATGCTACAATCAACAAAAGTTCGAATCTGTATTTTACGAACAGGTTTCCGTCTATATTGATCAGTATGGAGTCGGCAGGCAACTTACTTCTTTCTATGTTGAATTCTTTTAGTTTTTTGGCATCGAAGGTGTAGGTATTGGGTATATTTACCGTCTTCATATCCTTTAACAGTACTTTCTTTGTCTGGATATCAATAACCTGTTTGGCAAGATCTTTTCCGATAGGGCGGTATTTGGGGATATATCCTCCTATGGCCCAGTGGCTAAGTCCGATCGAAGTCAAAGTAAAAGCCGGAATCCCGGGG
Source organism: Parabacteroides sp. AF14-59 (assembly GCF_003479515.1). Lineage (NCBI taxonomy): Bacteria > Pseudomonadati > Bacteroidota > Bacteroidia > Bacteroidales > Tannerellaceae > Parabacteroides > Parabacteroides sp. AF14-59. Next base: position 29,768 of record NZ_QUHH01000022.1, on the reverse strand, counting down.
TTGCCTGACATCATGGTGTAGGTGGCATTCCCTACATAGTAACCGTCGTTTACGTCTACGCGCCACGTCCCTAATAAAATGACAGTCTCTTTAGGTAACTTTTTTATTTGTTCGACAACCGTATAAATATTGTTCTTTCGTCCGTCCAGCAGGATCAGGTTTTGGTCAGGAAACTCTTTCAGCTCCTTTTTTACCAGAGCCTGCAAGGCGATGCCGCCGTAGCTGTTGTCTGTTATCAATGCAAAATGTTTTGTTGCAGGATAAAGATCGAGAGCGAGTTCAATGTTCTTTTTTATATCATAATTATAGGTAAATCCCGATAAATGGTATCCGTTGTTTGTGTAACTCTGAATATCGATGCTTTCCGGATCCCATTCGGTCAGTCTGGTACTTGAGTCCGGTAGGATAACAGCATTGCTGCTGACCATTCCGCATACAATAGGAACCTCCTTCAAAATAGGTTCATCCTGCGACAGATAAGAGGACCATCCTTCCTGACCTAAAATAATAATAACCTGAGGTGTGCTTTCGTTACTGTATTTTTTCAGCAAAGTTTCCATTTTTCCTTTCCATAAAGGAGCTTCCGGTAAACTCTTACAGTTCATGTTCTCGATAATGACCGGTGCTGTACCGCCCAGATGCTTGTATTCCTCCATGAATTCGGAAATATTCTGCGTCGTATTACGGGTATCCGGATTATAAGAACTGATAATGAGGATTGGATGAGTGTCATCTTCGGCATAGCCTGGAACAGTCAATAATAAACATACAAGTATGAATAGTATTCGTATGTGGTATGTAATATTTATATTTTTCAGAATCGTTTTAAACATTGATACCTTATCTGTTACAGTCTGTATTCCCGGCTACAAAAATAAGCATTATTTGTAATCTATGCAGAACTATGGCAAATAAAAACGCAAGAAAATCAAGGGTATTATATTTCTATCATAATGCCGATGCTGGGCAATAAGGTTCCTGTCATACGTTCTACCGGTTTCAGTTCATATCGTTGCTCTTCTTTAGGTGCTTCGGGGTTCACGATCTTTCCGGTTTTTATGTAGACATCCTGTTCTTTATATTTCGAATTAAGCACATTCTGCAGGTCTATATAAAGTCCGAGCATGACTTTCTTAAGGTAAAACGTTTTGTCTATGCGCAGATCCAGCTGGGTGAAAGGTTTCAGGCGTTCGCTGTTGAAGCGGCTGTAGTCGTAATAGAGGCTGCCGCTGGCATCCCAGGCTTCCACATAACTGCTTTTTTCCACATCGTAAGGTGTGTAAGGGGCACCGCCGACTACCCGGAACTTGGCACCTATATCCCAATTCCGGGGGAGTGAGTAGGTACCGCTGAAAGTGAAAAGATGTTTGTTATCCCAGGCAGAAGGCAGGTATTTGCCTGTCTTTCTGCTATCTTTGAACTCACTTCTTACGTATGTGTAGGAAGCGATAAAAGTAAGTCCTTTATAATTATACCAGCGTCCCATCAGCTCCATGCCGTACGCATGTCCGGTAGCGGTGGAAGTAACGGCTTCGTTTCCCAGTACACCATAGTCTGTTCCTTTGGATGCCAACGGAATACTGTCGATGGATGACATCGGATAATGGTTATACTGTTTGTAAAATCCTTCTGCCGTGAATTTCAGATAAGAAGCAGGACGGTATTCCAATCCTAAGCCAGCCTGATCGCTGCGGATATATTGCAGGTCGTTGGACTTGTTGATGTAATTACCGTTGTTATCCTTGAATCCCATAACGGTATAAGGAGGTAGTTCATAGTAGCGTCCGGCATTCGCATTCAGATATATGTCTCCGGCAATCCGGTAAGACAATGAGAGGCGTGGAGATAGCTGGTCTAGCATATTATTCATTTTGGATGAATAATTATTGGCATCCGTACGAAGTCCGAGGGAGGTGGTAAAGCGTTCATTGTCGCTCTCATAGATCGCTGTGGCATATAATCCCCATTTCCATACACCCAGATCGGTCTGATAGGTTATTTCTTTGGGTACAGTGATAAATTGTTTTTGAAAAGTACGGTTGGTATATTCCGAATAATCGATATTTCCACCTACTTGTAGCTGTATATAGGGAAGACGGAAAATATTTTCGCTGCGAAATTTATTCTCAATCTCGTCCGAGCGATAATTCAATGTAAGGTTATCCGGTGTACTTTCATCGTTGTCACGGTATTTGATGTTCTTGTTATTCATCTGGCTACGGCTTACGATCAGCGAATAAATATTTTTTCCTGTATAATGTTTGTAGACGGCTCCCAGCGTGTATGTTTTTTGTTTGACAACGGGCAGATAGGCAAGGATATATTGGTTTTTCTCACTCATATCTTTCATGTCGGTGTTCAGTTTCATATCGTCGATGGCACCCAATCCAAGAAATGTCAGTTCGTTTTTCTTGTTGAAAGAATGTTTGATCTTGAACTGTGCATCCGTGAAGGTCGGCAGAAAAGGAAGTCCGATCATATCGAACAGGAATTGCAGATAGGAACGTCTGACGGATACCTGGTAGGTCGTTTTATCTCCTATAGGACCATTGACCGACAGGCCGATATCGGAGGCTCCAAGCACACCACGCAGGGAGAACTTTTCTTTATTACCGTCCTGTAGTTTGAAGTCCAGTACCGAACTCAGTGCATTTCCTCTGGCTGCCGGGAAAGCTGCTGAATAGAAATTGACTTCACGTATGAAATCGGGATTGATAATTCCGACCGGTCCTCCCGAAGCTCCTTGTGTAGAGAAATGGTTAATATTCGGAATTTCTACTCCATCCAGGAAAAAACGGTTTTCGGACGGTCCGCCGCCTCTTACCATCAGGTCGTTCCTGAATGCAGCTGTGGAAGCTACGCCGGGAAAAGATTGTACGACACGTGAGATGTCCCGGTTCCCGCCCGCGCTCTTTTCAATCTCTTTAAATCCGATGACACGCAGACCGAGCGGACTTTCAGCCGTTTTACGAAAAGGGGAGGCAACGACACTGACTTCCTGCAAGTTTTCACTGGCAGGATCCAGTTCGATGGGGAAAAAGATATCTTTATTGGCAACACGGAATTCTGCCGTTACCGCAGGTTTGTATCCGAGAAACGAAGCCTGCAGGCGATAGCTGCCGGGGGCGACTCCCGTTATTTCAAAATTACCGATAGAGTCGGTAGCCGTTCCCTGTGTCGTATTCCATATAATAACGGTTGCATAGGGGATGGGTTCCCCGCTTGCCGCTTCTTTTACCATTCCCTTGATGGAATAAGTCTTCTGTGCCTGTGCTATCTGAGTACAGGCAAGGAATAGAAAAAAGACAACAAGCTTCTTTATCATCTTTGTTTTTATTTTAGGTCCACAAAGATAAATAAAATGACGTGATAAACTGAGGTAATCTTTGTAAACTCAGCTTTACAGGTCTTTTTTCATTATCAACCGATTCTCTTCTTTCAGACGCAGATATGAAACTTCATTCATGATGCTTCGGATAAGAAAAATACCCAGTCCGCCGATTCCCCGCTCTTCTATGGGCAGTTTGATATCCGTATCGGGTACCTGAGTCGGGTCGAACGATTGTCCTCTGTCTGTCAGCAAAAAGATCAATTGCTGAGGACTGACCGTTACTTTCAGTAGTATTTCATGATGTTCGCCTTCGGGATAGGCATACATGATGACATTTACTACTGCCTCTTCCAATGCCAGGTTGATATTCATGATCGTTTCAGAAGATAAATTGAGGTCATTACCTAACTCTTCTATAAATTCCTGTATCCGGGAAATTTCTTCCAGATCGTTAACTATTCTGATTTCTCTACTGCTTGTCATAATCAATTCCTTTCCTGTTTTTGATTGTTCGGTTCATAATGTATTACCAGTATTGTCAGGTCGTCGCTTTGTTCCGCCAGTTGTACGTGGTGGGCAACTGAACAGATAACGGAGCTCACAATGGCATGTATATCCTGTTGGGAATTGGCAGATAATGTTTTTATCATATTAGCTTCTCCGTACAATTCCTTTTTGGCATTTTCTGCCTCTGTTATTCCGTCTGTGTAAAAGAATATTTTAGTACCTTTTTCAAGATAAAAGATCTCGTTTGTATATTCATGGTCAATCATGATACCGACAATCAAATGTGTCCGGGCTTCTATTAACGAAACCTTTCCCTCTGGGGAAACTTGTACAGGTAAGGTATGTCCCGCGTTACATATCTTTAACTCTCCGCTATGAAGGTCCAGGACGCCGACAATGAGCGTAATGAACATATTGGTTTCGTTATTTTCTGAAATAGCGTTATTCATACCCGATACGATTGTTGCCGGTGAGTCTGTATGGCGTGAAAACGAGCGGAACATACTGCGCGCAATAGCCATAAATAAGGAGGCGGGAACTCCTTTTCCCGATACATCGCCTATGATAAAATAAAGCTTGTCGTTCTCGATGAAATAGTCATACAGGTCACCTCCGACTTCCCGGGCCGGCTGGAGTATCGCGTATAAGTCTACATCCTGGCGGCTGGGGAAAGGCGGGAATGTTTTAGGGATCATTCCCATCTGGATTTCCCGGGCTATGGACAGTTCGCTTTCAATACGTTCTTTTGTCGCCGTAGTTTCATGGAGTTTTATCACGTAATCGAATAGCGATTGTTGCATATATGCAAGTGAATCGTGTAACATTTTTATTTCGTCATATGATTTAACCTCTGGCAGTTTCACATTGAAACGGCCGGTAGCTATAACTCTTGCCGATTCGGAAAAGGCTGCGAGCGGTTTTACCAGCCGGCGGATAATGATATGGATGACGAAGAACAGAACAAGCATTCCGGTCAGTAAGCCGAATAGTATCTGCCCGGAGATGGTATCCAGGTCTTTTAAAATTATACTGGGTGGACAGACATTGGCTACTGACCATCCTATGTGAGGTATGGATGAATAGAAAATATAAGCGGGATTACCATTCAGTTTAATTTGCGCTGTATGGGTCTGTCCGGCCAACATTTCTTGTCCGACATTTTCCAAACCTGTATTATTCGAGGTAAACGCATCGGTCAGGATCGTTTCATTCATTATTTTCTCATGGTCAGGATAAGTCAGATAACTGCCGTTGCGGCTGATCAGGAATGTGAAACTGGATGAATACGGTTTCAACTGATCTATCATGGTCGTGAACCGGGATAATGATATGTTAGCTGTGAAGATAGCATACACTTTTCCTTCCTTGTCTAATAAAGGGAGCGAATAGGTACTCATTATAAAGTTGCCGCCTCCCTGGTCATAATAAGGCTCGCTCCAGTAATCCTGCTTTAGCAACTTAGGGATCAGGTACCAATCCATACAAGGATAATCATAACTTTGACTGCCCAGTAGCGAATATTCCGTTTTTTTGTTTATAACCGACACGTAGGGCATGAAATATTTCCCTTTTGTTTTATAATAGTAGGGTTCGAATGCGATGCCACTACTTTCTATGAGGTCGTTATTCTCTGCTACGGCGGCTATGATGCGGTATAATGAGTCCGGGTCGTTCAGGCTTTCTTCTATCGTCCAGACTGATTGGTACATCGTTGTTTCTACGGTCTGTAACAGATTATTGATCTCGATAGCCGTATTGTATAATTGTCCATGCGTAGATTTGATCGCATAATCGGTGACCTTCTCACGACTGTATGAATAGAACAGCACTATGATGACGGCAAATACTACCAGTGCGAATGAGAGTACATAGACACTCATGCGGGTGGCAAAAGACTTGAATTGAAATATTTGTCTAAAGGGGTGCATGGGAGATTATTTTACGAAATCTGTATAAAGTATCTTTTTCTTTTCCTGTTCATCCAGCAGGATATCTGTTGCCTTTTTAAAGCCTTCCGGGCTTAGGCGGAAGGTCCGTTTGTCGGAACTTTTATTTGTTTGCAAACGAAGTACTTCTTCCAGCATTTTTCGTTGATGATAACGGTTGGTCCCGATATTGTTCTCGCGAATGATCTGCATCAGTATATCGAGTGTTTCTTCTTTGTGCTCGTTGGCCCATTGCCATCCGCGGATGCTGGCACGTACCAGTTTTTGGACCATTTCGGGGTGGGATTCATAAAAAGGTTGAGTAACATAAAGTCCGTCTTCGGGTAAATCATATCCGAAGTCAGTAAAATGTAACGAATAGAAAGAATCTGTTTTCAATCCGCATTCGAAAAGTTGAATATATTCATTGTAACTTCCTACAAGACAAATATCCACAGCTCCGGTCAGGAAAAGGTTGACACCTCCGTTGAAGCGTATCCATTTTCCGTCGAGTTCATAATGGGCGGCAAAGCGATCCAGCAGGTCTTGACTTAAGTGGTTCCAGACAGCTATTTCCTGATGGCGTAACGAGCTTATATCTTTCAGAGGATGTCGGCTGACCAGTATCAGGCTGTTTTCTTGTGAGGTTTGCATGATATTGACAATGGGAGCACCGGCTGCCCTTGCGGTTAAAGCGAACGACAGATTCATGACGGCCGCCTGTGATTTTCCACTTTGCAGGACTGAAAAAGAACTTTCTGAAAGGGCTGTATGTACAATTTGTATATCAATCCCTTCTTCTTTGTAAAAACCCATTTTATCGGCGACGTAATAGCCGGCAAATTGAGCCTGCGCCGTCCACTTGGGGGTGATGGTGATAGTTTGCCCTGAAAGTGTACCGTATGCGGAGATCAGGATTAGCAGAATATAGTATATGTGTTGTTCTCTTTTCATTGTGGAGCTTCTAATGAATGTTGAACAAAGATGAGCAACCGGTCATGTCGAATATTTTGCGTATTTCGGGTTGCATATTTTTCATGATCAGTTGTCCGTGCTGACTACTTACCTTTTTTTGCATCAGAATAAAGCAACGCAATCCGGAACTGCTTATGTATGTAAGATCTTCACAATTGAGGATGATTTCGATCGCGCAGTTTTCCAGTAAAGGTTGAAGGGCGAATTCAAATTTACGGGCGTTAACCGTATCCAGGCGTCCTTCTATGGTGATAATAGCTCCCCCGGCTACGCGGCAGATGTTAGTGTTGAAAGAACCTTCTTCTTCCAGGCCAATCTCTACCCTTTTGGTCAACATTAGAAAACTTTGTGAACCATTCGAATGAAAAGCTACTTCATCCATTGTCTTGAATATAAGGAAAAATTCCTGTCCCCCGGTTATGAGAGTTTCCAATGATAATTTATCAGTGTCGGCAAAAGGAACGGTAGGATCGGAATTTAATCCGTTATGAGTGATCATGCAGGTGATATCTCCGTTGACGTGGCTTAATTTTAGTTTGATATCACTTTTCTCTTTACTTGGATATGCATGGTGGATAATGTTACTGACAGCCTCTTCAATAGCGAGACAGACACGCCTTGTCATATTGGAAGATATGCAAAGGCTTACCCCCGCAGATTCTATAAATCGTGTGACATTGATTATTTCAGATAAGTCGTTTGCGATGATAATTTCTCTTTCCATTTTCCTATTTATAAAATTCAGGACTGAATATTTTTACTGCGGCAAATGTATGGGATTGTTTCAGAAGTTTCGGTGAATCAAGGGGTTTGAGTTTTGACAGATTGTATATATCTTTTAGTGAATCATATATTTGGGATGAAATCTGTGAGAATAGAACCTTTTTGCAGGTATAATTTTTGTTTGTCTTCGAGTATTCTGTAAATGTAGTCTCATGGCGCAAACTATATTTTTATATCTTTGTATGTTTGTAAAAATACAGACAGGTCAGAAAATATATGAAAAGAGAATTGCAGGAGACGGCAGATGGCAGTCATACATTGTTCATCCCGGAGATGGATGAACATTATCATTCGGTAAATGGGGCGGTGCAGGAATCACGTCACGTTTTTATTGAAGCCGGATTGCATCGTCAGGAAAAAAAGGATATTACTGTTTTTGAAGTCGGCTTTGGTACGGGATTGAATGCTTATCTGACTCTGCTGGCTGCAGAAAATGAGGACCGTTCCGTTGATTACTTTTCTGTGGAACTTTATCCGCTTGATCCCGCTTTGGTCCGGGCATTGAATTACGGTGATATGATCTGTCCGGAAAAGAAAATGTTGTTTACTGCATTACATTCTGCAGCCTGGAATGAACCGGTAAAAATAACCGATCATTTTACTTTACATAAGATACAGGGAGATAATAACAGTTGTACACTGCCCGAAGATATGGATCTTATCTATTTCGATGCCTTTGCTCCGGATAAACAACCGGAGATGTGGAGTCAGGAGATATTCGATAGATTATATGCACATACGTCGGAAGGAGGGATTCTTACTACCTATTGTGCCAAAGGAGTAGTTCGCCGTATGATGCAGAAGGCCGGGTATTCCGTTGAAAGAATACCCGGCCCCCCGGGAAAACGCGAAATGCTCCGCGCTATAAAATAAATTATAAAAGAGCGTCGACCTTAGCAACAAATGCCGGTTTCTGTGCAGCACCTACCTGTTTGTCAACTAACTTTCCGTCTTTAAAGAAAAGTACGGTAGGAATATTGCGAATACCGAACTGGGCAACAACATCGTTATTGTTGTCTACATCCATTTTTCCTATGGTAACGCGACCTTCATATTCGGTTGCCAATTCATCGATGATCGGGCTTACCATGCGGCAAGGACCACACCATTCTGCCCAAAAGTCAAGGACCATAGGCTTACCTGAGTTTACCAACTCTTCAAAATTTGCATCTGTAACTTCTAGTGCCATAATTATATATCTAATTTAAATTGTTCCCTTTTGCGGTGCCAAAAGTACTAATTCTTTCCGCACCATACAACTTTACCCATTAATTTTGAAATCAATATTCTCGTTCTCTTGCAGGAATTCAACCAGTTTACCTGTTACATTTAACCGGATATTCTGTGAGAAGAAATTTTGTGCGATATTATGTTCGCCGTCCACTACTCTGAAATATAACAAGCTCTGTCCCGGATTGTTTTTGATCAGCACCGATAATTCATTGACTGTAGGCTCATCGAGATCATGTATCGGCAGCGTGATGCTAATCTTTTCGATCAACTTGTCTTTCTCGTCCTGTAACAAACGGATGGAACCGATGTTGAAATCGAGTTCATTCTCATTCCAGCGACGTGGTTCTACACGGGCTGTAATAAGTAGATACATGCCCTGTTTGCAGTATTTACTGTATTCTATATAGTTGTTACCGAACAATGCAATTTCGCCGCTACCGGTAAAGTCTTCTATCTTGACCACTCCGTAAGGTTTACCGGTTTTGGTCATACCTTCCCTGAAGTCTGTTACGATGCCGCCCAGCAGTATTTCACGCCCTTTCAGGCTTTCCCGGTCGTTAATCTCTGCCATACCTGTATTGCATACGTAAGTCAGAACGATGCGGTATTCGTCCAATGGGTGGGCGGAAAGATAGATGCCGACCAGTTCCTTTTCTTTGTTCAGACGTTCCAGGTCGCTCCAGCGCTGGCAAACCGGAAGTTCCGGTTTGGCAATGGCTACCGAGAGGTCGTCGCTGCCGAACAATGAATTGGCGGCTGTGTTCTTGTCCATCTGGTATTTGTTGCCGTAGCGTACCAGTGTGTCCAGGAAAATTTCGCCTTTTCCTGTCTCTCCAAAAAACTGTTCGCGTTGTATGCCGAAGTTGTCGAACGCGCCGGCCAATGCCAGCGATTCGATGTTTTTCTTATTGCAGGCAGTAAGGTTCACTCGTTCCACAAAGTCAAAAATATTCCGGTACGGACCATTCTTTTTCCGTTCTTCAATAATATTCTGTACCGCTGCTTCTCCGACACCTTTTACGGCTCCCAGTCCGAAACGGATATTCTTATTTTTGTCTACACTGAACTTCAGGATAGATTCGTTTACATCAGGACCTAATACCTGGATACCCATCGCTTTACATTCGTCCATAAACTTCGTGATATCCACGATATTCGACAAACTTCGACTCAGTACGGCTGCCATGTATTCCGAAGGATAGTTCGCCTTCAGGAAGGCAGTCTGGTAAGCGACCCATGAATAGCAGGTCGCGTGACTCTTATTGAAGGCATAGGATGCAAACTTTTCCCAGTCGGACCAGATTTTTTCAAGTGTCTTAGCTTCATAACCGTTCGCTTGCCCGCCTGCCATGAATTTTGATTTCAGGTGGTTCATCTTGTCGATCAGCTTCTTACCCATCGCTTTACGCAGAGCGTCACTCTCGCCACGGGTGAAGTTAGCCAACAAACGAGACAGAAGCATGACCTGTTCCTGATAGACTGTGATGCCGTAAGTATCTTTCAGATATTTTTCCATTACAGCGATATCATACTCGATCGGCTTACGTCCGTGCTTACGGTCGATAAAGTCGGGAATGTAGTCCATAGGTCCCGGACGATACAGGGCGTTCATGGCAATCAGGTCTTCAAACTTGGAAGGTTGCAGCTCCTTCAGGTATTTTTGCATACCTGCCGATTCAAACTGGAATGTTCCGGTTGTTTTTCCGGTACAATACAGTTCGTATGTTTTGGGGTCTTCCAGGCTGATGTGGTCGATATCGAGGATATGACCGGTGGTAAGCCGTATGTTTTCGATAGCTTCTTTAATGATGGACAGGGTTTTCAGTCCCAAAAAGTCCATCTTGATCAATCCCGTCTCTTCAATTACTGAACCTTCATATTGGGTTACGAGCATTTCTTCGCCGGTTTCCTTGTCTTTGGCGGTACTTACCGGTACGACATCGGATATATCATAACGACCGATAATAACACCACAGGCATGTACCCCGGTATTTCGTACGTTACCTTCCAGCATTTGTGCATATTTCAGTGTGTCGCGTGCCAAAGGATCATTCCCGGTGGCGGCTTCTTTCAGTTCCGGTACGTAGTTGATCGCATCTTTCAGTTTGAACTTCTTCATATCCGGGATCTTATCCGGTACCAGTTTCGCCAGGCGGTTCGATTCGGAGAGTGGTAGTTTCTGTACACGGGCTACGTCTTTGATCGCCGATTTGGTCGCCATCGTACCGTAAGTGATAATGTGAGCAACACGGTCGGCTCCGTATTTTTCCGTTACCCAGCGTAACACCTCGCCGCGGCCGTCATCATCGAAGTCGGTATCGATATCGGGGAGGGAGATACGGTCGGGATTCAGGAAACGCTCGAACAGAAGGTCGTACTTTATCGGGTCGATCTTGGTGATCCCCAGGCAATAGGCTACAGCTGAGCCGGCAGCCGAACCACGTCCGGGACCTACCGATACGCCTAACTCTTCGCGGGCGGCAGCGATAAAGTCCTGCACGATAAGGAAGTATCCGGGGAACCCCATTGTCTTCATTATATGCAGTTCGAAATCCAGACGTTCCCTGACTTCATCCGTCAGATTTTCGCCATAACATATTTTGGCACCGTCGTAAGTCAGTTTACGAAGATAATCGGCTTCCAGTTTGATACGATATAATTTGTCGTATCCGCCTAGTTTTTTTATTTTGTCTTTGGCATCTTCTTCACTTAAAACGACCTTGCCGTTTTCGTCACGGGTAAACTCTTCGAACAAATCTTGTTCAGTCAGTTTGGCCCGGTAGGATTCTTCTGTTCCGAACTCTTCCGGTATGGCGAAAGTCGGCATGATAGGGCCGCTGTCGATCGAATAGAAATCAACTTTATCGGCTATTTCAAGTGTATTGCTGAGTGCTTCGGGAATATCGGCAAAGATGGCATTCATCTCTGCAGTCGTCTTCATCCATTCTTGTTTGGAATAGCGCATACGGGTTGGATCATCGAGGTCTTTGCCTGTACTGAGGCAGATCAGGCGGTCGTGCGCTTCGGCATCTTCCTGATTGACAAAATGGACGTCGTTGGTGGCGATCAGCTTCACATTGTGTTTACGTGCCAGTTCGATCAGGACCTTGTTTACTTCCTGCTGCTTCGGAAAGGTAGTACAGTCGGCATTCGGGTCATGTGTCTCGTGCCGTTGCATTTCCAGGTAATAATCTTCGCCGAACAGGTTCTTGAACCAAAGGATCGACTCTTCAGCTTTATCTATCCGATCGTGCATGATATGCTGAGGTATTTCACCTCCCAGGCAGGCAGAGCAAATGATCAGGTCTTCATGGTATTTCTCCAGCAGTTCATGATCAATACGAGGGCGGCCATAAAAACCTTCCGTCCATGAGATGGAAACCATCTTGATCAGATTCTTGTAACCGTTCAGGTTCTTGGCCAGGACGATCAGATGGTAACCGCTTCGGTCTTCTTTGGCGGTTTTGCTGAATCTGCCGTTGCGCGCACAGTAGCATTCGCATCCGATGATGGGTTTAAATATTTTTTTCTTTTCAGCTTCTATCAATCCCGGGATTTCTCCCAGGCGTGCCTGTTCTTCAGCAGTGAGTTCTTCTTTTCCTTTGAGCGCTTTCTGCTCTTTTTCCAGGTCTTTGATGGCTCCAAGCGGCTTTCCGTTCTTCTTGGATACCTTGTTAAAGAACTCTTTTATACCGAACATGTTACCATGATCGGTAACAGCAATAGCATTCATGCCGTCCTTTTGTGCCTTGTCTACGAGGGCATCAATGGAGGCTTGTCCGTCCAGTAACGAGTATTGTGTGTGGACGTGTAGATGTATAAATGGTTCCATATATATGATTGAAAAAACTTTTATATTTTACCTAACAAAGGTACGACTTTTGTTACGTTTTTACAGAATCATACGTTAAAATCATCGAATAAGTATCATCATTAGAAAAAAAAACTATCTTTGCTCATGGAAAATAGTATATAGTATGAAAAAGATCGGATTGGTAATTATATTGGTGATGTTGATGATTATACCGGTAACTGCCCAGGTCACTTGGGGTGTGCGTGGCGGTTTGGCTTATTCTTCGCTGGTACAGAAAATAGACAATAATTATCAATCGGGTGCCCGTTTCGGATTTAGTGTGGCAGGGTTGACCCAGATACCTTTATATAAAAGATTATCTTTGCAGCCGGAAGTAGCTTTCGTGCATCAGGGAGGAAATTATCTTTCCAATATACCGGATGAAGATGGAACAGGTCGGGTGTATCCGAAAACAAAATGTAACTATTATTCTATTTTAATACCGGTCAATCTGGTATATACCTTTCAGTTCACAGATGTTTATTTCAGCGTGATGGCCGGTCCGGCAGTCGATTTCTCCCTGTTCGGTAAAATGCGTACCCAAAATGTCGACACCGATATCGTTTTCGGACAATCGGGCGAGGCAGACCTTAAAACATTCGATCTGGGGGTGAACCTCGGATTGCAGGTTGAATATTCGAATTTCTTCTTTTCCGTATCTGCCCTGTGCGGTACTTTAGACCGCCGTACTTCCAAACATGACGGCGAATCTTCCCTCTACCAGAATAACGTAACTTTCTCACTGGGATATTACTTCCGCCGATAAGTATCCACGTCTCTCTTAGCGGTTCATAATGAAAAAGATGTACAAAAGTTTTGTATTTCGAAGAAAAGCCGTACCTTTGCAAGCCGAATATTATCAAATTGTACTAAGAGTTTAGTTTCTAGCACATTATTACGTCAAGTGTCCGTAGTGATAGTGACAGCGAAAAAACTAAGCGCTTGTTTTTTAGAGTTATTAATTAATTAATTTATTAAGCAGTGGATACTTTAAGTTTTAAGACCATTTCTGCAAACAAAGCAACTGTAAACAAAGAGTGGGTCATCGTTGACGCTGATGGACAGACTTTGGGACGCCTTTGTGCAAAAGTAGCAAAACTTTTGCGCGGCAAGTACAAACCCAACTTCACTCCTCATGTTGATTGTGGTGATAATGTGATCATTATCAATGCAGATAAAATCGTTCTGACAGGAAACAAATGGAACGATCGTATTTATTTGAGATATACCGGATATCCCGGTGGACAGATCGAGTACACACCTAACGACCTGATGAAGAAGGGTGCCAGTCATTTGTTCAGAAAAGTAGTAAAGGGTATGTTGCCTAAAAACCGTCTGGGTGCTAAGTTACTTGCTAACTTATATGTATATGAAGGAACAGAGCACAAACACGAAGCTCAACAGCCTAAGTCAATCGATATAAACTCACTTAAATAATAACTATGGAAGTAGTAAATGCAATAGGAAGACGTAAAGCAGCAGTTGCTCGCGTATTCGTAAGCGAAGGAACGGGAAAGATAACTATCAACAAACGTGATCTTGCTAATTACTTTCCTTCTACAATCCTTCAGTTCATTGTAAAGCAACCGCTTGCAAAACTGAGCGTTGAAGAACAATATGATATCAAGATCAACCTGGATGGTGGTGGTTTCAAAGGTCAGTCAGAAGCTGCCCGTTTGGCTATCGCTCGTGCCTTGATCAAGATTAATCCGGAAGACAAACCTGCGTTGAGAGCAGAAGGATTCGTAACTCGCGATCCTCGTGCTGTTGAACGTAAGAAACCGGGTCAGCCGAAAGCTCGTAAGAGATTCCAGTTCAGCAAACGTTAATGTTATTTGTGAGTTTCTTACAAGGACAAAGCGTTTAGTATCTAAATTGTCGGGATTTCTTTTGCATGTGGACATGCCGGGGAACTACCTGATGGTTGAAAATTAAACAGAAAGTAAACGATTTAAAAAGAAAAAAATGTCAAGAGTTAATTTTGATCAGTTATTAGAAGCTGGTGTACACTTCGGACACTTAAAAAGAAAGTGGAATCCTGCTATGGCTCCTTATATCTTTATGGAGCGCAATGGTATTCATATCATTGATTTATATAAAACAGTTGCTAAAGTAGACGAAGCAGCAGAAGTAATGAAAAACCTGGCAAAACAGGGAAAGAAAGTACTTTTCGTTGCTACTAAAAAACAAGCAAAACAAGTTGTCGCTGATAAGGCTTCTTCTGTAGGTATGCCTTACGTTATCGAACGCTGGCCGGGTGGTATGTTGACTAACTTCCCGACTATCCGTAAAGCCATCAAAAAGATGACTACTATCGATAAGATGACAAAAGACGGTACATTTGATAACCTGTCAAAAAGAGAAAAACTTCAGATCACTCGTCAGCGTGCTAAGTTGGAAAAGACATTAGGTTCTATTGTAGACCTGACTCGTCTTCCGTCTGCTTTGTTCGTTGTTGACGTGATGAAAGAACATATTGCAGTTCGCGAAGCCAACCGTCTGGGTATCCCGGTATTCGGTATGGTTGATACTAACTCAAACCCGAACAACATTGACTACGTGATCCCGGCTAACGATGACGCTACTAAATCTGTAGAAGTTATCTTAGGCGCTATCTGCGAAGCAATGAACGAAGGTTTGCAGGAACGCAAAGCTGAAAAGATCGATACAGAAGCTGCTGGCGAAGGCGAAGGTGCTAAAAGAGAACGCAAAGGCAAAGCTACTGTAAAGAAAGAACGTACAAAGAAAGAAGACGAAGAAGCTTTGAACGCTAACGTTGCCGACAAGTACGCTAAAGATGTAGAAGAATAAATATAATTGGCGATTGACAATAGACAATTGACAATTAGAATATAAAAATACAATGGGCAATAGGCTTTTGGCAGTCAAGTTCTTAGGAATTGTCAATTGTCCATTGTCCATTGTTGGTTTTAGAATAGTATAAACATTAAATAGAAGGAAATAAATTATGGCTGTAACTATGGCTGATATTACCAAGCTGCGCAAAATGAGTGGAGCTGGTATGATGGATTGTAAGAAGGCTTTGACAGAAGCTGACGGTGACATCGAAAAGGCAATGGAAATTATCCGTAAAAAAGGACAGGCAATCGCTGCTAAACGTTCTGATCGTGATGCTGCTGAAGGTTGTGTACTGGCTAAGAAAGACGGTGAATTCGCTGCTATTATCGCTTTGAAGTGCGAAACAGACTTCGTTGCTAAGAATGAAGATTTCGTTGCTTTGGCTCAGGCTATCCTTGACGCTGCTGTGGCTAACAAGTGCAAGACTCTGGACGAAGTAAAAGCATTGTCGATGGGTAAAGGTACTATCCAGGACGCTGTTACTGACCGTAGCGGTATTACTGGCGAAAAGATGGAACTGGACGGCTACAATGTAGTAGAAGGTGCTTATACCACTACTTACAACCATATGGGTAAGAATCAGCTCTGTACAATCGTTGCATTCAACAAAGAATCAGAAGAGGTTGCTCATAACGTAGCTATGCAGATCGCTGCAATGAACCCGATCGCTATCGATGAAGCTGGCGTTCCGGAATCAGTAAAAGAACAGGAAATCCAGGTGGCTATCGAAAAGACAAAAGCTGAACAGGTACAGAAAGCTGTAGAAGCTGCTTTGAAGAAAGGCGGCATTAATCCTACACATGTAGATAGTGAAGATCACATGGAAAGCAATATGGCTAAAGGTTGGATTACAGCTGAAGATGTAGCAAAAGCAAAGGATATCATCGCTACTGTTTCTGCTGAAAAGGCTGCTAATTTGCCGGAACAAATGATTCAGAACATCGCTCAGGGTCGTCTTAGCAAATTCTTGAAGGAAGTTTGCTTGTTGAACCAGGAAGATATCATGGATGGCAAAAAGACTGTTAAGGAAACAATGAAGGAAGCTGATCCTGAATTGAAGATCCTTGCATTCAAACGTTTCACTTTGCGTGCTGAATAATTTAGCGTAAGCAGAATGATATAAAAAAGGGGTTCCGATTTCGGAGCCCCTTTTTCTGTTTATAGAAACTTTCTTTTTTATTTCAATTCAGCCAGTGCAGTTTTGATACGTTTGATAGCTTCTACGATATTTTCATCGCTGGTAGCATAACTCATACGGATACATTCAGGAGCACCGAAAGAAGTACCGCCTACACAAGCAACGTGTGCTTTTTCCAGTAGATACATAGCCAGATCGTCAGCATCTTTGATCGTGTTGCTTCCGTCCGTTTTACCATAATAATAACTACATTTCGGGAACAGGTAGAAAGCACCTTCCGGTTTGTTGATCTCGAATCCCGGAACTTCTTTTGCCAGGTTCACGATCAGGTCACGACGGCGTTCGAAAGCTTTACGCATTTCTTCAACCGGTTCCTGTGATCCTGTGTAAGCAGCTTCCGCAGCTTTTTGAGATACAGAGCAAGGACCTGAAGTATATTGTCCCTGTAATTTGTTCACAGCCTTAACGATCCATTCCGGTCCGGCAATGAAACCGATACGCCAGCCTGTCATTGCATACGCTTTGGAAACACCGTTTACAATAACTGTACGGTCTTTCATGCCATCGACAGAGGCAATACTGTGGTGTTTGCCGATATAGTTGATATGTTCGTAGATTTCGTCAGCAATAACGATAATCTCCGGATGTTTCTTCAATACTTCAGCCAGACCTGCCAACTCTTCTGCACTGTAAACAGAACCTGTCGGATTGGAGGGTGAGCAGAGGATTAACGCCTTGGTCTTCGGAGTGATTGCTGCTTCCAGCTGGGCCGGAGTGATCTTGAAGTCTTGTTCGATACCAGCCGTAACGATTACCGGCTTGCCTTCTGCCAATTTAACCATTTCCGGATAGCTAACCCAGAATGGTGCCGGAATGATTACTTCATCTCCGGGATTAACCAATACCAGGATAGTATTACAAACGGATTGCTTTGCTCCATTCGCGCAAGAAATCTGAGTAGCTGCATATTCCAACCCGTTTTCATTCTTTAGTTTGGCTACGATAGCATTGCGTAATGCCGGGTAACCGGGAACCGGAGAGTAACGAGAGAAATTGTCGTCTACCGCTTTTTTAGCTGCTTCCTTGATGTGATCAGGTGTGTTGAAATCAGGTTCTCCCACACTCAGGTTGATAACATCGATACCTTGTGCTTTGAGCTCATTGCTCTTCTGAGACATCGCCAACGTAGCGGAAGGCGATAAACTTGCTAAACGATCTGAAACTTGTGTCATGACACTGCTGTTTGTATAGGTTATTTTAAATAGTTGCGACAAAAGTAATTAATAATCGGATTCTTTGCAACAATTTGCTAATTATTTGATGTTGTGAAGAACATGCCCCATACGCTCCTTCTTTGTCTTCATATAAAACTCATTATATTTATTCGGAGTGACTTCGATAGGAACGTTTTCCACGATAGTTAAGCCATACGCTTCCAGGCCTACGCGTTTTATCGGATTGTTGGTCATCAAGCGCATTTTCGTGATGCCGATATGTTTCAGAATCTGTGCTCCGACACCATAATCGCGTTCATCGGCCTGGTGACCCAGATGCAGGTTGGCATCTACTGTATCCAATCCTTCTTCCTGAAGTTTATAAGCCTTCATTTTATCCATCAGACCGATACCGCGTCCTTCCTGATTCAGGTAAACGATGGCACCGCGTCCTTCTTTCTCGATCATCTGCATAGCTTTATGTAACTGTTCGCCACATTCGCAACGCATCGAACCAAAAATATCACCGGTAGCACAAGATGAATGTACGCGAACTAATACAGGTTCATCGCCTGAGATATCTCCTTTTATCAAAGCAATATGTTCCAGTCCGTTACTTTTCTGACGGAATGGGATCAGGTGGAAATGACCGTATTGTGTAGGCATATCTACTTCGACACCTTTGTCGACAATCGATTCTGTTTTCAGGCGGTAAGCGATCAGATCCTTGATGCAGATAATCTTGATATCGAATTTTTTAGCAACTTCCACTAATTGGGGTAGACGAGCCATAGTCCCGTCTTCGTTGATAATCTCAATCAACGCTCCTGCCGGATAGAGACCGGCCAGGCGTGCCAGGTCGACTGCAGCTTCCGTGTGTCCTGCGCGGCGAAGTACACCACGTGAACGGGCGCGTAACGGATTTACATGTCCCGGACGTCCCAGATCGGAAGGTTTCGTTTGTTTATCGGCCAATGCCCGGATCGTTTCAGAGCGGTCGAACATAGAAACGCCGGTCGTACAGCCACCCCCCAGTTTGTCGACTGTTACGGTGAACGGAGTTTCGAGCATGGAAGTGTTTCTGGCAACCTGCATATCCAGATCCAGTTCCTGGCAACGTTCTTCTGTGATCGGGGCACATAATACACCACGACCGTATGTCATCATGAAGTTTACTTTTTCGGGTGTTATCTTTTCCGCAGCTACAATAAAGTCTCCTTCGTTTTCGCGATCTTCATCGTCGACTACGATCAGGAATTTTCCTTCACGGAAATCTTCAATTGCTTCTTCGATAGTGTTTAATTTGATCTCACTCATATCATTTTTAATTTTTAGTTTCCAAATTGCTGATCATATCCTCCAATTCCTGACTCGTCTTTTGTACAACCTGTATATCATGACGTAATAACTTGCGCTGGTACGTGGCGAGCAGATAGATCGGTAATCCTACCGGGAAGAATATACCGAGCGCCAGCCCGATTTTTCCTTTGAAATGAGTATTCCGTTGGTTATATCCGCCAATAACAGGATAATCCATCAGTTTGTTGAGTATCAGGTTCTGATCCGAATTTCCCAATTCTTCAATAATACCTTCCATTTCTGCAGCCAGCTGTTCGGCTGTATGATCTTTTCCTCCCTGTTTCCAGAAAGTAAAATAATTGAGCCAACGTTTATGGTTCTTCAGATATACCACGCAGTTTTCAGCCAGTTTATCCAGACGCGGTAACAAGCCTGCATAGTCGGGAGTGAAAATGATTACCTCTTTTTTCTCTACCTTGCGGCCCGAGCGTTTACCGATAAAGTTCTTCAGGGCGTTTAGGTAAGTATCTGCATTTAATATCACACTGTCGTTTACCGCCTTGTAAGTCAGGAAAATACCCAATGGGGCCAGAACTGCGGAACTCAGCCACATTCCTTCCCAGGCAGGCCATATACCATCGCGTGCCATTTTGAATCCTATATTATCTACAATATAATAGAAGATGAACAGGATAACGGAGATAACGACCGGCATACCTAATCCTCCTTTACGGATGATGGCTCCCAGCGGGGCCCCGATAAAGAAGAAAACGATACAGGCGAATGAAAGCGTGAATTTCTTGTGCCACTCGGTCAGGTGGCGACGTAGTTTATAGGCTTCGTCTCCCTGTGTGGCGGCTTTAAAATAATAATCGGCTTTTACGCTTTCGATATTTGATTTGGCACGAACGAGCAATGCTGCCTGGCCACTCGGTGTTTCTGCCAGATACAGGCTGTCGAAGTTAATGACTTTGACTGGTTCGTCGGATTTTTTAGTCAGTGAGTCTGTATTGTTTGTCGATGCAACTACGGCTGCACCCGGTTCCTCCTGTAGAACCGATTCTTTTTTTGACTTGGAGAATGTTCTCTTATATGACATGTCATAGACATTCTTGGCATTGAGCGCTTTAATGCTGTCGAGTCGAACGCTCATGGAATCGATGGAGGTCTGCAGATCGTTCAGTTGCTTGCCCATATACTGGTTTGCCATGAGAGACTCGTCGGAGCGGGAGAAATTGGCATCGAATTCGATCAATATCTCTTTGTTCTCGAATGTCTCCCTGCGATAAGGAACAGCCGTTTTCTTGCTGCTGCTGCCCGACTGGTTTTCCATGTTCTCGAATGATTCTCCGTTGAAGAGAGATAACACAAGGAATAACTTATCGGCTGACGTTTTTAGTCTGCCGGAGTCGGCAACGATCACACTGGTCTTATTGAATCCTTTCGAATAATCATAGATCATGACATCCTTCAATAATCCGGTCTTATCCTTCTCTTTTACATATACATTGTATCCTGTGATTTCCCCGTAGAACACCCCTTCGGGAATATCCAGTTCCGGCGATTTCTGACGCATGGAGTAGAGTAGGGTATATAATTTGACCTGTGCGACAGGCATTACATTGTTTTGGAAGAAAAAAGCGCCGATACTGATAAGCCCCATCGTGATGATCAGGGGACGCATGATATGAATAAGCGATACCCCTGCCGATTTCATAGCCAACAGTTCCAGGCGCTCGCCTAAATTACCGAAAGTCATAAGAGATGCCAGCAGGATGGCCAGCGGGAGAGCCATGGGGAAGAGTGATAATCCGGCATAAAAGAACATTTCGCCGAGCACAGGAATCCCCAATCCCTTTCCCACCATGTCGTCTATGTACCTCCAAAGGAACTGCATGAGTACAATAAACAAGCAGATACCGAAGGTCATAATGAACAACGGCAGGAAAGTCTGCAGCATAAATGTATATAATCGTTTTATCTTCAACATTACCTATCCGGG
Source organism: Parabacteroides sp. AF14-59 (assembly GCF_003479515.1). NCBI lineage: Bacteria > Pseudomonadati > Bacteroidota > Bacteroidia > Bacteroidales > Tannerellaceae > Parabacteroides > Parabacteroides sp. AF14-59. The sequence goes on along the minus strand of NZ_QUHH01000022.1, from coordinate 8,649 downwards.
TTGACGGGGCAAAAGTAGTGTAAAAAACGATAAGAACATTACATTATTCTCTAAAACAACCTAAATACCGAGTGTCCGTTTCAATTCTTCCACTTGGGAATCCCATAAATTGATGGAATCTTTCTTTTCATCCGGCTCGGCAAAGTCTGTTATTTCAAGAGCGGTTGCTCCTGTAAGTTCGACTGTGTGAATTAAAAATTCGAAGTATACATTATCCTCTTCCTCGTCGGTCCATCTGTAACGGATACTTATTTCCGGTTTTACGGCTAGCACTTCCGCCTCTTGTTCATCCCTGTTCCATTTAAAAATGTACGTGTTATTGTTAATCGTTACATCATCAGCAAACCAGGCCGATAGTCCCGGAGGGGTAGTGAGGTGATTCCATAAACTTCGTCGCGAAACTTTATCGAAAATGTATTCGATATGAAACTTCTCTTTTTTCATCTTTCATACAATTATTTGCGCAGCAAGTTAATCATAAAGATTGATATAACCCAATAATCTTATAGTAAAAAAGCATCTAATTTTTAACGGCTTAGCTGAAAGCCCTGAAAAATAATAGATTTTTTTTCGCAAAAGTGTTGCATAATATAAAAATTACCTCTACTTTTGCAGCGTCAATAAGAAAAATGACACCAAAAACATGATGGCGAGATAGCTCAGCTGGTTAGAGCGCATGATTCATAATCATGAGGTCCCCGGTTCAATCCCGGGTCTCGCTACGATTTAAGCCTCAAGGTCGAAAGATTTTGGGGCTTTTTTGTTTTTCATGCCTTTTGAGTTGTTTTCAATTCGTTTTTATGGTAGCTTTGTATTTTAATAAATAAAATTAATAACCATGGAACTTCGACTGATACAGAATAAAATTTACGAGATACGAGGACAAAAGGTAATGCTTGATTTTGATCTGGCGGAAATATACGGTATAGAAACTAAATACTTGAAACGTTCCGTAAAAAGAAATATAGAAAGGTTTGAAGGTGAGGATTTTATGTTTGAGCTAACGAAAGAAGAACTTTCAAGGTGCAATTTTGGCACCTTGAACAACCAACGAGGAAGCAATGTCAAATACATGCCTTTTGCCTTTAGTGAACTCGGTGTCGCTATGCTCAGTAGTGTGCTTAAATCCAAAACAGCAATAGAGATAAACAGGGGGATTATACGTGTTTTTGTTGCTATGCGGCATTTGGTTTTAAACCCTCCGGCAGATAAGGTTGTAGAACTTCAGCAAGAAGTTAAAAATTTGAAGGAATACATAGAAGAAGTTTTTTCCGACTACAACGATATTAATGATGATACCCGGATGCAACTGGAACTCATCAATCAAACGTTAGCAGAATTACAATCGCAAAAGAAAATCCGGAATAAACTCCGTAATCCGGTCGGATTTGTTAAACCTGATCCGGATATTTTGTAATGCAGAGTGTCTATCTGGGGGAAATGAAATGCCGGATCAGGGTTTGGTGTCGGTATTGAAAAGTATCTTGAATAAGGTGTGACCGTTCTCTGTCGTCAGGCTGAATTTGCATTGGTGGTTGGTCAGGACCTCCCTGACGAACATTAGTCCGATTCCCTGGCCGGAAGATTTGGTTGTGAAGAACGGAGTGAAGAGTTTCTGTCTGGTTTCTTCGCTTATGCCGGGTCCATTGTCTTCTATGATAATAGATAAAGGAGCATGGTGCGTATAGATTTGTATTTTGCCGTTTTTTCCGATCGCCTCATAAGCATTTTTAATGATATTGACCAGGACCTGTTCGAACTGGATACCGTCCACATGAATATATTGGTCTTCTTCTGTGAGGGATAAGACCAGTTCTATATTTCTTTGTTGGCATTCGGCGCTGGTCAGGGCATATACCGAACGGACCTGCTCGTTCAGGGAGATAAGTGAAAATGTCGGTTCGGGTATACGGATAACCTGCGCCAGGTTGCCGATGAAACTGGCCAGATGTCCGCAGCGATCGAAGGAAGCTTCGATTGCGGGCAGTACATATTCCCATTTATTGTTTTCATCCTGTTTAAAAATGTCGGCAACGACATTCAAAGTAGAGCCGATAGCACCGACGGAATTGTTTACTTCGTGCGACATCATGCGGATGATACGCTCGTACGATTCTTTCTCGATTTTCTGTAATTCATGTGTGATCTCTTCGATCAGGATAAAAGGATGTTTGAACCCCTGGTCGATAAAAGACGAATGGATGCAGCGGTATATTTTATTTACTGAATTTCGGACCATCACGTCATCACCCAGTTTTAACCCGGCTAAAGCAGGTGCCAGTTCAAAGGTTGATTCGTTGAATGTCTTTCCTTTGATTTCCGTAAGCTCGGAGATGTTCAATAATTTTAATCCGGAGGGATTTACCTCTACGATCTGTTTATCGAAGTTTAGGATGATGATCCCCTGTGGAGAGGCATGAATGAGCAGGTCGAGAAACTGGTTTTTCTCCCGTACTGCCAATCGTTCGCTCCGCAATTGTGAGATCATCCGGTTGAAGATTCCGATCAGTTCATTCGCATCTTTATTCCTGACCGGGCGCAGATGAGTGGAAAAATCCTGGTCTTTAAGAAGTTGCATGCCGCTGAGCAGGATGTGATACGGTTTGACCAGCTTATGGTAAATAAATGTAGCCAGCAAGAGTGATAAGATGGCGATACACTGTACGACCCAAAAGGGGATCGGTTCTTCCCTGAAAAAGAGAAAACCAATACCGCTTGCGATACACGCGATAAAAGCAGCGATCGTCCAAAATATCAGCTTCGATTTCATTCCGGTAATTTGATATCGTATTTTTCAAGGCGGCGATATAACGTTTGCCTGGTCAGTCCCAATGCCGTCGCTATTTTGGAATGATTGCAACCATATAATTCCACCGCTTTTTGTATCATCTCTTTTTCTACCCTCTCCAGCGAAAGGATCGTATTCCCGCTTACAGGTTGGCTGGAAGGGACTTCTATATATTGCTTTTTGAAGTCGGCATCCGTAATGATTTTCTTTCCAGAAATCAGGATTGTCCGTTCTACCAGGTTTTTCAACTCGCGTATGTTTCCGTGATAAGGAAGTTTTTTCAGATATCCGTATGCTTCCTGTGATATTTCTATTGGGGACAAGTTATTTTGTTCCGCTTGTTTCTGCGTAAAATGATCGACAAGCAGAGGTATATCTTCCAGCCGTTCGCGTAAAGCCGGCATCTGTATCGTGATCAGGTTGATCCTGTAAAATAAATCTTCCCTGAATTTGCCTTGTGCCACCATCTCCGGGAGATTCTTGTTTGTCGCACAGATAATGCGCGTATCTACTTGCCGGGGTCTACTTTCACCCAACGGCTCGAATGTCTGATCCTGTAGCACCCTTAATAGTTTGACCTGGCAGACCATATCCAGTTCTCCGATCTCATCGAGAAAAATCGTTCCTTTGTCTGCGAGTTCGAAACGTCCGGTCCGGTCGTGGCGTGCATCGGTGAAAGCCCCCTGTTTATGACCGAACATTTCGCTTTCGAACAACGATTGTGAAATACCTCCCAGATTGACCTTTACGAACGGTTTGCCCTGGCGGTTGCTATTCTCATGGATCGCTTCGGCTATCAGTTCCTTGCCTGTTCCGCTTTCTCCGGTGATCAGGACAGGAGCGTTTGTGCGGCTGATGCGTGAAATTGTATTGAGAATCTGTTGCAGAAGGATCGATTTTCCGATGATCTTCTCAAAGCGGTCGGTTCTTTCCGTTTCTTTTCCGTCCGTCTCTTTTTCTTCGCTTTCCTGTAGCTGGATGGCAGTCTGTATCGTTTTCAGCAAAGCCAGGTTGTTCCAGGGTTTGGTGATGAAATCGAAAGCACCTGCCCGTATGCCCTGCACTGCCAGGTTTATGGACCCCCAGGCGGTGATCAGGATTACCGGAACCGCCGGGCAGAAGATACGGACTTTCGCCAGTAACTCCAGCCCTTCCTCGCCGGTAGTCGTATTACTATAATTCATATCCATCAGGATCAGTTGCGGGCAGGTACGGCGCACGAAGTCGATCGTCTCCTGTGGGTTCGAAGCTGTTGCAACCTCATATCCTGCCCGCTTCAGCACCAAGGTCAGTGAAGTTTGTACCGTAAGATCATCGTCACAGATAAGTATCATAGCCAATATTATTTCATTATTATCAGTACTGTAAAGTTACTAATTTTATTCATCCCGTAAGGCTTCTGCCGGTGGAATCTTTGCTGCCTGTCGGGCAGGATACCATACCGCTATCAGTGATATGACAGCCAGTAAACCGAATGCCAGTGCATAATTGATAAATTCCTGTTCATTCCCTATACCCGCATCCATTCTGTTTGCAATTGGAATATCAAGAAGTTCTAGTAATTCGGTATGCCCTATGTTAATGCAGATATTTACTCCCACTATGCTGGCGATAAATAACAGCAGCAACGTCTCTCCGAAAATTAATTTTTTCACACCCCACCGGGTCGATCCGAGTGCCAGCCGCAGACCGACTTCGCTCCGGCGTGCTTGCGTGCGGTACCAGAATGTCCCGATGATCCCCAGGAATATATTCAGGATCAGGAAAGCCGTGATCGCATAGATGCCATTCAAATCATCTGTAGGCCAGTTTGTTATCCGGGCATTTTTGTCGATCGATTTCAGCGAACTCATGAAATACGGTCCGAGCATTAGTTGTTCCCGCATCTCCTTTGTAAACCGTTCTTCAAAATCTTTATCAGCACCCGGGCTTACACGCAGACATATCTGCATTTCCCGCAAATCATATTCCTCCCTTACTAACGGCAACAATATATTACAGAAATACGAGTTGAAATAGCCGTCTTTCATTTTTTCAGCGCTCCCGATGACAGTATGTTCCTTTCTGTCGCTGGTGGATGAAGTTAGTTTTTTCACATCTTCCAGCGGAACACTGTATTCTTCATTACCGAATAAGCCTTCCCGGTTCGGGGTGATCAGTATTTGGTTCGTTCCGGGAGCATCCCAGCCGCTAATCTCTTTGGCGGTGGTATTTATTCTGAATACATCGAAGAAACTTTCTGAAACCCATCTCAGCCGGAATGTGACATTATGGGTCGTGTCTTCGTCGATATAATAGCCGCTCATGTAGCTGGATCTCTCAAAAGGTGCCGCCCATTTGGAAAAACATACATTTTCTACACCCGGATAATTTTTTACCCGGTTCAAAAATGTTTGTGCCAGTGCCAGTTTGTCCACTTCTTCCGTTTCTCCGTTTCCTTCCGTGTTGTTGAAGGAAGTGTCGGGTTTTTTTTGCATCTCGAGCACATATGTGTTCTTCGTGTCGAAACCGACCGGTTCCCAATAACATTTACCCATATAGTACAGGTAATCGACGCAAAACCAAAGCACGCAAAATACAAGTATGTATTCCAACACGATCCAGGCATTCGTTTTACGTTCATTCCAGATAATTTTAAATATGTGACGTATCATAATTATTTGTCATTTTGATTGAGTGAATTAATGATCTTCATCCGTGAAGCCCGGTAAGCCGGTATACCGGCAGAAAGGAGATTGATGATCAGGCAAACAGCAAATACCGCCAGCAAGACTGGGAAAGAGATGAGCGTACTGACCGGGATCGTACTGTCTGCCGGGACATCCAGCAGCCAGTCCCGCATCCGGAAGACAATAACGTACGAGAGTGCCAATCCGATCACGCCGCCGATCACCGAAGTGATCAGGTTTTCAAAAAGCACCTGTATCAGGATCGTATATTTCTTGGCACCGAATGCTTTTCGGATACCGATCTCTTCCGTCCGCTTCTTTATACGTGAGAGGCTTAATCCTGAGAGATTGATTGCCGGTATCAGCAGCAGGATCAGCAGGATAAAAATCATTTTCCTTTTTTGTACGGCGATAGCAGAAGTAATCTCTTCGGCATTGTTCCCATAAATGCCTTTCTGGAAGATCTTGTTGTTTACCGGTCCTTTCAGATAGAGAATCCAGGGACTGCGTTCCGTTTCGAATTTTTTCTCCATCCTTCGTACCTCTTCTATAATAGCAGGAAAATCTTCCGGACTTTCAGCCATCAGCATCACTTCGGTAAACCTGTTTTCGACGGGCTGTGTGGTATGAGGTATCCACAGGTCGCCGTATGCCTGTTTGAACACCGGCGATACATCTTCTACAATACCCACGATCCGGTACGGTTTGAAATTCACCAGAAAAGTTTCTCCCAGCGCATTTTCTCCTTTGAATATTTGTTGGGCGAGAGTTTTACTGACAACAGCCGCGGATATTCCCGACTGAAATTCCCCGTCGCTGAAAGGCCGTCCCTGCGTGAAGGAAAAAGACATTATTTTCCAGTAAGCCGCATCAGTTATCCGCATATGTGCGTTGATGATCTCGCTCGATCCTTCGCGCGTAATCAGTGTATTTGGAATATTTGACCATGATGGATTGACTCCGGAAACATACAAGGGAGTTTTCAGCGGGTAAAGATACTCTTTGAGCGTCTCGTAAGAGATAGATCCCGACTGCCAGCTGTTTCTGGCCGTATCCCTTTTGACCTGGTAGTCGACATACAAGGTGCGGTTCCTGTTTATCTCCGGCGCCGTGCTGATCTCTTTTATCTCGTCTGTCACAATGATCGTCATGATCATCATAATAGCCAGCGCAGTTCCCATAATAGCGATCATGCTGATAAACTTGTTTTGTTTCAGCATCAGCAGTGCCTGTTTGAAATATACTTTGTACATACTGGTTTCTTTTGATTTATTCTACCCGTCTTCCGTCGAAAAAACGAACGATGCGTTGTGTTGATTCAGCGATATGCTCGTCATGTGTAACCATTACGATGGTTGTGCCTTCTTCATTCAGTTGGAATAAAAGTTCCATGATTTCCGCTCCCATTTTGCTGTCCAGGTTTCCGGTCGGTTCATCGGCGAGAATGATCTGCGGATTACCGACTATGGCACGGGCAAGGGCAACACGTTGGCACTGTCCGCCCGATAACTGGGTCGGGAAATGTCTCATGCGGTGTGATAGTCCTACTTTTTCCAATACTTTTACGGCAGCTTCCCGTCGACTTTTTGCTGTGGAGTTCCTGTAGAGTAGGGGGAGTTCTACATTGTCGAGCACATTCAGTGAATTGATCAGATGAAAACTCTGAAAAACAAATCCCAGCATTTCGTTTCTGAACTCAGCCATTTCTCCGTCTTTCATTTCGGTGGTTCTTGTGTCGTTGATCAGGATATTGCCCTTATCCGGCACATCCAGCAATCCCATTAAATTGAGTAACGTACTCTTTCCGCATCCGGATGGTCCCATGATTGAAAGGAATTCTCCCTTTCTGACGGTGAGATTCACATTTTCAAGTGCAGTGGTCTCTACTTCGCTTGTGCGGTACACTTTTGTTATACCTTCCAGTTTAATTATTTCCATATTATCCTCTGTTTATCTGCTAATCTGTCTACAACGTATGTGCCATATTTATATTGTGTTGAAAATGAGGGTGGAAGTATTGAAAGGGGTGTCCGAATACGGACAAATCTGTCCATAAATTAGTCCAAAAAGAAGCCCGCATTCTCAGATTGTCGTTATAAACAACTTGAGAATGCGGGCTTTATTAATTATGTAACCTCCCGGTTATGTTAATTAAGGTTTGCCTACAGAATTAAGGGTTCATATAGGCAGAGTATAGGGTAAAATTTCACAAATTGTATTGTGTCTACAAATGTACTACCGTTAGCTTTATTTGTCATGTGTGTATTTCTATCATAGATATATGGTATATGTGTCAATCTTTGCTTTCTCTTATATGATGGGTGGTAAATGTGTCATTTGTGATTTGAATACACCTGTCTTCTTTGCGTTTGTTGAATATCAATGTTTTTGCGACTTAAATTAATATATGCATGTCTATCATAAAGGGTGGTATTCCTATCACTGAGAATTGCGTATATAAAAAAAATCGGCGCACACTCGGAACAATCCGAATGTGCGCCTTTATGCATATAAAAAATTGAGGGTCAAATTTTAACCAATAGTAACATGTTGAATAACTGAACCCCAGTCTGCTACAACAATATTACCACTGTTTCTTGAAAGGTCAAAAGTCAATTCAGACAATTCTCCTTCGTTTATAGACACTTTCTCCAAATTTTTGACATTTTCGGAAGAAAGAATCATTTTATCGTCTTTGTAAAGCTCTATAGTGATATCGGAAGCCGGTAAAATGGTTGTGTTGTCTGCAACAACATTTCCTTTATCGTTCATTGTAGCCGGAATAATATATTCGATATCTTCTCCGATCAATTCTCCGTTATGATTAAAAGAGCTTTTTGTTTTCTTTATTTTGTAATAAAAATTACCATCTCTTGAATCCAGCATTTTAATAACACCTTTAGTGATCAAAGAAACAGAAGAAACTTTACGTTCTATCTTTAATGTTTCAGAGCTAGCTTTTGTAGAAGTACTTTTCAAAGTAACCTGTCCGTAGAATAAATCTCCCGGTAAGCTTGCTGCAACACCATTGTTTTGTTTGAGGCTTACTTGCAGGTCTGAAATAATATTCGCCTGGTTCAAAGCACTGATATTTTCGTTTTCTCCGGAAAGTCCTGCCCATGCCACCACTGTGATCTGGTCAGATCCGGGACATGCGATCTCTATCGGTTTAGCCTGAAGCAAATAAGTTCT
>NZ_QUHH01000021.1:46569-125115 GCF_003479515.1 Parabacteroides sp. AF14-59 | reverse complement strand
TATATCAAATCAAATTTATCAATATTTATTTTGATAAAAATAAAACTATTCTGCTTAGATTGTTTTTCTATAAGAGGAGTATATAAAAAATCAAAGGAAGCAATTATTCATTACTCCCTTTGATTTACAAAATTACCTTTTGGCAATAAATAAAATAAAGGTCCATAAATCTTATATCGGCAAGATTTATAAATACCGTATTGTTAATAAAAATATTGATTAATAATGAATCATCCCCAACACTTTACTTCTTGAAAGCAGGCATGCCCCCAAGGCACCAGCACGTTCCCCTAATCGGGAGACTTTGATTTCTGTATCCTGAGATACCAAATTAAGAGAATATTTCCGTATAGCACTCTTTATAGGCAGACTGATATATTCACTTGTAAGCGACAAAGTACCTCCGAGTACGACTAATTCAGGATTAAAGATATTCATAAGACCGGCAATTCCACGTCCCAACTTCTCTCCCATTTCCTCCAGTATTTCAATGCATAACACATCTTCTTTCTGGATCGCTTCAATCATATCGGCCATGGTTATCTTTTCTTTCTTCTCTATTTTGCCTGCTAAAATAGTACTACTACCTTCACGATAACGCTCTAACAGCTTGCGATGCAAGGCAGATCCGGATGCTTCAGTCTCAATGCATCCCTTTTTACCGCAATGACAAAGGATTTCGTTATCAAAAAAGCAAAAATGTCCGAACTCACCGGAGAAACCGGATTTTCCATAGTAAAGCTCGCCGTTTATGAAGATAGAAAGTCCTAAGCCCCATCCCATATTAATAAATAATATATTTTTTTCACCCTTAACCACGCCTTGCATGTATTCGCCATAGATCATGGCTCGGGTATCATTTTCGATATATATTTTAATCTTGATCCGCTCTTCCAGGATTTGGGATAAGGGTTTTTCTTCAAAATAGAAAATGCTATAACTATATCCGGAAACCGGATTTACACGTCCTGAAATATTTACTCCTACCGCCAGTACTTTGTCACGCGATACACTCAACCGATCGATAAAATCATTGATTAGATAACACAAACTCTCCAGGGCTTCCGGAGTATTTTCCAGGGTATAGGGAATACTCTCTTCAACACGCAATTTTTCTCCTTTGAAATCGACAGCTGCAATATTGATCTTACTCCGGTACACATCAACTCCGACAAAATAACCGGAAGTAGGGTTCAGACCGTAAATATTCGGTTTACGCCCTCCGCTTGTCTCCTGTTTTCCAAAGTCCAGAATATAACCATCATCCAATAATTCCCCGACCAGTTTGGTTACAGTAGGAATACTCAAATCCATTTCCTTGCACAATTCCGCGATTGTGGCATCACCATTGGCTATATAATAATGTATAATCTTCTTTTTAAGAAGAGCACTACGATTGCTATCTGCTGTAATAAGGAATTTTGTATTCATGGTATTATTTTTTACTGCGATATTTTGAACAAACAAAAGTAGATAAATATTTTTCAAATATAGTTCTGAGTAAATAAAAAAAATCCGAAACAACTCCTTCTGTGAAACTTACATCGGTGGTCCACAGGAATCCTCCCATTCAAAAACAAGCTTTCCCTTTTCTAAAAAAAGTTCAAAATATCATAGTCTTCTAAGAACTCAGATACGAAAAAAAGAAGGATTTCAACAACTAAAAATCAGGACTCTCCGGCTTCCTGTCAACAGCCGGAACATTATAACATTATTGTATCACCTAATAAAATCTATGCGAATGAAAATTTCATGAATCACAAGTAAAACAAGATCACACAAAAAGATGCAACGTTCTCACGGCACACTATATGCCGGTCTGCACCAGGTATGACTTTTCAACATACCGGGAAATCAAATTAAACGTAAACAAACTGATTATTATATGGTAGATCCATATCTAAATGTCCAATTAATAAAACAAGTATCATGAAGAAAAAAACCTTCATTTTTATGCTCATTTTCTTATTACCGGCAATTGCATGGGCACAGGAGAAAATGAGTATCCAGGGAGTCGTTTACGACGATCTGAATACAACCATTCCGGGTGCATCCGTTATTGAAAAAGGCACAACCAATGGAACCGTCACTGATATTGACGGGAAATTCACTATACAGGTTACCAGAGGAGCTACACTTGAAATCTCCTATATCGGATACAAGACCCAGGAAGTCAGGGTAACAAACGCACAGCCATTTAAAATTATCCTGAAAGAAGATGCACAAACTCTCGACGAGGTCGTTATCACAGGTTATTCGGGGAAACAACTCCGATCGAAATCGACTAACTCGATTGCCAAAGTAGCCAACGAAAAACTGACGACCGGTTCTTACACCAACCCGGCACAGGCCCTGTCGGGAGCCGTTTCCGGATTACGTGTCATCCAGGCATCAGGAAGTCCGGCCGCTACTCCGACAATCATTCTCCGTGGTGGTACCAATCTCGATGGTACAGGTTCACCGCTGATCATCGTCGACGGACAGGTACGTGGTAGTTTAAGCGATATCAATCCGGAAGACATTGAAGACCTGCAGGTCATGAAAGATGCAGGTGCCACTGCTATCTACGGTGCCCGTGCAAACGACGGAGTTATCCTGGTTACGACGAAAAAGGGAAAATCAGGGAAATCCGAAATCAATTTCAAAGCGAAACTCGGCTTGAACTTCCTGAACAATCCGTATGAATTCTGTAATGCTGAAGATTATATTTATTGGATGCGTACTGCATATTCCCGCTCTTCGAACATGTGGCAGAGAGCTGATGGCAGCGGAGTTGGTTATGTATCATCCGCTACATTGGGATCTGCTTCGCCCCACGGAACAGGAAACAAATATTTTGCAGCAGACGGTGTAACTCCTCTGACAAATGATATGGCAGCCGTTTACAGCACGATGTACCTGGATGATACCAACAGGTTCCTGCTGGGTAAAGGCTGGAACAGCATGATCGATCCTGTTACCGGCAAAGAGCTGATCTTTAAAGATACAAATGTCAGAGATTACAATTTCAACACACCTGCCCTGACTCAGGATTACAATATCAATATGTCGGGTGGTAACGACAGGGGACATTATTATGCAGGTCTGGGATATAACTATTCGGAAGGACTCCCTATCAACACATTCTATGAAAGATATTCTTTTGTATTCAACGGAGATTATAAGATCAAACCGTGGTTAACCTCCTATTCCAGTTTAAACTTCACGCGGGCTAACTGGGAAAATCTTCCGGGTTCCGCCGTTTCCGAATATAATTATTTCGGACGTATCTTATCGACGCCTCCTACGGTTCGCTATGAAGACGAAGAAGGGAACCTCCTATTGGGACAGCACTATCAGGACGGTAATCAACAATATCAGCCGGAGAAATTCATTCGTGACAACCAGAGTGATAAATTCACAATGAACCAAAGTTTCAATATCGATTTTATGAAAGGACTTTCTTTAAAAGTTTCGGGTAACTGGTACTACGAAGAACAGCTTGCCGAATCATTCAATAAAGATTTCTACCAGACTCCGACCGTTATTAATACAACACGTTCTACTTCTTCTAACTGGAGACGTAAATTCGACCAGACATACAACGCCGTATTGAACTACAGCAACCAGATCACTCAGGATCATTATCTGGACGCCATGATCGGTACCGAATATTATGATTCTTACACCCGTTATTTGAGCGCATCCGGTTCCGGTGCTGCAACCGACGACTTCGGGGATCTGGAACTGACAGATAAAGGAGAGAACAAACGTAACATCGATACATATCATAACAAAGAAAGAATCATGTCTTACTTCGGTCGTGCCAACTACGATTTCCGGAGCAAATATCTCCTTTCCCTGGTAATGCGTTCCGACGGATATTCACGCCTGGTAGACAATCGCTGGGGCGTTTTCCCCGGAGTATCCGCAGGATGGGTATTCTCCAAAGAAAAATTCATGCAGAAATATTCCGATATCCTTTCTTTTGGTAAACTGCGTGCGAGTTTCGGTTTGAACGGCAAAGTCGACACAAACCAGATCGGATATTATACCTTGCAAGGTTCTTACAGCACATCTTCCAAATACGACGGAAATACAAGTTATGTGATCGGAAGCATACCGAACCCCGGATTGAGATGGGAAAAATCAAGAACTATTGAAGCAGGTTTAGACCTGAGTTTCCTGGAAAACCGCTTAAATGCAAACTTTACTTACTATAACCGTCTGACTTCCGACAAATATGCAAATATTAGTCTGCCTTCTTCTTCCGGTATCAGTTCCGTTCTGACTAATAACGGAAAAATCCGGAATAAAGGTATTGAAATAGACCTGAATGCCAAGATCATCCAGACCAAGGACTGGAACTGGACAGTAGGAGCAAACATTGCTTACAACAAAAATATCATCGTTTCATTACCCAACAACGGACTGGACAAGAATCGTCAGGATGCCTTCCAGGTATATTCAGGAAACGGCGATGAGAAAATATGGGTAGGCGGTTACCAGGAAGGTCAGGAACCAGGCATGATGTATGCATTCCAGGCAGACGGTATCTATAAAAATTGGGATGAAATCCCTGATTACCTGGAAGACAGAGGAGGTGGAGCTTCCGCCTGCGTACTTTATGGTAAAAAATCATGGGATGAACTGCCCGACAGTGATAAAGGGACCGGCGAAGAAGGGGCTTCCAAAGTGAAAAAATTACCGATCCAACCGGGTGATGTGAAATGGAAAGATGTAAACGGCGATGGCGTGATCGATCAATATGATATGGTAAAAGTAGGCAACACGAAACCACGTTATACGGGAGGTTTCAATACAAATCTCAGCTGGAAGAACCTACGCCTTTATGCAGCATTCGACTTTGGGTTGGATTACAAAATCTATGACCAGACAAGTAACTGGTTCCTGGGATGTATGCAGGGATCATACAACATGACCACAGATGTGAAAAACACCTGGTCGGAAACAAATCCGAACGGAACGTTACCTAAATATTACTGGGCAGATCAGCTAGGTAAATCCAACTATTACAGAAGATCAACTATGTTCTGCTATGACGGTAGTTATCTGGCTATCCGTGAAATATCCCTGGCATACACATTACCAAAGAACTGGGTACAGAAAGTGATGTTACAAAATGTAGAAGTATCTGTTACCGGACAGAATTTAGGATACATCACGCAATGTGCGTTGGTGGCAACTCCTGAAACGATGGCAGGTATAGCCGGTTCCGGATATGCTTTACCACGTACCCTTTTATTCGGGATCAGCGTTACTTTATAAACAATTAAACAGTCTAAATTCGGTTAATTATGAACTTAAAGAAAACAATTATAAATACATGTATAGCTGCCAGCGCAGTACTTTATACATCATGTGATCTGGACCTGGTTCCTCTCGATTACTACGGAAGCGGGAGTTACTGGAAAACCGTATCCCAGGTGGAATCTTATATGAACGGGATACATGTCGACCTGCGGGCTAGTAATTTCAACAGACAGTTCTTGCTGGGCGAAGCACGCGGAGGGACAAACAAATCCGGTACTTCCTCATTGATCACCTCTATCAACTACGACCGTATCAAAGAGAACAACCTGGATGCAGACAACACTGGTATTTCAAACTGGAACGGGACATACGGCTATATCTTCGATTGCAACCTGCTGATACAGGAAGTGGAAGGAACTGCCTTGCAGGAAGAGAATGCTTCCACTATCAATTATCTGCTGGCACAAGCTTATGGGATCCGTGCATTACATTACTTCACACTTTACAGAACCTTTGGCGGCGTACCATTGATCGAACGAGTGAAAGTTCTGGACGGACAAGTAGACGTCGAAACGCTTTACACACCACGTTCATCGGCTAAAACGATCATGGATTTTATCAAATCGGACCTGGCAAAGTCGCTGGAATATTTCGGATCGGACGAAACCATCAAAAGCAATAAAGCTTATTGGTCGAAAGCAGCTACAACCATGTTGGCGGCAGAGGTCTACCTGTGGAGTGCAAAAGTATCATTGGATGATCAGACTCCCGCCTCCGACGACTTATCGAAAGCCAAAGGCTATCTGAACACGATCCTGAACGACTCCCGTTTCGGCTTGTGCGATAACTTCAAGGAGATCTGGGATGTAACCAATAAAGGTAACAAAGAGATGATCATGGTAGCCCGGTTCGCAGACGGTGAAGCAACCAACCAGGCAAGCGAATTTGTTTATGCGCAACCTAACTTCGTAAATACGGTCTACGGACGCGACGGAAACCTTATTACAGGAGATACACTCGAACTAAAAGGCAGCGGTTGGCAGAGAAACGAATACGAACTGGGCTTATGGCGCATTTTTGACGCGGAAGACACCCGCCGTGATGCTACATTCCTGGAATATTATCTGGCAGACGGCTCTTTAATGGGTACGGTTCTGAAAAAGAACCTGGGTTATGTCAATTCAAATAACACCCGCGTTTTCTGCGGTGACGAGGCAATCTACCGCTATGCAGATGCCCTCTTGCTAATGGCGGAAGTTGCCAATATGGAAGATGGGGATGTAGCCTTTTACCTGAACCAGGTTCGTAAGCGTGCCTACGGTTCCAACTGGAATGAAGCAAAATACGGCTATACCAATTCAGACTTCAAGACAAACGAACTGGCTATCCTCGCAGAAAAAGACAAAGAGTTTGTAAATGAAGGCAAACGCTGGTTTGATATCTGCCGCATGAAAGACGGAAAGAATGGAAAAGCATTGGCGTTTTGCGCTGAATCAGGTTATAAAGGAAACGGAGCCGTTCTAAAAGAAAGCGAAAGCCATAAACTCCTTTGGCCGATCGATGTAACCACTTTGAACGCAGACGATACGTTGGAACAAACTCCGGGTTATTGATATTTTTCAACATAATTGATAGTTAAAATTTAACTGACTCCTATTCCAAAGGTCGCTATATTCAATATAAATATAGCCTCCTTTGGAATTCTTCTTACCTAAGTCTAAAGATAAATCCTGGGTAATAAGAGACACTAATATCACACAAAAACAAAGAATTAAGAAAATAATTCTCAATTCACACTCTAATTAATAAAATATTTTATTTATATTTGTCAAGTTTTTAAACAGCAACACACATAAAGAATAAACACTATACACCATGGAAAGAATTAAAGGACTTATCGATGCCCCGTTTACTCCGTTTTATGAAAATGGAGAAGTGAATTACGAACCCATTGAAGCTTATGCCAGACTTCTTGTCAACAACGGATTAAAAGGTGTTTTCATCAACGGTTCATCCGGTGAAGGTTACATGCTTACGGAAGAAGAGCGTATCAAACTCGCTGAACGCTGGATGGAAGTAGCACCCGAAGGATTCAAAGTAATCGTACATGTAGGCAGTACCTGTGTAAAAACCAGCCGCAACCTGGCTGCCCACGCACAAAAGATCGGAGCATGGGGTATCGGAGCCATGGCTTCTCCGTTCCCGAAAGTAAACCGCATCGAGGAATTGGTAAAATACTGCGAAGAGATTGCTTGCGGGGCACCGGAACTGCCTTTCTATTATTATCATATCCCTGCATTCAACGGCGCTTTCCTCCCGATGGTAGATTTCCTGAAAACCGTAGACGGCCGCATTCCTAATTTCGCCGGGATTAAATATACATACGAAAGTCTTTACGAATATAATCAATGCAGGTTATACAAAGACGGAAAATTCGACATGCTTCACGGGCAGGACGAAACGATTTTGCCTTGCCTCGCAATGGGCGGTGCACAGGGTGGAATCGGCGGAACAACCAATTATAACGGAAAAGAACTGGTCGGCATCATCGAAGCATGGAAAGACGGCGACTTGGAAACAGCCCGCGAAAAGCAAAACTTCTCACAGGAAGTGATCAACGTGATCTGCCATTATCGTGGAAACATCGTAGGAGGTAAGCGTATCATGAAACTGATCGGCCTGGATCTCGGAAAGAACCGCACACCGTTCCAAAATATGACCGATGCGGAAGAAGCGGCTATGAAAGCTGAACTCGAAGCTATCAATTTCTTTGAAAGATGTAACAAATTCTAATCATTATGGATGCAAAAACAAATATTGCCCAGCCTGCCGAATATATCGGTTACTGGGGCGACATTTACAAAAGCGACTTACTGAACGATGTCATGCCATTCTGGTTGAAATATGGCATCGACAAAGAGAACGGCGGCTATTTCACCTGCCTGAACAGGGATGGTTCCTTAATGGATTCCAATAAATCCGTATGGTTCCAGGGGCGGTTCGCCTTCATACTGGCTTACGCTTACAACAATATCGAAAAAAAGCCCGAATGGCTGGAAGCCTGTAAAAACGGTATCGATTTCATCGAGAAATATTGCTTCGATACGGATGGACGTATGTTTTATGAAGTGACGGCAACCGGTATCCCTGTGCGCAAAAGAAGATATGTTTTCTCCGAAACTTTTGCGGCCATTGCCATGGCGCAATATTCTATTGCATCCGGAGATAAAAGCTATGCCGATAAAGCTGTAAAATTATTCAAGCAGATCCTTCATTATAAAAATACACCGGGATTACTGGAACCGAAATTCCGTGAAGGATTCGTTGCGAAGGGACATTCTTTCTGTATGATCCTGATCGATACGGCAGCCCGTATCCGTGAAGCCGTCAACGACGAGATCCTTACAAAGCAAATAGACGAATCCATCGCCGAATTACGCCGTGACTTTATGAAGCCGGAATTCAAAACGATTCTCGAAACAGTCGGTCCGAACGGCGAATTCATCGACTCGATACCGGGCCGTACGATCAATCCGGGCCATTCCATCGAAACAGCCTGGTTCATTCTGGAAGAGGCCAAATACCGGAACTGGGATCCCGAACTGAAAGAAATGGGATTAACCATCCTCGACTGGGCCTGGGAATGGGGCTGGGACAAAACATACGGTGGAATCAGCTATTTCAAAGACTGCAAAAACCTTCCTCAACAGGAATACTGGCATGATATGAAATTCTGGTGGCCCCAATGTGAAGCCATCATTGCCACACTCTATGCCTATGAGGCCACCGGTGATGCAAAATATCTGGAAATGCACCGGATGATCAATGAATATACATATGCCCGTTTCCCGGACAGGGAATATGGCGAATGGTACGGTTATTTCCACTATGACGGTACATTGTCACAGTCGGCCAAAGGAAATATGTACAAAGGCCCGTTCCACATCCCCCGGATGCTTCTGAAATGCAATCTGCTTTGCAAAGAAATCCTTTCAAAATAACATAAACAGAAAGAAAATGCTGTCAAAAGTTCATTTGCCGTCTGCTTTAGCTGACGGTTTACAAGTTGTTTTCCTCTTTAGGCTTTAGCCACATTTCTCTTAACAAAAGGAGATTGTTTAAAATGGGACTAAAGTCCAAAGAAATAGATCATTTACTGCTCCGTCAGCTAAAGCAGACGGCAAATGAACTTCAGATGGCTTATCTTCACCAAACTTTGTTTTCGCCTCTAAAATATAACGAAATGAATAATAAAAAAATATACCCCTGGGTAGTTGTCGGTCTGTTATGGGGAGTAGCCCTGTTGAACTATATGGACCGGCAGATGCTCTCGACCATGAAAGATGCGATGATGATCGACATCACCGAACTGGAATCGGCAGCCAATTTCGGCCGACTGATGGCCGTATTCCTCTGGATATACGGATTCATGAGTCCCGTGGCAGGAATGATAGCCGACAGGGTAAACCGCAAATGGCTGATCGTCGGCAGTCTGTTCGTCTGGTCGTTTGTCACACTTATGATGGGCTATTGCACCACGTTCAACCAGATTTATTTCCTGCGGGCCCTGATGGGGGTAAGTGAAGCCTTATATATCCCGGCTGGATTATCTCTGATCACCGACTATCACCAGGGGAAAACCCGTTCACTGGCAGTTGGTATTCACATGACCGGGCTTTACACCGGACAGGCTCTGGGAGGTTTCGGAGCAACAGTTGCAAGCGCTTTCACCTGGGAAACGACTTTCCACTGGTTCGGGATTGTCGGTATTGCATACAGTGTTGTTCTGATCCTGTTCCTGAAAGATAAAAAAGATCATATCATTCATAAGATAAAAGAAGTAGGCACCGCAGTCGAGAATCCGGTCAAAGGAGCTCTCAAGGGAATGGGAATGTTGTTTACCAACATTTCCTTCTGGATCATCCTGCTTTATTTTGCCACCCCGAGCTTACCCGGCTGGGCAACGAAAAACTGGCTTCCTACGTTATTCTCCGAAAATCTGTCCATAGATATGTCGGAAGCCGGACCGTTATCGACCATCACGATCGCCTTATCTTCGTTTATCGGTGTAATTGTCGGCGGGATCATGTCGGACAGATGGATACAAACAAACGTACGCGGCCGTGTCTATACCGGCGCTATCGGACTGGCTTTGACCATTCCATCGTTACTTTTGCTCGGTTTCGGTCATAACTTCCTGATGATCGTAGGCGGCGGACTTTGTTTCGGTATCGGTTTCGGAATCTTCGATGCAAACAATATGCCGATCCTTTGCCAGTTCATCTCACCTCGTTACCGTGCGACCGCTTATGGCATTATGAATATGACAGGGGTATTTGCCGGAGCTGCCATCACAGACCTGCTGGGAAGATCGACGGATGCCGGAAACCTGGGACATGACTTTGCCATGCTGGCAGGCCTTGTTGCCATCGCCCTGCTGATACAGATATGCTTCCTTCGTCCGAAAGTGGCAAATATGACGGATTAACAATAAAAATATCAATAAAAAGTCCCAGAGGTAACGGCAGGCATACCATGAAATCGTTACCTTTGGAACTACATTTACTAATTCATAGAACAATTATCATGAAAAAAAGCATCTTTTATCTCTGTCTTCTATTCATCGTGCAAACCGCTATTGCTGCAGACAGCCTGTACGTCAGGGAGCAGCAAATCCCGATTCTGATCGATCGTACGGACAATGTGCTGCTGGAAATGCGTATTCCTGCACAGAAAGGGGATGTATTAAATAAACTGACTCTTCAATTCGGCAATGAAACAAACGTATCCGATATAAAGGCTGTCCGGTTGTTCTATAGCGGGACGGAAGCACCTGCAAGGGAAGGAACTCATTTTAATCCGGTGACTTATGTAACAAGTTTCACTCCGGGAAAAACACGTACCGCCAACCTTTCCTACTCGGTTAAACAGGATGAAATAACAACTCCGGGAAACACCATTACACTGACCTCCAAACAGCCGATGGTAAAAGGCCCGAATTATTACTGGGTCAGTATTGAAATGAAACCGGAAACATCTCTGCTATCGAGAGTTTCCTTTACCATACCGGAAGCAATCATCAATAACAAACCGATGGAAATCACCTGGAACGGTAAAGCGGAAGCTCCCCGCCGTGTAGGGGTAGGCGTACGCCAGGCCGGAGACGACGGCTCCGCCGCATTCCGTATCCCGGGGCTGGTGACAACGAATAACGGAACTCTTCTGGGGGTTTATGATATCCGTTACAACAGCAGCGTAGACTTACAAGAAATGGTCGACATAGGTGTCAGCCGCAGTACCGACAAAGGGCAGACCTGGGAACCGATGCGTGTAGCCATGACATTCGGTGAAACCGGTGGTTTGCCCCATGCACAGAACGGTGTGGGCGACCCATCCATTCTGGTCGATGAGAAGACAAATACGATCTGGATCGTTGCCGCCTGGACACACGGTATGGGGAACGGACGTGCATGGTGGAACTCCATGCCGGGAATGACTCCCGACGAAACAGCCCAATTGATGTTGGTAAAAAGCGAAGATGACGGTAAGACCTGGAGCGAACCGATCAATATCACTTCACAGGTAAAAGATCCCTCCTGGTATTTCCTATTGCAAGGTCCGGGACGTGGTATCACGATGCAGGACGGTACACTGGTGTTCCCTATCCAGTTCATCGACGCTACACGTGTTCCGAATGCGGGTGTTATGTACAGCAAAGACCGTGGTAAAACATGGCATCTGCATAACCTGGCACGTACCAATACGACCGAAGCACAGGTGGCAGAAGTCGAACCGGGAGTATTGATGCTGAATATGCGTGACAACCGTGGCGGTAGCCGGGCAGTTGCGACAACCAAAGACCTGGGTAAAACCTGGACGGAACATCCTTCCAGCCGGAGTGCACTCCAGGAACCGGTATGTATGGCAAGCCTCATCAAAGTAGATGCAAAAGACAACATCACCGGAAAGAAACTGTTACTGTTCTCCAACCCGAATACAACTAAAGGACGTAACCATATCACGATCAAAGCCAGTCTCGACGGCGGTCTGACATGGCCTGCCGAACATCAGGTATTACTGGACGAAGCAGAGGGATGGGGATACAGTTGCCTGTCTATGATCGACAAGGAAACCGTAGGAATCTTCTATGAGTCAAGCGTAGCGCACATGACTTTCCAGGCTATCAAAATAGCTGACCTTATCAAATAAAACGGATGAAGCAAAAACTGTTCGTAACACTTATACTATGTTTATGGTTACCGGTGGCATATGCTGCCAGTAACCTGAACTTACTTCCCTGGCCACAGCAAGTGGACTGGACGAAGCAGACGTTCTCAGGCAAAGATATTTCACTTTCACTGGCTGGAAATACCGGACAAATGGTTACCGGCTGGCTGCAGGAAAGCAATATCAACATAAATCCTGCCAGTAAAAAAGTTTTCCGGGTAACGCTTGTCGAAAACCTGCCGGAAGCAACAATAAATCAGGACGAAGCCTACAAACTACAGGTATCATCGCAAGAGATCGCTATCGAGGCAACCACAGAACAGGGCGTTTATCGGGCCATACAAACCCTCCGCCAGTTGACGGAAAAGAAAGGCGGCAGATCCTTCGTCACCGGATGTAAAATAATCGACTGGCCTGCTTTCCGTATCCGTGGATTTATGCAGGACGTAGGACGTACCTACATCCCGATGGAAGAACTGAAACGGGAAATAGCCAAACTGGCACAATACAAAATCAACGTATTTCACTGGCACCTCACGGAAAACCAATCCTGGCGACTGGAGAGCAAGATCTTCCCAATGCTCAACGACAGCATCCATACAACTCGTATGCCGGGTAAATATTATACACTGGAAGAGGCCAAAGAACTGGTTGAATTTTGTAAACGGCACCAGGTATTGCTAATCCCGGAATTCGACATGCCGGGACACAGTGCCGCCTTCGTAAGTACGTTCCGCCACGATATGCAAAGTCCGGAAGGTATGAAAATACTGAAACTGCTGATCGAGGAAGTATGTGAGACATTCGATGTGCCGTACCTTCACATCGGAACGGACGAGGTACAGTTCACCAACCCGCAATTTGTGCCCGAAATGGTCGCTTTTGTACGATCAAAAGGTAAAAAAGTAATTTCCTGGAATCCGGGATGGCATTATCAGCCGGGAGAGATCGACATGATACATATGTGGAGTTACCGGGGAAAACTTCAGGAAGGAATACCGACAATAGATTCCCGTTTCCACTACCTGAACCATTTCGATACCTTTGCCGATCTGCGCGGATTATTTATGAGTAATATCTACCGCCATACCGAAGGCAGCAACGATATGGCGGGTGTCATCCTCGCTATCTGGAACGACCGTTGGGTGCAACCGGAAGAAAAGATCATCAACGAGAATATCTTTTATCCGAACATGCTGACTATCGCCGAACGTTCCTGGCGGGGAGGAGGATATGAGTATTTCGATAAATACGGAACGAATATGCCTCCCCGGAACAGTGAGGAATATAAAGCATTTACAGAGTTCGAACAACGCCTGCTCTGGCATAAGGAACATAATTTCCGGGGATATCCTTTCCCCTATGTAAAACAGACAGACATCAAATGGCGTATCACCGATGCATTCCCGAATAACGGAGATATGGGCAGCGTATTTCCTCCGGAAACCGAGCTGCAAGACAGTTACACATATGAAGGAAAAACATACGGAACGAACGATAGTGAAGGAGCCGGAATCTATTTACGCCACGTATGGGGAAATACTATTCCCTGTTTCTATAAGGACCCGCAGGAAGACCATACCGCTTATGCCTGGACCTGGGTTCATTCACCCAAAGATCAGGAAGTCGGAGCCTGGATCGAATTCCAGAACTACGGCCGGTCGGAAATGGACCTTGCACCGCCACAGGGACAATGGGATTATAAAGGAAGTCGTGTATGGCTGAACGACGAAGAAATACTGCCTCCTGTATGGACAGCCACGCACAAGGAAAAATCGAATGAAGTCCTGCTGGGAAATGAAAATTGCGTGGGACGTGAACCGACAAAAGTCCATTTGCAGAAAGGATGGAACAAGGTATTCATGAAACTGCCGGTCGGCAAGTTCCGTCTGCCGGAAGTACGGCTTGTCAAATGGATGTTCACATTCGTATTTGTTACACCCGACGGTGAAAAGGCGGTAGACGGACTGATCTACTCGCCGGATAAGAAAAGATAAACAGATCATCATACAATGAAAAAAACGCTTTTATTACTATGCTTGTTACTCTGCACGACTGCCTATGCTCAGAAAAAGATCAAGGTGGCCTGTGTAGGTAACAGTGTAACCTATGGTGCAGGCATAGAAAACCGGGAAGTAAATTCGTATCCGGCACAGCTGCAGCGGATGCTGGGAGAGGACTACGAAGTAATGAATTTTGGGAAAAGCGGCGCCACTTTACTGAACAAAGGACACCGTCCGTACAGCGAACAGGAGGAATACCGGGCAGCTCTCGATTTTGCAGGCGACCTGGTTGTTATCCATCTCGGACTCAACGACACCGATCCGCGCAACTGGCCGAACTATCGGGATAACTTCGTCTCGGACTATCTCTCCCTGATCGAATCTTTCCGGAAAGTAAATCCGGAATGTAAAATATGGATTTGCCGGATGACACCGATTGCCCATCGCCATCCTCGTTTCAAATCGGGTACACGCGACTGGTACTGGCAGGAACAGGCTACCATCGAAGAAATCGCGCAATTGGGTAATACGGGATTGATCGACCTGCAAGCCGGACTCTATAACCGCCCGGATCTCTTGCCCGATGCTCTTCACCCGAATACAGAGGGGGCAGGTATCCTGGCAAAAACAATCTGTCAGGAGCTGACGGGAAATTACGGTGGCCTGCAGATGCCGGTCACTTACTCGGACAATATGGTTTTACAGCGTGAAAAGTCGTTACCTATAACAGGTATCGCCAATGCCGGTCAAAAGATAACCGTACAGATTGCCGGTCAGAAAAAGGAAACCGTTACGGCTCCGAACGGAAAATGGTCCGTCACCCTCGAGCCGCTTCAGGCAGGAGGCCCTTACGAGCTGACAGTAGAGGCAGTTTCCGGAAAAACCGACAAAAAGGGGAAAAAGAAAACAGCCGATTCTCAAAAGATCGTTTACCGGAATGTATTGATTGGTGAAGTATGGCTCTGTTCCGGCCAGTCTAACATGGCCTTTCGCGTAAATGAACTAGCGGACTCACAGCATAAAGAACTGACAGCGTATGCGAAGAAAGAACCGCAAATCCGGCTCTTCAATATGGTACCCCGCTGGTTCACGAATGCGGAGGAATGGGATGAAGCGGTAATGGATTCACTCAACCGACTGCAATATTACCATGACGCACAATGGACGGCATGCAACGAACAGACAGCCGATAGATTCTCGGCCGTAGCTTTCTCCTTCGGACAGATGCTTTCGGATAGTCTGCAAGTTCCGGTCGGACTCATATTGAATGCCGTCGGAGGTTCCGGTACAGAAGCCTGGATAGACCGGAAAACATTGGAGTTCGACTTTACCGACATCCTGTACGACTGGATGCAAAACGACTTCATCCAGGATTGGGTACGCGGACGTGCAGCCCTCAACATAAAAAAATCGACCAACAAGCTACAACGACACCCGTATGAACCTTGTTACCTGTATGAAACTGGCATCAGGCCGTTACAGCAATATCCGATCAAAGGAGTGATCTGGTATCAGGGAGAATCAAATGCACAGAATATAGAGACACATGAGCGTCTGTTCCCTTTATTAGTAAACAGCTGGCGAAAAAACTGGGGAGAAGAGTTCCCGTTCTACTACGTGCAGTTATCCAGTATCGACCGTCCGAGCTGGACATGGTTCCGTAACAGCCAACGCCGGATGATGAAGGAAATCCCGAACTGCGGCATGGCTGTAAGCAGCGACCGGGGAGATTCGTTGAATGTGCATCCAAGATACAAGCGTGAAATAGGGGAGCGCCTGGCCCGCTGGGCTTTAAACCAGACATACGGACATCGGATCACACCGTCCGGCCCGCTTTTCAGTTCGGTTGAATTCAAAGATGGTGCCGCCTATCTCTCTTTTGAGTATGCAGATGGTTTGCATACTTCCGACGGAGAGCCGTTACGTACCTTCGAGATAGCAGAACACGACGGTCTGTTTGTTCCGGCACAAGCAAAAATTGTCGATGGAAAGGTCAAAATCTGGAATGAAAAGATCACCCATCCTCAACTGGTCCGTTACGGCTGGCAGCCATTCACCCGTGCAAACCTGGTAAACGGGGATGAACTTCCGGCATCCACATTCAGGTCAAAGGAATAATAAGGCACAGGTATATGAATTATTCGTCATATAGAAGTACAACAACATTATGTATAACAAATCAATAGTAAACGGATGGTTGATCCTGCTGGTCATATTGCTGACAGGATGCAATCGTCCTACCTCTAAACCGAACAATATCATGATCAATTGGAGCAAATTACCCGACCTGCCCGGAATGGCAGATACGGCATCACTGGGAGTATCGGCCCCCTTCACCGGTATCAGCAACGGCAAACTGGTGGTAGCCGGTGGTTGCAACTTTCCCGATAAACCCGTCACCGAAGGGGGAGTCAAGAAATATTACAGCGATATATTCACCCTCGACCTTTCAGACAAAAACGCCCAATGGAAAAAAGCAGGCAATCTTCCTTTGCCGGTTGCTTACGGAGCCTCCGTCACGACACCGGAAGGCGTCGTTTGTATCGGGGGTAACAACAGCACCGATTTCTTTGCAGATGTCCACCTGCTGTCCACTTCGGACAACGATGGAAGCGTGCATATCTGCCGATTGGCATCCCTTCCTGTCCCAATGGATAACCTCTCAGCTACCTATGCCGACCATACGGTTTATACAGCCGGAGGCAATGAAAATAAAAGGCCGGGGAACAGCTTCTTTGCCATGAAACTGGATAAGAACCTGGATGGGGATTGGGAAAAGCTACCTGACATCCCCTGTCCGGCTCGTGTCCAGCCTGTCTTAGCCGCTCAAAAGTCTGCAGACGGAATACGCATCTACCTGGCAGGCGGTTTTCAGCCTCTTTCCGGGGATACGGATGCTATTGTACCATCAGATATGCTCTCATTCCATCCGGGCACAAAAGAGTGGATTACAGAGACGGAATTGCCCTTATTTGACAACGGAGCACGGCGGACCTTCACCGGCGGTTGTGCTGTTGCCTATAAAGACAGTTCGATCTTATTCATGGGCGGCGTCAATTACGACCGTTTCCTGGCTGCTGTCAACCGCCCGAAGCTGATCGAAAAAGCCGAAGCAGACGGCGACACTGCCCTGGTCGGCACATTACAGGAAGAGGGGAAATCTTACATGTTTCATCCGGTGGAATGGTACAAATTCAATACTGCTTTGTTGCAATACAATACCTTCACCCAAGAATGGACCAACCTCGGTGAATACGAACAACTGGCCCGTGCCGGAGCAGGTGCCATACTGAAAGGCGACAGCCTTATCATCGTCAACGGTGAATTGAAACCGGGCATCCGCACTCCCCAGGTCAACCTGGCTATTATAGAATAAACGCTTCTACATAAACAGAAAAGTATTTGTTATTTGTCATACACAGGCATTCAATGGATAAAGGCATGACAAAAAACGACCTACAACGTCGTTTTCCTATTTATATCATAACCAAATAAAGCAAAATCGCCCAGACAGGGATCATCGGGAAAAACTTCTTTCAAGGCTTCGGTTATCTCGACAGCTGTTTTCAGGGTGGCATTCTTTTGGTTGGTCAGCCCCAGTTCCAAAGAGATTTGATGGACATGCGTATCCAAAGGAATGATCAGTTCATGCGGCCGTATCGATGTTCCCCAAATGCCGAAATCGACAATACCGTCTTTCCGGACCATCCAGCGGAGGAACATGGCCAGGCGTTTGCAGGCGGAAGTACCCGTCAGCACCGGAATCCCTTCGATCCCCCGAAACACATCCTGTATCTTTGTGACCGGATTGGAATACGGACTGGCAGCCAAAGCATCCTCCAGCGAATCATATTTGCCGTAGATACCTCTCATCCGTTCACACAACTGCCGCAGATGGGAGTAGGTATAAAAACGGTAAAAAGTATCCCTTTTACCCGATTCCACCGTGTTTCCCGACAATTCCTTATATCCTTCATCCATGATCCAGCGATACGGACTGGATCCCATTGCGGCATGCAATTCGTTTGCTTTTCGCAAGATCAGTTCCCGGCGCCCGTAAGAAATCCAGGAGGTAAGGAAAGCGGATATTTCTATATCTTTCTTCTCGGTGTACCGGTGTGGAAACTGTACCGGATCGTCCGGGATAAATGCATCCACATTATATTCTTTTGCCCACTGGCGGAGCTTTTCTTTTATCTGTTCGTCCATCTGTTATTTCTTCTTCAGGAAATATTGACGCTGATCCTCCGGATAATGTTCGATGGCATACCGGAGCGCCGTACGGGGGAGACGGGTGGCATATTCTTCCAGGAACGCAGACAAAGTCTCCCGGTCTTTCTTTCCGACTTCACGGAGCATCCAACCCACAGCCTTGTGCATCAGATCATGTTTATGCGACATCAGTTTTTCTGCTAACGCCAGCGTATCGGTATATTCACGGTTACGGATAAACGTCACCGTCGAAACCATCGCGATGCGTTGTTCCCACAGGCAATCGCTCTCCGCCAGTTCATACAACCGGGAGCGGTCTTTATCCAAGAGGTAAAGCCCCACGAGATGCGGACAGGTAACGTCCACCAGATCCCAGTTGTTGATACGGCGGGCATTGCCCAGATAGAAATCGTACAGCTTCTTCCGGTCGGCTTCCGAAGCCTTTTTGAATTGCTCGACGGCGATCAGCAGGGCACAAAGGCGTGCTTCATGATATTCGCTATCCATCAGTTTCTGCAATTCGGGCAAAGGAGTTTGTTTGTTCGCCTTTGCGATACTGCGGGTGAGGGGAGCGACCAGTCCCAGGAATACATCGCCTTCAGCATACTGTCCCGGCCCCGTTTTAAAGAAACGTTGCAGGAAAGCAGCCTTCTCCGGATTCGCCATCGAGAGAAGTTCGCTCAATATAAACTCTGCCGTCATGGACGCATGACACGTGATACAGG
Source organism: Parabacteroides sp. AF14-59 (assembly GCF_003479515.1). Taxonomy (NCBI): domain Bacteria; kingdom Pseudomonadati; phylum Bacteroidota; class Bacteroidia; order Bacteroidales; family Tannerellaceae; genus Parabacteroides; species Parabacteroides sp. AF14-59. The sequence goes on along the minus strand of NZ_QUHH01000021.1, from coordinate 105,695 downwards.
ACGGTCGCCTTCCAAAAATCCGATGACGTTATTACAAACCGTACGGGCCATGACGATACGCACATCCAGTGTCTGTGTTCCGATATGGGGAGTCAGTACGACATTATCCATCTCCAGTAATTCCGGCAGCGGATAATCACCGAATTCAAATACATCCAGACCGGCACCATGAATCGTTCCGTCCTGCAAAGCCTTCACGAGTGCCTGTTCGTCCACCAGCGGACCACGGGCCGTATTGATCAGGATAGCAGACGGTTTCATTTGCTTCAATTCTTCCTCGCCGATGATATGATAGGTGTCAGGCGTATAAGGTGCATTCAGGGAGACAAAATCGGACTTTGCCAACAACTCTTCCATAGAGGCATACGTTACATTCAGTTTCGTTTCTTCATCTACGTACAATTGGCGGCGGTTATGATAGATCACTTCCATGCCACAGGCATTCGCACGTTTGGCAAGTGCTTTTCCGATACGTCCCATACCGATAATCCCCAACGTCTGTCCGGTAATATTCACACCCAGATTTTCGAGTACGCCTATTTTCATATCCTTGCCTAAAGTGCGCAATTTACGGTCGCATTCGGTAATGCGGCGGGCGGTATCGATCATCAGGCCGAGTGCCAGGTTTGCCGTAGGAGCGGTCACCGGGTCCGGGGTATTGGCCACGGTAATACCTTTTTCCAGGCAATAAGCCACATCGATATTATTGTAACCTACCGCATAATTGGCTACCATCTTTAAATCCGGTGCATGGTCGATCAGTTCTTTATTCACCGGGAAATCGAACATGGAGCACAATACATCATACTCCGGGATCATTTCGAATACTTCCTCATAAGTAAAATCTCTTCCGTCGGGAAAAGTCACATCATACTTGCTTTCCAGCTCCGTGAAGCCCTCGCGGAACATGTCGTAGGTTACTAATATCTTTGTCATAAGTCATTACGATTATTATTCGGGCAAAAATACAAATCTATCGTTAATAAATTCCTATTTTTGCAGGTATAATATCAAAAAGCTGTGGATGTGATTAGTTATATTCATGTATAGAAAAATGTGAAACATTTTTCAGTTGACAGATGACAGTTGACAAGTGACAGTTGGGCTTCGCGTTCGGTAAATAAATCGGCTGAAAGCCGACATAACTGTCAACTGTCACTTGTCAACTGTCAACTTTTGAAATGGCTCACTTTTGATAATTATTGAAACATTCAAACATGACAAGAAATAAACTAACAAAATCAACCCTGCTTTTTAGCTTATGATAAATTATAACAACTAACATATGGTTCTGAACTACATCTGGATAGCTTTCTTTCTAATCGCTTTCGTCGTCGCGCTGGGCAAACTTATCTTTGCCGGAGACACGGTTGTCTTCACAGAGATTATTAATTCCTCTTTTGCGTCTGCCAAAACCGGATTCGAGATATCGCTCGGACTGACCGGTATCTTGTCGCTCTGGCTGGGAATTATGAAGATTGGCGAAAGGGGGGGAGTCATCCAATCGTTTGCCCGATTCGCAGCTCCGGTTTTCAGTAAGTTATTCCCGGGAATACCGAAAGACCATCCGGTAACGGGTTCGATCTTTATGAATATTTCGGCCAACCTGCTGGGACTCGATAATGCGGCCACACCGATGGGACTGAAAACCATGCAACAATTGCAGGAACTGAATACCGAAAAAGAATCGGCCAGCAATCCGATGATCATGTTCCTTTGTATCAATGCTTCGGGATTGACACTTATCCCGATCACCATTATGATGTACCGGGCACAACTGGGGGCGGCTAATCCGTCGGATGTATTCCTGCCGATCATGCTGGCGACATTTTCATCCACATTAGTAGCCATACTGGCTGTCTGTATCAAACAGCGGATCAATCTGCTCCAAAAAAATCTGGTTCTGTTCTTCGGCGGATTAGCAGCTTTTATCGGCGGACTGGTCTGGCTGTTCAACTCATTGGAACAGGAACAGGTTTCCCTTTATTCGACCTTATTTGCAAACACTTTATTGTTTACGATCATCTGCGGATTCATCGTCAGCGGTATCCGCAAAAAGATCAATGTATACGACACATTCATCGAAGGGGCTAAAGAGGGGTTCAAGACGGCGGTCACGATCATACCGTACCTGGTTGCCATTTTGGTCGGAATCGGCGTATTCCGGGCTTCAGGGGCAATGGATTTTATCATTGAAGGTATCCGTATGGGGGTAGGTGCTTTAGGCGTAAATACGGATTTTGTGGGTGGCCTGCCGACTATTTTAATGAAGCCGTTAAGCGGAAGCGGAGCACGGGGGATGATGTTGGATGCGATGAACACATACGGAGCCGATTCGTTCGTCGGACGATTGGCATCCATCGTACAGGGTTCGACGGATACGACATTCTACGTAGTCGCACTTTACTACGGCAGCATAGGCATACGCAATACACGTTATACTATTCAATGTTCTCTGCTGGCAGACCTGGTAGGGGCGATTGCTGCAATTACTCTGACATACATCTTCTTTGCCTGAGAGATCAGACCGGATTATCAAAATGTCATTATCATACCGGGTAAATCGGATTAATATGGCGGGTAATTGAAATTAGTACTGCGAGTAATATTTTTTAACGTATTATTCTGATAGATAAACAAGATAAATAATAGCATTATGACAATATCATTTCACGCGGAAGACATCGAACTTCCGGCTATCAAAAAAGAGGCTGTCAGCAACTGGATCAAAGCGGTGACAGAAACATACGGAAAAAAGACAGGGGATATCACCTATATCTTTTGTTCCGACGAAAAGATCCTGGAGGTAAACCGCCAGTATCTGCAACACGATTATTACACCGATATCATCACGTTCGATTATACCAGCGGCAACAAAATATCGGGCGACCTTTTTATCAGCCTGGATACGGTAAAAACAAATTCGGAAAAGTTCGAAACACCTTACAACGAAGAACTGCATCGCACGATCATCCACGGAATTCTTCATCTATGCGGCATCAACGATAAAGGACCGGGGGAGAGGGAGATCATGGAAGAGAATGAAAATAAAGCGTTGGCTATTTTACCAGAAGAATGCCGGGAGAGTTAATCCCGGCATTTTTATAGTAAAAAATTTTATTTGAAGCAGATTACTTAATTTGCAATACTACAATTTTCAAAGAGAAATCAATTGATTCAACAATCTGATCAAAACGATCCAATATTCTCTTTTTATTAAACATAAATGCCTTCTTTCAGAATATTATTTTTTAATGCCGGACGCAATGAATCCCTTAATCGCACTAAATCAACCTTACAATTACATAAAGACTCTAGCAACTCCCTAAGGTCGAAAATGATAAATGGCTCGACTTTTTCCAATGAAACAAATATATCAAGATCGCTTTCTTTTGTATACTCTCCTCTAGCTACAGAACCAAAAATACCTAGTTCTTTAATACCGAACTGCGGTCCAAACTCTTTTTTAAATTCGGATAATATCTTCTTATATTCTGCAACAGACTTCATAAATATATCGTTTCTACAAAGTTAGAAATAAAATCATTATTTACAATGGCTCTAAATCTTCATTTCTTCAACTATCAATGAGCAACTCTTATATGAATTTTCCCTCTTTATAATTTTTGTTTCTCCATTTTTTCCTACCTTTGTAAAGGACTCCTCAGCAGAAAGCCCCAGGGTGGGTGCTGGGGAGAGTGGTTTATTTATAAAGAAGACGTTTATTAGCGTTTGTCTTTCGTATTTCAGAACTTCGCAACTTTTGACCTGTCGAAATGATAAATAGCAACAAAGACGTCCTCCTGATATGTTTATACAAGCATCTGTGTATTTCTTACCCAAGAAATATATGGTTTGTAGTACATATCGGCGTGGGCTTTCTGCGTTGCTCGTTCTCGACAGGTGGGCAATGCGAAGGCCCTGAAATACAGGACGGGCGAAGGTAAGATTCCCACGCCTTCTTGTATATAGACTTTCTTTTACAGAAACGTAACCACCTAAGGGAGTCGGGTACAAGCTAGGAATTAACCATGATTCATATTGGACGGCTTATTGAGCATAAGCTTCATGACCAGGGACGTACAGTTACTTGGTTTGCAACACAATTGTGTTGTACCCGTCCGAATGTATATAAAATTTTCAGCAAGGAAAGTATCGATACCTACCAACTTTGGCGCATCTCCTGCATTCTAGGATACAATTTCTTTCAGGATCTTTCCGAGGCTACAAAAACCGACCTGATTACCTCTTAAATCACCTTCGTGTGTTCACATAGGAAACATAAATGTAAACTATTTGGAACCACTCATTTACCTATTCACACCTCTATTTATCCATATCTTTGCGTTACAAAAAATTAATTTAAAAATACTGCAATTACAGGTTTATCTAATAATGTATTTGTGGCTGAATATTCGTATTAAATAACTGAGTTTGTAAACAAAAACGGGTAAATGATGAAAGTAAAATTCTTATTATTAACATTATTCTTCTGTACAGTCCTGTCCGTGACAGCTCAAACCGTAACAGACAGGATTCATATCGGAGTAAAAGGAGGAATAAATATGTCACGTGCCGACTATTCGTCACTGAAAAATCGTAGTCCTAAATTTATACCGAACGCCCTAGGCGGTATTTTCATGGAATTTGAGTTTGGCGAAAACCACCTATTCTCTATCAGGCCGGAAGTCAATTTCTTAGGGAGAGGTACGAAGATCAGCGAAAATGACCTCGATTACAAGTTGAATGCCAAATACACAGACGTTCGTCTTCCTCTCATTTTCAATTTCGGCAATCCCGACAAAATTCGTCCGTACATATATGTTGCTCCTATTGCAGGATTTGTACGGGGAGGTAAGATAAGCCTAAAAGATGCAACTGGCAGCTATAAGATAAATGTCTCAAGCGCCAACATGGCTGATACTTATTTTGCTGGAGCACTGGGCATAGGCTTCAAACTTCCGATTTATTTATCAGAAAATAAACGAATGCACTTTTCACTGGAGGCGAATTACCAAATGGGCTTCACCGATACCTACGGCAAAATGGAAAAAGACGGGGACGCCTTTGCTGTAAACCGTCCAGCTTATTATCTGAGGGGAGAGCGTAAACTGCATGGATTTGAAGTGGCAGCCACCCTTTCTGTACCGCTGAGTATATTTAAACGTGCCCCGAAGAAAAAAGCCGAGCCTGTTTATATTCCACAACCAATCCAGATTGTGCAAGACACTCCTGTAGTCAGGGAAGAAGTGAAACCATGTTACTCTCTTGAAGAAATCCTCGATTTGATAGCAAAAGACAAATCCGTAGTAGGCAAGACAATCTGTGCAATCGATATGATACACTTTGAGTTTGATAAAAGTGTAATAAAAGAAGATTCTTATCCTTATCTGAACAAAATAACCGACCTAATAAAAAAGACTTCCATGCACATAACGATCAAGGGACATACGGACGGTATCGGTAAAGCCGATTACAACATGGAATTGTCTAAAAAACGGGCTCAATCCGTTTACAATTACCTGGTAGGAAAAGGAGTCGATCCATCCTGTTTAAAATATGAATATTACGGCCTGACACGTCCTATCGCTCCGAATGCAACAGAAGAGGGACGCTTAATGAATCGGCGTGTAGAATTTGAAATCACAGAATAAACCCAATAGAAGAATATAAATCATGAGAACTATCTATAAAAAAATAACATTCTTATTACTGGTGGTATTGGCGTGCGCCTGTAATAAAGACGAAGATACGACAATCGTTCTTGAAGACGGCCAACCGAAAGCGGCCACTTTAATAGTAGGAAAATGGAAACCATCTAAAAAACAACTTATAGATAAACTGACAGGTAAAGTCATAAAGGATGAGCCGTTGGATGAAGAAGAATCGTCCTTTTGGGAATTTTTCGAAGACGGCACATTCGGAAAAGCTGGAAGTACAGGAGATCGTTTCAACTGGAATGTGGACGAAGATGATTATACGGTCAGTTTCGAAGATAAGAAATGGTCGATCGGTGCATTAACAAAGGCAAAAATGATACTTTACCTACTAGGTAAAAAAGGCAACGAAGAGGAAGATAAAAACAATTTACTTGCTTATTTCTTCGACCGATTCGGAGAATATGAAGAGGAAGACGACAATACGGAAGAACCGGCATCCGGTTCAAAAATAGCTAAAATCACAGCAACGACAACGTATTTACATTCTTCCAATAAAAGGGTAGAAACCTATACATTCACCTATGACAAGAAAGGACGCATTGATGAATATTTAGTTGGGGCATCCCAGGCCCCTTTTATATATAGTTATGAAAAGGATATGGTCTCCGTCGATGGTCCCGAATCGTACCGAGGATTACTGAATAATAAAGATCATATCGAGACATTACAATATCTCGATGCAGACAAAAAAACTGCAGCCACTGCTTCTTATAACGGTCTGGGGTATTTAATTACCATCAACAATACGAGCTTGAAATACGACAAGGAAAATAATCTATCGGCAGTCGGATATTTTGAATATAAATACACAAAAGAGAAAAACGATTCGAATCTCGATCTGAATTGTCTCATATCGAATTGTAGTACAGCTTATGAATATGATTACAGCCATTATTCCTTATTTGCTCCTTTTGGTTTTTACGGGAAGTTCTCTACAAACATGATTGTCGAAGAACATGGATATAACTGGGACTATTATTCTGTCTACAATTATGAACGGGATAAAGAAAGCCGTATCATTAAAATTGTTCGTAAAGCCATCAACAATTTCAATCACGACGAAACACTCAACACTACAACATTCGATATTATTTATCAAGATTAAATACAAAAGAATATGAAAAACTTAAATTCCCTGCGATTGCTGAGTTTATTAATATGTGTGGTAATAGGACTATCGGGCTGCTCTGATAATGAGAAAAAGGAAGGTTCCGAGCTGCCAATAACAGAACAGAGTCTGGTTGGAACCTGGGAATTAATGTACTATGAAGGCTGGAATCAATACAACGACGAAAGAGAAACTTTCTCCGAAGATGATAATACATATCGTATTCAGTTTAAAAACAATGGGACGGCACAATCATGGACATATGAGAATCGTTGGATCGAAGATGATTTCACCATTACAGACTGGTATATAAAAGATGATGTTTTATATACACACGATTCGGAAGGAGATGACGAAATAGCGACAATAGTTAAACTGACCGAATCCCGCCTGATCGTTGAAAGCTATTCCGAAGACAGGACACAATATTATAAAGAGACTTATAGACGACTTGATTAAATACAAAATTGGAATCGTATGAGAAAACAAATTCTAATCGCCCTGCTAGCACTCGGATGTACGAGCGGAGCATACGCTCAAAGAGACAAGGTAAAGATACAGGACACTCAGGCACGTTTGCTGGATGTAACCTCCAATGCCTATGTGAAACCGTTGACTGTAGAACTGAAAGTAGATAAGTCAAAAGGACGTATCAGGGATGAATGGACATTGACCAGAGAACAGGCAGAAGCCGAAATGAAAGGGGATATCGTAAATATCCGCAGTTATGCAGTTTACATGTCTTCACAAAAACATAATGCCGATGTTATCGTTGCTGCTACGTTCAATTTCAGAACAAATGACGAGGGTACAGGATATCTGATCACAGTTGTGGGTTATCCGGCGACTTTCGAGAACTGGAAAACGGCCGATACTACCGATTATGAATGGATTCGAATGGAAAAAACACTAACTACTGCCGACAGGGAGAAGATTTCGGCTGTGGTAAAATAAACAAATATCAGTAGTATTAATTTTAAAACGATTACACGATGAAAAAGATTTTACTTCTATTCGTAATGGGACTTTTCGTATGCTCCGGCATGCATGCACAAATTGTTTCATCCCGCAGTGTCGGAATCGAGTCAACCCTTCAACGCCCGTCAGAAACTATGTGGTACTTACGCGGAGGTCTTAATATGGCAGGATTTGCCGGTGACGGGGCCGAAGATATGGACAGGAAAGCTGCCTACAACTTTGCAGTAGGATTCCAGAAACCCATATCAACTATCGGCGCCTATTGGGGAATGGATTTCGGCCTGGGTTCACGGGGATGGAAAGTCGAAGAATTAAAAATGATGACCAACAATATTCAAGTATCTCCGTTTACATTCGGCTGGAAATACGGAATAACAGATAACTTCTACATCGACGGACATGTTGGGGCATTCGTTAGTTTCGATTATCTCGGTAAAATGAAATACGATGGTGAAAGCATAAGCATGGGAGACTGGGAAGATGATCTTGGACTGGAATGGAACCGGTTTGATGCTGGTATGAATATCGGTTTCGGCATATGGTATGATCGTTTGAATCTGGACTTCACATTCCAACGCGGATTTGTGGAAGCTGCAACCGACAGCGAAGCATATACCAGCAATATCATGCTTCGGTTAGGGGTTGCTTTTTGACAACCTTCAAAAATAAAACGTCCATGTCTCCAATGCCGGGAACGTGGACGTTTCTTGTCCAATTAAAAATATAAAAACATATGTTACGAGTTTCAATCTTGTTCTTATTCCTATTCCGCATATTCATGCTGGCATCCCAGACATTTGTGGAAACCGGGAACATGTATCCGTTAAGTGTAGACGGGAATAAATATGTCGTCAGTGGGTTCATGACCTTTGAAAACCTAAAAGATGAGGAAATATATGCAAACGCCTTATTATGGACGGTTGAAAATGTCTGTCCTAAACAGCAGGAAGGAATCACCAAGAGAGACATTAAAAACAAAAGTTTCAGTTGTAACCTCATATTAGGCTCACTGGCCGACTCAGGATTGGATAATACATATTATTGCCGGGCTATTTTCCGGGTGGCAGACAAGAAACTGGTTTATTATCTTTCAGATGTATTGATAGAATCGGCTGCTTTCGTAATGAAAAAAGTAACGCCGTTTGAAAAACTGACACCAGAAAAGAAGACGTCACACAAACAGATAATGGACGATTTTGTAGGGGTAGAGTCTTCCATACTCAACAAAATGTTTGACTTCATAACGAATAACAAATTACCGGAGATCACTCACTGGGATGAAATCTGCATCCGCAAACCCGTGAAAGGCATGAACGAAGACGAATGCAGGCTGGCTTTCGGCAAACCGCAAACGATTCTGGAAACCAACGGTGAAGTCCAATGGATGTATAACAGTTCCTTTTATTTATTCTTCAAAAACGGACAGGTTCAGACTATCATAAAATAAATCATATCAGTTAGATATATCCCCGGAAAACACCTGGGTATAACATTTGCAACAAAGAATGAAAACAAGCCTATTATTGTTTATTCTTCTCTTTGTACCGGGTGCTCTATGCGCCAATGGAAGGGAAGTTAAAGACACTCTCTCAAACACTTATTGCGACAAAACGATACAATTCCGGGCACAGCAACTCATACTCCCGGCATCTCTTATACTGGTGGGATCATGGGGTGTTTCTAACGGTTTCCTGCAATCGCTCAACCATTCGGTAAAAGACCAGATGACTGACCTGCGAAAAAACCGTTTCTTTCATGCGGACGATTATATACAATACCTGCCGGTCATATCTTATGCCGGTTTAGGTTTAATCGAAGAGGAGTCCAAACATTCGTTCAAAGAAAGGCTTATCATTACAGCCACCTCTTATCTGGCAATGGGAATAATGGTGAACGGAACAAAACTAGCCATAGACGAGAAACGACCGGATTCCTCTGCCGAAAATTCTTTTCCTTCGGGACATACCGCCACAGCCTTTATGGGTGCCGAATTGGTCCGTATAGAATACGGTCTGGGATATGGAATCAGTGCGTACCTCATAGCCAGCAGCGTGGCAGCTTTACGTCTTTACAACAATAGGCATTGGCTGAATGATGTACTGGCAGGGGCAGGCATCGGTATTCTGAGTGCCCGTATAGGCTATTGGCTCTTACCTGTCAACAAAAGGCTATTCAGATTAAATAGAAAAGAGACCGCAATGATAATAACATCTCCTTTTTATGATCACGAAAACCAGGCTTTCGGAGCAGCTTTATCCATACGGTTTTAATCTAGAAATGCCATCCGACATTCAATTGGATAACTCCATCATGTTCTTTTCCTTTAAACAGACTGAAACCACCATCGTGGCTACCACTACATCTTTGTGAACATCTATTCCACAACCCCGGAGGATGACTTGTTCGAAATCTACTGTATTCATAGCATTCTGTCTTTTGGCAAATGCTTCTTACTAAGTAAAGAACGACCAAATTACATACTCTTGGACGAAATTTATTTCATGGGTATTTCATATTCAGATATTATTAAACTTACTTTACAAAACAATAAAACCAATTGCTCGTGCGTTTAAATTACTTAAACACATCTAATTATGTATTATTATGAACACTCTAGTATTAAAAGAAACAGGACTAAGAGTTTTTAAGAATTTACCGGAAATCTGGTATATTATTCTTTTATCAATATCCACTTATAAAATGGTAAGTTTTTTGATTGCTAAAGGAGGGGAAGGGAATAACATAACATTTACCCTATCTGCGATTTTTCCGATTCTTATAGGCATACTAATCAAACAACTGTTCTCGAAAAATAAATGGATTTCTCGGTTAACAGGTTTCATTTTCTCAGTTATTTCCTCATATATGCTTATTGCTTTTTTACACGAATATAGGGAAATAGCTAATACTTTAGAGTTAATGATAACAGGAATATTGATCGGGATATCGTTGTTACTGGGTTTCAAAATGTGGAATGCATCTTTATTGATAAAACAATATCTATCAGCGAATTATACAACAAAGACTTCTGCTGGAAAATCAATAACTAAAGAATGATATGTCAAAAAATCAGTATTTACCGGACGCAGACGAGCGCAGATATCATTAGTTATCAATAACAAATCTGTGTCCAGTTATCTGATTCAACATACCTTCATACAGTAAAAGAGACATTAGAAACGCCATCCGACATTAAACTGGATAACTCCATTATGTTCTTTCCCTTTGAACAGGCAGACACTACCGGGAGCACATTGTGAGTCACGGTAAAGATAAGTACATCCTAAATTGTAATTTGCAGAAAGAACCAATCCCATATCAAAAGCATAACCGGCTCCCATGGAGAAAGACAAATCACAATTTCGGACGTCGTCTTTTATATCTCCCGAAAAAGTTCTTGTATCGGAAGGCTTATAATTCAATTCGTATTGAAAATCCGTAGCTTTAGCTTTTACATTAATTCCCAGTTGTGGCCCGGCAAACATATGAAATCCTTTATACAAATAAAACTTTACATGAAGAGGTATATTTAAATAATCAATATTCAATTTAGATGTTTCTCCTTTATATTTATACCGATGTCCTTGCATGGAATAATAAATACCTGGTTCCAGTGCAAACAATTTGGAAAAACGAATTTCCCCGGCAACTCCGACATTGACTCCCGGACGCATATCAGCAAAGCTTTCCGGATAGGTATTAGCCAGGTTAAACCCGACACGGGGAATAAAATGAAACTCTTGTGCGGATATCTGGATGGAGATAAGAGCAACAAATAAAAGGAGTACCAACTTTTTCATAACATATTTAATAACATTGTTAAATATATAGATGCCAGATATTATCAATATGTTGCATGAGAACTTAGTTTTTAATACATGAAGTCATAAAAGCAATAAAATCGGTGAATACTTCGTTTATTAAACAGTACTCACTCAAAAACATATTATTATGAGCACATTAGCATCAAACCCACGAATCAGTAAAATGCTTCATTCAATTTCAGAAATTTGGTTTATCATTATTTTGTCCATTCCTGCATGGAGCATGATTCGTTATCTGATCATAAAAGAGTTTGATAACTTTACTTTTGTTCTTACTTTGTTTTTTACGATTGCTATAGACTTACTGATCAAACAAATTTTTCAAAAAACAGGATGGATAAGTCTATTAGTTGGTTTTCTTCTTTCGTTCGCTTCCCTGTATATGATTGGGGCATTGCTTTCCGAATATAATGAATTTTCTACAGGGAGAGAGCCAAATGCCATATTGATGCTCACTGTAGGAGGAACTCTTTTTGGAATATCCCTAATTCTGGCACTAAAAATGTGTTATCAAGGGGTACTTAATATGCTTGCCAGTTAAAAGCTGTTATGCTTCGTCTACAGATTTACATTTTGTGATTATCTCTGTATGATGTCTCCATGGTATTTCTGCCACAAGTTGTGGCAGTTTCTGTTGTTGAAATTCTGCACCAAGTTGGTGCAGTTTTATTTCATTACCAGAATAAAATAAAAACCACTTTTTCATGTACCACAGATTACGAGCTGAAAAACCTTTCATCTCAGGAAAAGCGATACGCAAGTCAGCGCTTAGTTGTTCAATAACGCTATCACCCCAATTGGAAATGGATTGTTTACGAACAATATCAGAGCCAATGCTCCAATACAATTCAAGAAGTTCTGTATTTACTCTTAAAGCCGCTTTGATCTGGCTTTGTCTGATACGCTGTTTGAGTTCTATCAGCCATTGCTGATACTCTTTGTCTGTCTTAATTAAATTGTTCATAGTCTCGGAATTGTTAAAATAAACTTCAATGTTGCAAACATACAACAAAACCTCTAATGAAACAAAGGATAAGCAAAATATCCTTGGTGACAGATTCTCACCCAAACCCGCCATTCACTCATTTTTCAACCAGGTGAAAGCCTTTCGCCTATACTTTTGAACTGTAATCGGATTTTTCATTTAAATTTACAGTTATGAAAGCGAGACTCTTATTTTTATTCCTATTCCTATGCCTGACATGGAGCGGATGGGCGGAATCATTTACTCCTTACAGTCGCGATTCTCTAAAAAAAGGGGATTGGTTCACTTTTGAGTGTGTTAATTATTATCCTTATGTGGCACCGGGAATCAAAGAAGAGATTCCTTGGAGAGCGGAAAATATCCGAAGGGTTATTATCCGGGCAACAGTGACGGACAGAACGGATAAGTCTATTTCTATTGACTATACGCTGGATAATCTGTATGATTGTCATAATGACCAAAAGAAACAAGGCTTTTATTATTTCGACAGCCGTTACCAGCAAGATTTTGCCTTTAAAGATAGTGTGTCAGGTAAACAGATTTTACATGCTACATACGATCGGAAAAGTGGAAAAGCACTCATATCCGACAAAGTGAACTCACTCTACTCCTATTCAAAAGCATATATCCCTTTTGGAGTAAGACAGGAAGGATTATCTACCTATACAGAAGTATCAGTCCATGATTCTTTAGATCTGGAAAAGCTGGTTATTCCAACAGCCGACAATCTCCTGACCGGATGGAAAAAAGATGTACCTAACTTCCCTGTACCGAATACACGGATTATCGAAGCCTCCTTCCCTCTTCCGCCGAATACTGAATTTACCTGCTGTGATTTCGATATCGACGCATCCGGAGATTCGACTATTCATAAAAAAATATTTATCCCCTACCCGACAGAATACAAAGTCGGAAAACGAGTGACTTTACTGCTCACTCCGGGTGATTCCATTGTCCAGGATAAAGAAGTTTATGCCAATACACATACCTTCCATTACGAAGGACGAGGAAATGAACAAAACAACCTTCAATATAACTTCATGCGATTCTCTTACTACAATTCTGAATTTTACAGTACCTCTCCCGCCGATCAGAAAAAAGCATTTCAGTCCCGCGATTCTCTTTTTCAAACGGCCTTTGAGAAAGATTTCAAGAAGATGGACCCCTATTGGCGAAGAGTATTTGAACTCTCGGAAGAGTATTTTAAAGGTAGTGAAATCCTACGGCGTTGCATGTTTACCACTGACAAAGATGTCTGGCGCAAAAGCGGCTTACCCGACTGGCAAGCTCCCTACTTTACATCTGTTAGTCCACTCATCGATTACGCATATAGTCTAAAAAAACAGGGTGCAGCAAATTATAATTATTTTTTGTATGTCTATACTATTTATAAAAAACAGGAACTCAAGTCGGATAATCTATATCTGAACAAGCAGAAAGGATTAACCCAACAGGAAGACTATCTATTAACTAAACAAATCCTTTCCGGTTATCCAAAATATCAAGTAAACAAAGTTAATCTAAAGGCTTTAATGGGTGAAAAAATGCTATCCGAATTAGAAGCGGATTACAAGGATTTTATCAGTTCCTGCCCAGATACCAGCCTGACAAACGATCTAAAAAATACATACAATAAGCTGTTACCTTTTGAAGCCGGAAAGAATATTAAAGAAACCGGTCTGAGCATAGCCGATAGCCTGCACCTGGCAAAAGGAAACAACCGGAAATACATCCTGTTACAACTATTGCCATGGGATGGTCTTCCCGCCAATAATCTCCAAAACGCACTCGACTTGAAACAGCGTATTGAAGCGGAAGGACTAACTTCCACCATACAACTCGAACTATACTCAAAGTTTTCCTCTCATAATGCTGAGAAGGTAAAGCCATACAAAGTTATACCCAACCAGCAAGTACAAGATTTAAAGTCTAAGGGTATCTACCCACTCACCATTCTGATGCGCGAAGACGGAACTATTCTCTATCGGAGACTCTGGGATTTTGACATAGATACAATCATCGATTTAGTTAAAAAAGACCTGAATAGAGAGGATAAGTCCTTCAACGATTTCATAAAAGGATTCAAAGAAGGTGTTATAGGTGCACTTTTACTCGCAGCGATTATCGGTCTTATTTACTATTTCCGAACCAAAAACAAACAAAAGCAGGAGCTTAACCGCCGTCGTATCCGCGAACTCGAGTTGCGTGCGATCCGTTCCCAGATGAACCCGCATTTCATCTTTAACGCACTCAGTTCGATCCAGAATCTGATCAATCGTTCAGCCAATCAGGAGGCGAATAAATATCTGATCGACTTCTCCCGCCTACTGCGAAAGGTACTGGCTACGTCCGAAAAGAAACTGGTCACCCTCTCCGACGAGATCGAACAACTACAGTTGTATCTGAAACTGGAACAGCTGCGTTTCCCCTTCTCCTACTCCCTGACAGTAGACGAAAATATCCAGCCGGATACGATCGAAATACCGGGAATGCTGATACAACCCTTCGTCGAAAATGCAGTTAAACACGGAATCGCTCCGCGCGGTACCGGAGAGATTATAATTCGATTATCTTTGCAAAACCAGTTATTGATAATCGACATCACTGACGATGGTCCCGGACTGGATACAGACGCAAATGGAGGCTTCGGCATCCGTGCCGTCACCAATGAATTTGAAATATTGAAAACATTATACAATACGGAAATCGGTGTTACGATCGAAAACAGACAGGAGAAAGATGCTGTTTCCGGTTGCCATATCCGGTTATCCATTCCTTTATAAGACAAAATATGGATACGAAAATAACCGCAGCAATTGTAGATGACGAGCAGGGGAACCGCGAGAACCTGCTCCGCATGATCGGGACTTATTGCCCGCAGATCAGTATATCGGCCATCTGCAGTTCCGTTACGGAAGCTCGTACCGTCCTACCCGAAGTAAAACCGGATATCCTTTTTCTGGATATCCGGCTGGGTGACGATACCGGTTTTTCCCTCCTCGAAAATCTTCCGGATATTCCTTTCGAGGTGATTTTTGTAACCGCTTACGACAGCTATGCGATCCAGGCAATCCGTTTCAGTGCACTCGACTATTTACTGAAGCCTATCGACCCGGAAGAACTGACACATGCCGTAGACAAAGCAGTCCTGGTCGTCTTACGAAAACAGGAAAACAAACGGATGCAGAACCTTCTGCAAAACACGCGGGCAGTAGATAAACAAAAGAAAATAGCGCTGTCGGTCGCCGACAAAATAGAATTCGTAGAGATCGGCTCCATCATCCGCTGCGAATCGGAAAGCAATTATACGACCTTCTATTTAAAGACAGGAGAGAAACTGATTGTCTCCAAAACATTGAAAGACTTCGACGAATTGCTGACGCCCTATCATTTCCTGCGCGTACACCAATCGCATCTGATCAACCTGGATGAGATCAAAAGTTTCATCAAAAGCGACGGAGGATATATCCGTATGAAAGACGGTTCGTCCATCAGCATTTCACGGCAACGGCGCAACTATGTGATGGAAGTTTTAAAACAGCTATAACCCCCTCGCCCAAATTCATTCACTCCTTATATTTCAGGTCGAAACGCCCCTTTGTCATACGCCCTCCTTCGAAAGTTCCGCTAAATATTCCGTCAGACATACGGGTAATGTGTACTTTCCCATCCTCTATATTTTGATTATCAAAAGACACATTTGTATACGGGAGTGTTTCACCCTGTTTGGGGTTGGCTATCGTAAAACGGAGAAACGAGTCGAAACCGACCTGTGCCGAAATCGTCATACTGGTACTATCTTGCAGTTTTGCATATTCGGCAGCCGGCAAACTCCACCGGCCACTGACATACACCCAGCCATCTATCAGGCAACCTAACGTATTCTCCCCGGTCGTAGTCGTCTCGGGCATGAGCGTCGGATCGACCGATTTATTTTCTTCACAGGCTATGCAAAAAAACAACAAACAGATAAATAATATATGTCTCATAACAGTCTCTGATTAAAAGTGAAAATTCATACCGAACAACAAGGATAATTGGGAGAAGCAGCCCCCGCCTCCATTCAATTCAGGCGATTCGACCTGCCATTTCTGACCGTGATATTTGACGGAATAACTTTCAGAGGACGTGACAATCCAGTTCAGTTTTGCAGAAATACCCACATGAGATGAGAGAAGATATTCACCACCGGCTGAAAGGTTATATGCCAACTTATTCATAGACACATCCCGGGGCTTATCGTACACGAAGCTTTTATCTTTATAATACTGATACCCCACGCCGGTCGACAAAGAGAGATTATATTTTTGCTTCACCATAAATAAAGCAATCTGAGGCGCGATATAATGCATCAGAATCTTGTCAGAACCTTCGTCATGAGTTCCCTTATACCGGCCACCCTGATAAATGAGCCCCGGAGAGAGTTTAAACGAATTGAAGATATATTTATCTCCTAAAAAATAGTAATTGACATCCCAGGCTACCCCATTCCTCAGATCATTACGATAGGTGTCGGAATTGTTCGTGATCCCGATCATTTTTCCCAGATACCAGGAAGGTCCTGCATGGATGGAAAACATCGATTTTCCGATCGACGCCTCCTGGGCACAAAGCGACACAGTCTGTATCAACAGCCCTAATAAAAGTACATACTTTTTCATAACGTTTTTTTTAGACTTACAGTAAATAAGATGTATTTAAACCGTTAAATGCTGCATAACCTCCTAAGAGTTTTATCTTATATAAAAAACATGATAATCCGGTTAGAGTCATCATAAAAGCCAAAGACAGCCGATGCCGGGATCTATCCTGTCGGGTTTGCCTAATCTTTAACGAAACAAAGCATAAGCAAAATATTCTTTGGGATGATGACTAAAAGGCGGAGTATGACTATCTTTGCAAAAGAAACAAAGATAATTACGACAATGACTTTCAATTACGATGTGATCGTGGTAGGTGCCGGTCATGCAGGCTGTGAAGCCGCAGCAGCTGCCGCCAACCTGGGTTCAAAAACGCTTCTTATCACAATGGACATGAACAAGATTGCACAAATGAGTTGCAATCCGGCTGTAGGCGGTATCGCCAAAGGGCAGATTGTTCGTGAGATCGATGCGCTGGGAGGGTATATGGGTATTGTTACAGACAAAACAGCCATCCAGTTCCGCATGTTGAACCGGAGTAAAGGTCCTGCCATGTGGAGCCCGCGCTCGCAAAGCGACCGTGCCCGCTTCATCGATTGCTGGCGGGGAATACTGGAAAATCTTCCGAATTTATATATCTGGCAGGATACAGTCCGGGAAATCATATTGGACGGAGACACTGTTTGCGGTGTTAAAACCAATATGAATGTAGAATTTCGTGCGAAGAGCGTGGTTCTGACCAACGGTACTTTCCTGAACGGATTGATGCATATCGGCCGGACACAAATACGCGGCGGACGTATCTCCGAACCGGCTGCTACCGGATTGACGGAACAGTTGGTTTCTTTAGGCATCAAATCGGAACGGATGAAAACCGGAACCCCGGTCCGTATCGACGGACGGAGCGTACACTTTGATGAAATGGGTGAACAACCGGGAGAGAACGATTTCCATAAATTCTCCTATCTCGATTTCCAACCGCGCCCGTTAAAACAACTCAGTTGCTGGACCACCTTCACCAACGAAGCCTGTCATGAGATTTTGCGCGAAGGACTCCCCGACTCTCCGTTATACAACGGACAAATTCAGAGCATCGGACCGCGTTACTGCCCAAGTATCGAAACGAAGATCGTCACTTTTGCCGATAAGAACCAGCATCAGCTATTCTTAGAACCGGAAGGTGAAACGACACAGGAATATTACCTGAACGGTTTCTCTTCTTCTCTCCCACTCGATATCCAGTTACGAGCCCTGCAAGCGATACCGGCATTCAGAGATATCCGTATTTATCGTCCTGGGTATGCTATCGAGTACGACTTTTTCGACCCGACACAGTTACATCATAACCTGGAGACAAAACAAATCCGCAACCTGTTCTTTGCCGGACAGATCAACGGGACTACCGGATATGAAGAAGCAGGCGGACAAGGACTCATGGCTGGTATCAACGCCCACATCAATTGTCACGGCGGTGAGCCTTTCATCCTGGGCCGGGACGAGGCCTACATCGGCGTATTGATCGACGACCTCGTCACAAAAGGGGTAGACGAACCTTACCGTATGTTTACCTCCCGTGCCGAATACCGCATCCTGCTCCGGCAAGACGATGCCGATATGCGACTGACAGAAAAGTCCTATCAAATAGGATTGGCAAAACAGGATCGTTACGACCTGCTCACGGAGAAAAGAGAGCAACGGGATGCAATCATCAGCTTTGCAGAAAACTATTCCGTAAAGCCCCAATACATAAATTCGGGATTGGAGAATCTGGGAACTACCCCACTCTCTCACGGCTGTAAACTGATCGACCTGATCCCTCGCCCGCAAGTAACACTGGAGAACATTGCCGAGCTTGTTCCTGCATTCCGTGCAGAGCTGGACAAAGTATCTGCTGCCCGCAAAGAAGAGATCATCGAAGCGGCAGAAATCCTGATTAAATACAGCGGTTATATCCGCCGCGAACAGATCATCGCAGACAAGATAAACCGCCTGGAAAATATTCATATCAAAGGCAAGTTCGATTACAATTCGATCCAGTCTTTATCGACGGAAGCGCGGCAAAAACTAACACGGATAGACCCGGACACGATTGCCCAGGCAAGCCGTATCCCGGGCATTTCCCCGAGCGACATCAACATACTGCTGGTACTGCTCGGAAGATAAAACACGAATTGTTCCACGTGAAACATTTACTTCAGATAAAAGAAGGTAAAACACTGGGAATAGGACAGAAAGAGTAAAACAAAATGAGTGCGGAAACTGAGAAACATATCAAAATGATCCTTTCGATCCTGCCGGACAAGCCTGGTTGCTACCAGTACTTCGACGAGAAAGGAACCATCATTTATGTAGGCAAGGCGAAGAACCTGAAGCGCCGTGTATCCTCCTATTTCAACAAGGAACACGACAGCAACAAGACACGTGTATTGGTTAAGCAAATCCGCGACATCAAATACATTGTTGTAGATACCGAAGAAGATGCCCTCCTACTCGAAAACAATCTGATCAAACAGTACCGTCCACGCTATAATGTTTTGCTGAAGGATGACAAAACCTATCCTTCCATTACCGTCAAAAACGAATATTACCCACGCGTCTTCCAGACCCGGAATATCGTCAAAGACGGTTCGCAATATTATGGTCCCTACCCATCTGTATATACAGCCAAAGTCATGCTGCAGATGTTGAAAGAACTTTATCCGCTGCGTACCTGCAAATACCCGTTGACACCCGAATCGATTGCTGCCGGGAAGTACGATGTTTGTCTGGAATACCACATCAAACGTTGCAAAGGACCTTGCATCGGACTGCAATCGCACGAAGAATACCAAAAGAATATTTCCGAAATAAAGGAAATACTTCGTGGAAATATTTCCCAGATCAGTAAACATCTGTATGAGGAGATGCAGGCACTGGCTGCCGAACTAAAGTTTGAAGAGGCTCAAAAGATAAAAGAGAAATACGAAGTGATCGAGAATTACCGTTCAAAGTCGACGGTGGTTACGCCAATGCTTCACAATATAGATGTATTCTCTTTCGCAGAGAACGAGAAGTCCGCCTATATCAATTTCATGCATATCGGAAACGGGGCAATTGTACAGGCCTATACGTTTGAATACAAGAAACGCCTGGATGAAACGAAAGAAGAACTGTTAAGCCTGGGTATCGTAGAAATGCGCGACAGGTTTAAAAGTACGGCACGCGAGATCATCATCCCTTTTGAAGTGGAGATGGAGCTGGGAAACGTTTCCTTCATTGTTCCGCAACGCGGGGATAAAAGGAAATTGCTGGAACTTTCGGAAATGAACGTAAAGCAGTTCAAGGTAGACCGTTTGAAGCAGGCAGAAAAACTCAACCCGGAACAACGGAGCACACGTATCCTGAAAGAAGTACAGGACGCTTTGCACCTCCCCAAACTGCCTATCCATATCGAATGTTTCGATAACTCGAATATACAAGGCAGCGATGCTGTTGCAGCCTGCGTCGTCTTCAAAATGGCGAAGCCATCGAAGAAAGACTATCGCAAATACATCATTAAAACAGTTGTCGGGCCCGATGATTATGCCTCCATGAAAGAGGTGGTACGCCGCCGTTACCAGCGTGCGATCAACGAAGGTTCTCCCCTGCCCGACCTGATCCTTACCGACGGTGGAAAGGGACAAATGGAAGTCGTCCGCGAAGTAATCCAGGACGAACTCCACCTGGACATACCGATAGCCGGTCTGGCAAAAGACGGAAAACACCGGACTTCGGAATTGCTTTTCGGCTTCCCTCCCATAACTGTAGGTATGCCGATACAAAGCCAGATGTTCCGGTTCTTCACCCAGATACAGGACGAGGTGCACCGCTTTGCCATCACGTTCCATAAGGACAAGCGAAGCAAAAGCCAGACACGCTCCGAACTGGACACCATCAAAGGGATCGGCGAGAAAACAAAAGTACTGCTCCTGCGTCATTACAAGAGCGTAAAAAGAATCCGCGAAGCCAGCTTCGATGAATTGAAAGAATTGATCGGTGAAGCAAAAACAAAAGCATTAATAAATGGTTTAAAGTAAACATATAGAATGAGAACAGTTATACAACGTGTACAGCATTGTTCCGTAACAATCGACGGAGAACTCAGGTCCCGGATAGGGAACGGAATGCTGGTATTGGTCGGTATTGAAGACCGCGATACACAGGAAGACATCGAATGGTTATGCAAGAAGATTGCCAATCTGCGTATTTTCGACGATGAAAACGGCGTTATGAACCGTTCTGTGATCGAATCGGGAGGCGAGGTAATGGTGGTTAGCCAGTTTACCCTCCATGCCTCTACAAAGAAAGGAAACCGCCCCTCTTACATCAAGGCTTCCAAACCGGAGTTTGCCATCCCGATGTACGAATCGTTCTGTGCCGAGATGGGGTTGCAGATCGGTAAGCCCGTTTCCACCGGAGAATTTGGGGCTGATATGAAAATAGAATTGTTGAACGATGGGCCGGTCACCATCCTGATCGACTCGCAAAACAAAGAATAAGATGGCTGATATTACCCTGCAGGAAGCCCAGGAAAAAGTGGACCAATGGATCAAGACATACGGTGTCCGCTATTTCAACGAGCTTACCAATATGACGATCCTGACCGAGGAAGTAGGCGAACTGGCCCGGATCATGGCACGTACCTACGGTGAACAATCGTTCAAGGAAAGCGATAAAAACCGTGATCTGGGCGATGAAATGGCAGATGTACTATGGGTACTGATCTGCCTGGCAAATCAGACCGGCGTAGACCTGACCGCTGCATTCGAGAAGAACCTGCAGAAGAAGACAAGCCGGGATAAAGAAAGACATATAAACAATAAAAAATTAGATGTATGACACACGAACACAATTGCAGTTGCGGTCACGACCATGATCATGAACACCATCACGACCATGAACACGAGCACATGGATAAATACCATGAAGCGTTCAGTAAATTCGATCCGGCCGGAACGGAAGAGATAGTAGGGAAACACGTCGTTTCAATCCTGGACAAACATGAAAAAGAGAACTTCACCCCCGAAGTACTGAAACAAATCCACGGATTCATCGACCTGACCTCTCTGACCAGCATCGATACAAAAGAAAGTATATGGAAGCTGGTGGACCGGGTAAACGATTTTGAGGGAACCCGCCCCGACGTACCGAATGTCGCTGCAATCTGCACCTATCCCCTCTTTGTGGAAACGGTTAAACAGGCACTGGCGGCACAGGAAGTAAAGATCGCTTCGGTAGCCGGAGGCTTCCCCTCTTCGCAGACATTTACAGAAGTAAAAATCGCGGAAACAGCCATGGCTATCATGTCGGGAGCCGACGAAATAGATGTGGTAATGAACCTCGGATATTTTATGGAAGAGAACTATGAAGAGCTGACCGAAGAGATACAGGAGATCAAAGACAGTTGCCGCGAAGGCAAATTAAAAGTCATTCTGGAAACCGGTGCCTTGCTCACTCCGGAAAATATTCAGAAAGCGGCCGTTTTAGCCCTCTATTCCGGCGCAGATTTCATCAAGACATCGACAGGAAAGGGTTATCCCGGCGCAACCCCGGAAGCCGTCTACACAATGTGCAAAGTACTCAAAAAGTACCATTCCATCACAGGAAAACAGATCGGTATTAAAGTATCCGGTGGTGTTCGTACCGCAGAAGATGCCGTTAAATACTACACGATCGTCAAGGAGGTGCTGGGCAGCGAATGGCTGAACAAAGATTTGTTCCGTATCGGAGCCAGCAGCCTGGTGGAAGATATCGAACACCGGCTGGGTAAATAACGGTAAAGGTGCTATAACCTAAAAAAGGGGACGCAGACGACGCAGAAAACGCAGATGGACGCAGATTTTTGAATAATTTCTATCTGCGTCCATCTGCGTTTTCTGCGCAATCTGCGTTCCTTTTCTAAATGTAGAATAACAGTATCTTGTTATTTCTGTCGTTCCATAATATAATCAGCCAAAGCAAGCAACCCCTCGCGGGCTTCCGATTCCGGCAGTTGCATAAGCACTTCAACAGCCTTATCGTGATATTCCTTCATCCGTAATTCGGCATATTCGATTCCCCCGTTCGCTTTGGCAAACTCGATCAAAGCATCGATATTGTCGGCAGAGAAGTCCTTTTCATTGATCACTTTCAGGAAAGATTCCACCTCTTCTCTCCTACCGCTTTCAAGGGCATGCAACAACGGTAATGTTACCTTTCCCTCACGTATATCATTTCCGGTAGGTTTACCGATATTCATTTCTTTAAAATAGTCGAAGATATCATCCTTGATCTGGAAACAATACCCCAGGTATTCACCGAACTGACGGCATTTACGCACCAGTTCCGGCGAAGCATCTGCCGATATAGCCCCGATCTCCGTACAGGAAGAAAGCAGCGTAGCCGTCTTTTTCTTGATCACCTGCATGTAACAAGCCTCGTCGAGAATAGCTTTCTCGGCCGTCTCCAACTGCTTGATCTCACCTTCCGACAAGTCGCGCCCCAGGTTAGATACGATATTTATGATTTGCAGATTACCGGTCTGAATCGAACGGATCAATGCAGTAGAAAGGACATAATCTCCCACCAGTACGGAAATACGATTATCGAAAACAGCATTCAGGGAGGGAACTCCCCGGCGTTCTTTCGTCTCATCTATTACATCGTCGTGTATCAGGGTGGCAGTATGCAACAATTCGAGAAAAACAGCCGAATTGATCGTATGATCTGTTACCTTTCCACAAGCTTTTGCCGTAAGCAATACCAATAACGGACGAACATGTTTACCGCTGGCATGCAAGATCTGGTCGATAGCCGCTTGCAGTCTATGCGTCTCGCTACGAAGCGAATCCGCAAACTCATCATTAAAGCGTTTAAACTCTTCCGCAACCGGTTGTTCTATTTTCTTTCTATCTTTCATAATCTATTCAAAGATTCGCAAAAGTAACAAAAAGTATTGAGTAAGCGAGTTTTTTCGTACATTTACCGTCTATTGTCACCCTAAAACGTGTTAAAAGAGATGAAGCTATTCCTTATAGACGCGTATGCACTGATCTATCGGTCGTACTACGCATTTCTTAAAAATCCGCGGATCAACTCGAAAGGCATGAACACTTCTGCCATTTTCGGGTTTATCAACAGTCTGGAAGATGTGTTGAAACGTGAGAATCCAACGCATATTGCCGTTGCTTTCGACCCGAAAGGCCCGACATTCCGTCACGAAGCATACGAATTATATAAGGCACAGCGGGAAGAAACCCCGGAAGTGATCCGGCAGTCCGTCCCTATTATCAAGGATATTATCGAAGCATACAATATCCCCATACTGGAAGTCCCCCGCTACGAAGCCGACGATGTAATCGGTACCGTTTCCAAGCAGGCGGAGAAAGAAGGGTTCGAAGTCTATATGATGACACCGGACAAAGATTACGGACAACTGGTGTCCGAACATATATTTATGTACCGTCCTAAATTCGGAGGCGACTACGAAGTGATGGGCGTACAGGAAGTATTGAATAAATATTCGCTGACTTCGGTCGACCAGGTGATCGACCTTCTTGGACTGATGGGCGACAGCTCCGATAACATTCCGGGTTGTCCGGGTGTCGGAGAAAAGACAGCACAGAAATTACTCGATGAATTCGGTTCTATCGAAAACCTGCTGGAGAATACCGACAAGCTGAAAGGCTCCCTCCAGAAAAAGGTATCGGAGAATGCCGAACAGATTCGTTTCTCAAAATTCCTGGCTACGATCAAGACAGATGTTCCCATCCAGTTCGATGCCGTTAAATGTGTCCGGGAAAAACCCAACGAAGCTCGTCTGACTGAGATTTACACGGAATTAGAATTCAGAACATTTATTAACAAAATGGCTGCAGAGGAGAAAAAGCCCGCTCCTGCCCCCAAAGCGACAAAAGGGCCTGTTCAAGGCAATCTCTTTGACTTATTTGCGACCGAGGTTCCGAGTGTTCCAAAATATTCGACTCTCGCGAGCTTAAAAACGACCCCTCACAATTACATAACCGTTGATTCTGAGGAAGAAAGAGCCAAATTAGGCCGATTTTTACTGGATCAGGATTTTTTTGCTTTTGACACGGAAACCGATGGCATCGACCCATTGACAGCCGGATTGGTCGGAATGTCGTTCTCCGTAAAGGAAAACGAAGCCTGGTATGTCCCGGTTCCTGCCGATAAGGAAGAAGCGGCAAAAATTGTTGCTCACTTCTCCCCTGCCCTGCAAAACCCGAAATCGCAAAAAATAGGACAGAATATAAAATTCGATATAATGGTCCTTCGCAAATACGATGTCCGGGTAGCCGGTCCGTTGTTCGACACCATGATCGCTCATTACCTGCTCAACCCCGAGTTGCGTCATGGGATGGACTACCTCGCGGAGACCTATCTCAAATATAAACCGGTCCCCATCTCGGAGCTTATCGGTCCGAAGGGAAAGAACCAGCTATGCATGCGCGATGTCCCGCTCAGTAAAATAGCCGAGTATGCCGCCGAAGATGCCGATGTCACATTAAAGCTCAAACATTTCTTTGCGCCCGAACTGAAGAAAACAGGGATCGAATCTTTATTCTTCGACATCGAGATGCCATTGATATATGTATTGGCAGAAATGGAGTTGACAGGTGTCAAGCTCGACACGGTCGCCTTAAAACAGTCATCGGAAGAACTGACCGGGGCATTACTCAAACTGGAAAAGGAGATCTATGAACTGGCAGGTACCAAATTCAACATCAACTCCAGCAAGCAGGTCGGCGAGATCCTTTTCGAACGGCTGAAGATAGAGGAAAAAGCAAAAAAGACAAAAACAGGCAGTTACAGTACCAGCGAAGATGTGCTGGAAAAACTACGATCGAAACATCCGGTCGTAGACAAACTGCTCGAATACCGGGGACTGAAAAAACTGTTGAGTACCTATATCGATGCACTGCCCGAACTGATCAGTCCGGTAACAGGCAAGGTACATACTTCCTATAACCAGACGGTGACCGCCACCGGACGCCTGAGTTCGACCAATCCGAACCTCCAGAATATCCCTATCCGGGATGAACTGGGACGCGAAATCCGTAAAGCGTTCATTCCCGATAACGCAGATTGTACCTTCTTCTCTGCCGACTATTCGCAGATCGAATTACGTATCATGGCTCATCTCAGCAACGATGAGCATATGATCGAAGCATTCCGCAGCGGAGCCGATATCCATGCTGCCACAGCCGCAAAAATATACGGTATTCCGGTCGAGGAAGTAAGCAGCGATATGCGGCGTAAGGCAAAAACGGCCAATTTCGGGATCATCTACGGCATTTCTATATTCGGCCTTGCCGAACGGTTGAACATTCCTCGGGCGGAATCCAAAGAACTGATAGAAGGTTATTTCAAAAGCTATCCGGGTATCCGCGATTATATGGATGAAAGTATCCGTATTGCCAAAGAAAAAGGATATGTCGAAACAATCTTCAAACGCAAACGTTACCTGCCGGATATCAATTCACATAATGCCATCGTCCGCGGTTATGCCGAACGAAATGCGATCAACGCCCCTATCCAGGGAAGTGCCGCCGACATTATCAAGGTAGCTATGGTACGTATCTTCAACCGTTTCGAAGCAGAGGGGTTGAAGAGCAAAATGATCCTCCAGGTACACGATGAATTGAACTTCAATGTCTGCAATGACGAGCTGGAAAAAGTAAAACAGATCGTCCTGGAAGAAATGGAAGGTGCCATCAAGCTACAGGTTCCGCTGATCGCCGATTGCGGCGAAGGTGTAAACTGGCTGGAAGCACATTGACAAGAAAAACAAGTTCCTTTATAACACACCAGGATATGAAATACCTCATTCTTGCTCTAACCTTATCGTTCGTTTGCTCATGTAAGCAGACGAACGATAAAAATATACGACTGGTCACAGTCGATGTTGCAAAAGACTATCAACCGAAAGAAGTCTGGCTGCAAGATATTGCGGATATAGAATACATTCCTTTGGCAACATCCGATTCAATGCTCGTCAACTCCACACCTTCCGTCGTGTCAGATAAGGGAATAGCAATAAGAGGCGGAAAAATCGGAGAAATCCTACTGTTCGACAAACAAGGACAAAAGCTGCAAGGCCGTATATGCCGCAGAGGAGAAGGACCGGAAGAATACACCGCAGTTATTTTCAACATTGTCGACTGGCAGCGGAAAGAAGTATTTATTGCCGACTTCACCAGCCTGAAAGTGTATGACTTCTCCGGAAAATATCTCCGCACGCTGAGCCGTCAAAGCATAATGGACCTGAATATCATCGACCTGAACACAGATTACCTCTTATGCAGCATTTATAAAGAAGGGGAAGAAAACCCGTATGCCCCTTATTTTCTTCTCTCTAAAGAAGACGGAAAAATAGATACGTTATCAATAGAAATTCCTCGTTGTATAGCCAGCAACCGCAAAATCCTATGGGATGACGGACACACCAGCAGTGCCTACGGAATCTTACCTCAATTATACAATTGCACAGACAAGATCTGGTTAACAGACGTCGCATTAGACACCATCTTCGTAATGCATCCGGACCAGCATCTCGAACCGGTCATGGTACCTCTCCACGCTCCCACCGCAGACCAGGAAGCTCCCCTCCTGTTTTTCCGGGGAATGAACGACCGGTATGCCTGGGTAAGCAGGATACCCCGGCAGGTAACAGTCAAAATGAGCGATATGGCCGCCAACCGCGAGAAAAGGGAAAAGCTGTACATGTATGACCGTCATACCGACGAATGGTTCGAACCAATCTATCGTAACCGGGCCATAAACAATCGTGAAACGGACCCTAAATATATTGATATAACTTCTGTCCCCTACGGTTACGGTTTAGTTCAACTGAATGCCATGGACCTGGTGGAAGCCTACAGCAAGAACCAGATCACAGACGAGAAGCTGAAAGCAATCGCATCCCAATTGCACGAAGAAGATAATCCTGTACTGATGGTACTGAAGTTCAAGATGTAAGACTAGAGTTCCACAGCTCCCGATAGTATCTGTTTATACGCAGCCTTACAGATATTTACCCGAAACAAGCAATCTGATTTGATGAAAACAATAGTAAATAGCCGGTGAGATGCCTGTCTCACCCCCTTTTACACCCCCATCTCAACGATCCTCACACCCGGGTGTCAAGGGTACTGACACCCGGGTCTCAGCAGACATTACAAGTTATCTTTCTGATATTAAACTATATACTTTCAAAAAAAAGATATAAGTCCACACCTCCCGGATGATAGGTATGATAGTTGATATGATAGTTATTACAAGCGACTATCATAGAGTAAATATCTATTTTACAAATAGTTAAACACGAATATGATAGTATGATAGTTACTTTACAAAACATTTATTGGAACCAGTGCCTACGAGAAAAGACAGTATATTCCCTGTTCATGAATAATATACAAGAAAGATTGGTTATCTTTGCAAGCTGAAAAAGCTGCCGGGCGGTAGCTTCTACAAAGAAATATTGCAAATAGATAATAAAACAATATATATTTTATGGCATTACAATGTGGCATAGTAGGTCTTCCGAATGTAGGGAAATCTACTCTTTTCAACTGCTTATCGAATGCAAAAGCACAGTCTGCAAACTTCCCGTTCTGTACGATCGAACCGAACGTAGGTGTAATTACCGTTCCTGACGAACGCCTGACCAAGCTGGCAGAACTGATCAACCCGAAACAAATTGTTCCTACCACAGTAGAGATCGTCGACATTGCAGGCCTGGTAAAAGGTGCCAGCAAGGGGGAAGGATTAGGGAATAAGTTCCTGGCCAATATCCGCGAAACAGATGCTATCCTGCACGTACTGCGTTGCTTCGACGACGAAAATATCGTGCATGTAGACGGTAAAGTAGACCCTGTACGCGATAAGGAGATCATCGACGCAGAACTTCAGATCAAAGACCTGGAAACGATCGAAAGCCGTATTGCCAAGGTACAGAAACAAGCCCAGACAGGCGGCGACAAACAAGCTAAACAAGCCTACGAGGTGCTGGTAAAATATAAGGAAGCCCTGGAACAGGGGAAAAGTGCCCGTACGGTTACTTTCGAGACGAAAGACGAACAGAAAATCGCTCACGAACTCTTTCTGTTGACCAGTAAACCCGTTATGTACGTTTGTAACGTAGATGAAGCAAGTGCCGTAAACGGTAATAAATATGTCGATGCCGTACGTGAAGCAGTGAAAGACGAAAGCGCGGAAATCCTGGTCGTAGCAGCCAAGATCGAAAGCGAAATAGCCGAGTTCGAAACCTATGACGAACGCCAGATGTTTTTGGGCGAAATCGGTCTGGAAGAATCGGGTGTAAGCCGTCTGATCAAGTCTGCTTATAACCTGCTGAACCTACAGACTTACCTGACTGCCGGCGTACAGGAAGTACGTGCCTGGACATTTGAAAAAGGCTGGAAAGCACCGCAATGTGCCGGAGTGATCCATACCGACTTCGAAAAAGGATTTATCCGTGCCGAAGTGATCAAATACGACGATTATATCAAGTACGGTTCGGAAGCTGCCGTGAAGGAAGCCGGAAAGATGAGCGTGGAAGGAAAAGAATATGTCGTACAGGATGGCGACATCATGCATTTCCGCTTCAACGTATAAAAAGACGATATTTACCGGACGCAGATTACGCAGAAGACGCAGAGTAACGCAGACTTATTTTATTGATAATTAATTTATCTGCGTTACTCTGCGCCTTCTGCGATATCTGCGTCCGGTTTATTGGTTTTGACACACTTCCTTTTATTTTTCGAGTTCCTGTACTGCAACGGAGTGACTCCGAAATACTCCTTAAAACATTTCCCCATATAGCCCGGACTGGAGAACCCCGCTTTCCAGGTTATTTCGGAAATAGTCAAATCGCTGTTTTCCAGAAAATAGGCACATCGCCTCAACTTGATCTGCAGGATGAAGTCATTCAAGGTCAGCCCGGTAATACTTTTTATTTTAGCTCCCAGACGTGTACGCCCCACAGCGATCTCACGGCACCACATATCGATATTAAACTCTTTGTTCTCCATATTCTCTTCAATGATCCGGACGGAATCTTCCAGAAGCTGTTGATCCAGGCGGTTCGTCGCCAACTCTGCCGGGGTTGCTTCTGCCTCCGTACGGAAACGGGTCTGCTGCCGTTTCAAGGTGGCGATGATGTTATTACATTTCAATAATAGCAACTCCATGTTAAAAGGTTTCATTATATAGTCGCTTGCCCCGCATTTGAGTCCTTCCAGGGCACTTTCCAGATCAATACGCGCCGTCAGTAAGATGATCGGAATATGGGAAGTTTCCAGCTTCCGCTTCAGCCGCTGGCACATGGCCGTGCCGTTTATCACCGGCATCATCACATCGCTGATGATAAGATCGGGCTGCATCTCCTCCGCCATACGGATACCTTCTTCTCCATCACCGGCTTTATATACTTTATATTTGATCGAGAAAGCCTCTTCGAGTACCTGAAGTAAATCCTCATTATCTTCCACAAGCAAAACGGAAAGCAATTTTTCCGCTTTTCCCTTATCCGTTATCTTGTCAACAGGAACGACCTCCGGCGAGCCATACATTGCAATAGCTTCTTCCGGCTTCGCCTCTTGTACGGGCAGCATATCGACCGGTTGTGGTTCCGCCGATTTCTGTTCGGAAGCAAGATGCTCATCCCCGAGTGGCAAAGTGACTGTAAAGGTCGTACCCTCTCCCAGT
Organism: Parabacteroides sp. AF14-59; assembly: GCF_003479515.1. NCBI lineage: Bacteria > Pseudomonadati > Bacteroidota > Bacteroidia > Bacteroidales > Tannerellaceae > Parabacteroides > Parabacteroides sp. AF14-59. The sequence continues at coordinate 74,709 of NZ_QUHH01000021.1, read as the reverse complement.
TCGCTCTTCACCCCGATATGTCCTTTATGCTGCATGATGATCTCCTGGGTAAGTGCCAGGCCGATACCGCTTCCGGAAAGGGAAAGTCCGGTTGCATTGTCCGCCTGGTAAAACCGCTCAAATATATGGGCTTGTTGGCTCTGAGGAATCCCAGAGCCTGTGTCGGAGATCCGGATCTCCGCAAATTCCTTTTTACGGAGTACACTCACGGTTATATTCCCCTCTTTCGGAGTAAACTTAAATGCGTTTGAAAGCAGATTATTAAACACTTTACGTATCTGTACCGGGTCGAACCAAACGGGTATATCTTCATCCACCGTTTCAAACCGGTATTGAATCCGGTTCATAACAGCATAATCCTTAAATGAATCGAATATCTGGCGCATAAAAGCGACCAGATTCTGCTGACTTGCACGAAAAGGCATTTTCCCTTGTTCAAGCCGGCGGAAGTCAAGTACTTCCGTAATAAGCTGCTGCATCTGCGCCGTATATTGCCGTACTTTCAGCAATTTATTCCGGAGCGTCCCTCCCAGGTCATAGTTCTGCAGGACCAGGTCGACCTGGCTGATCATCAGGGTGAGCGGAGTACGCAGTTCATGCGATATATTGATATAGAATTTCAGCTTCATCTGGTTCAGTTTCTCTATACGCAATTTCTCCCGCTGTTCGAGTTCCAGGGAAGCTTTCAGGAAAGCACGGCTGCGGTTAAAGCGGATCAGCCAGACCAGAAACGAAAGAACCAGTAAACCATACAGGGTAAAAGCATATACCGAAGCATAAAAAGGAGGACGGACACGGATAGACATCACTATTTGTTTACCTTCCCCTGCCTCCCGCAGCAACAGATTATAATTTCCCGGAGGAATGGAAGTATAAACGATCTGCTGATGCCGCGTGCGTGTCCATTGTTTATCCAATCCTTCCAGTTTATATTCAAATAAATTCTTATCGGCATAACGGTAATTGGTAGAAGTGAATCCCAGCGTTATGTTATTCCGGTCGTAAGGTAAAGTCAGCCGGGAGGTATACGAAACAGCCTCCTGTAAGATATTCGATGATGCAGACGGGTAGACAGGCGCATTATTTACCGACAGACTATTGAACGATATGGTATAAGGAACCGCGACGGTCGACAATCCGGATTCTTTCGTTGCGATCATACCTTCCACCCCACCGATAAATATCATACTGTCTTTGGGAGACAGATACACCCCGCAGTTAGAATTCAGCCGGTGCAACGGAGAGGAAGTACCCAGCAACGTATGCGTACTCTTCCCTGTTTTCATATCCAGCAAAGTTATGCCACGGATAGAAGTGACCAGCAATCTGCCCAAAGGAGTGACCAAAGCCCGGAAAGGTTCGTTTGTCAGCAACTGGCCTTGTTCCTGATTATAGCATGCCCAGAAATCATTCATCAGATCATAGCATAAGACCCCCACTCCAGTAACGACAAAATAGAGATGTCCCCTGCTGTCACCGGTAATATTCTGTACCGGCTTCTTTCCGATCATGCTCCTTACTGAAGGCATTTTCTCTGCTGTCCGGGTATCCATCCGGACACAAACTATTTCTTTATTGGCAGGGGCAAGCCACAGCCTGTTTTCGTTATCCAGCCAGACGGAACGAATCGTACCATCGGTCTGGTTGCGAAGGTCGGGATCGGAGAACAAAGGAGCCAGTTGTTGTGTAGTCAAATCCAACAAGTATAACCCAGCCTGGGAAATAACGATCAGATTACCTTGCCAGGGTATCAGGTCTGTAATGATTTGCTGGCTATCATCCAGCAATACATCGGTCCCCAGCTGTTTCAAATGGCCGGAAGATGAATAACAATATAAGCCGTGGCGGAAAGTACCGATATACAACCGGTCGTTTTCAGCGTCATACCAGACGGATTTAGTCGTACGGAAAGGGATATGCGAAAGGGCAGAATCGAAACGTTTGACCTTCTGCGTCGTACGGTCCAGACAGTTCAGCCGCCCGTGTTCAGTAGCTATATACAGATTACCTTTCGTATCCTCCGTCATCTTGCCGAACAGGAAACCATTCAGACTCTCCGGATCGTCGGGAGAAATACCGTAGAATGTATAATCTTCGGTATTCGGATTGAAGTAGCTCAACCCGCCATAATAAGTACCGACCCACATGCCCCCTTGTCTGTCCCTGAAGATTGCATACACCGATGAATGTTTCAACGACCAGGAAACCTGCTCTTTATGCGACAGATGATAACCATCCCGAAGAGATGCGTTTACTACAGTAATACCGGCATAGGTACCGATCCAGATATTCCCCTTGATATCCTGATCGATAGTACGAACCTGATTATTGATAAGCGGATGGGCAGCATCGTTCTCCTTCAAAGAAATCCACTCTCCCTCACTGAACACTTTGGCTCCATTGGATAATGTTCCTACCCACAATCTCCTCCAATTATCTATAAACAAAGAAGTGATCGATTCATCCTCCAGTAAATTCTGAAAAGTTCCGCCCGAATAGTTATACAGTCCTTTCGTTGTAGCCAGCAGCCAGCCATCGTTCATAAAATGCAAATCCCGGATGATCAGTGTCGAATCAGGCAAAGTACAGATTTTCTCCGAGACACCATTGGATTTATAACGATACAATTCGTTCCTGTTAGCATAGAACAAGGTTCCATGATGGTATTCCAGGGCATGTGCCTGCACGGTTGTCAGCCGGAATTCTTCCGTCCGCATATTGAAAAGGACCAGTCGCCTGTTGGCCAGCATATAAATACATGAATCCCCGTCTCCGCAAATTCCGTGAATGTTATTATCCTCGACCTCTTCCAGATAGTTAGAGAGGCGGAAAGAGCGGACGATTCTTCCGTCATACACATTAAAGTTATCATTCCCGAACCAGATAGCCCCCTTTGTATCCTGATAAATAGAAATAGCCGAAGGTTGTGTAAAACCGTCGTTCAAATCGACATGCTTGAAATAAAGTTCTTTCGCCGACAGTGGTAATAACACATATAAACAGAGTAGTAGATATAAGTATTTACGCCCCATAAACATAGATATTTAATGCAAATTTAACCCATTTTTAGTGGTAAACAACAATAACAGTGCTCGTTAACTAAAAGCGAAATAGTAATATCCGTCAAAAAAATAGCAATATCCGTCACTAACGGCATTTACCATTCTATCAACGGATTCTGATATATCTTTCTTTCAACACCTTATAGCTTTGCAACACTGAAAATAAATTTTCTTGAATCTAATTAAAGATTTGTTTATGAAAAAAGTATTGAGACCTATCGGACTTATTTTACTGTCCGGCGCTCTCTGCTCTACCGGACAGGTATTTGCAGCAGACGGCACACCGGAAACTGTCGCCAACATCGCTCAACAAAAGAAGCAAGTAACAGGTACAGTTACCGACGCATTCGGCCCTGTAGCCGGAGCTTCCGTTTCCGTAAAAGGAACCAGTGAAGGAACTATTACAGACATGGACGGAAATTTCTCCATTTCCGTAGCACCAGGAAACACACTCTCTATCTCTTTTATCGGTTATGTTACACATGAAATCAAGTACACGGGACAGACATCCCTGAACGTAACATTAAAGGAAGATACCCAGACTATCGACGAGGTGGTAGTAACTGCTATGGGTATCAAGAAAGAAAAAAGAGCGCTCCCTTACGCCATGAGCGAACTGAAAGCAGAGCAGATTCAGACTGTTCCCGTACAGAACGTAGCCACCTCTTTATATGGTAAGGCTGCCGGTGTACAGATCCAGCAGACAGCCATGGGACCTACGGGAGGTACCAAAATCCAGATCCGTGGTATCAACTCGGTGGAAGGCAACACCCGTCCGCTGATCGTTGTCGACGGTATACCTATCAACGACACAGACTCCAACTGGGCCGGTCGCGAACGTAGCGAGACACAACAAGGTTCTGCCCTTAACGACATCAACCCGGACGATATCGAATCGATGTCTATCCTGAAAGGTGCAAACGCAGCTGCCCTATACGGTTCACGTGCAACCAACGGTGTGATCGTAATCACGACTAAACGTGGCGGTGAAAGCAGAGGATTGGGTATTCAGGTAGGTACTTCCTATACATATGATCAACGCGCTTTTATGCCGGAACTCCAGAACGTATTCGGCGGTGGCGACAAGCCTTATTTCACGACGAACGAGGATGGACAGAACATTTATAAAGGCGATAACTACCGTAGTTTCGGTCCGCGTATGGACGGTACGGAAGTGATTTGGTGGGATGGCGTGAAACGTCCGTATTCTCCGCAGCCGAACAACTACCGGGATGTATTTAAAGACGGTTTCAGCAACAACAACAGTATCTCTATTACCAACGGTACCGATAAGAACAGTATCCGTCTGGCCTATACAAATATGAACTATGGCGGTTATCTGGAAAACTTCAAGCAGAACAAGCATAACTTCAGCTTCTCCGGTAACTTCAAAGTACACGAACGTCTTACTTTCGATGCTTCCGTATCATTCAATATCTCGGAAACAAAGAATCCGCCTACACGTATCGACCGTGTATCCAATTATCCGATGCCTCGTAACGAAATCACTCAGTTATGGAAAGACCACTACAAGAATGATGAAGGTTATTTCCTGACAGACCAGATATCGAACATCAGCTCCGGAAACCGCGACAACATCATCAAATACCTGATGTGGCAGCAGAATGAGAATGAATATACACAGAACCGCGAACGCCTGATCGCTTCGTTATCTGCCAACCTCAAGATATTCGACTTCCTGACTTTCCGTCTACGGGGAGGTACGGACCGTTACCGTGACGATAAGGAAAACAAAGAATACTTCACCAAATATTCAGACCCTTCAGATATGAACAGCCTGGAAGGCAGCTACCGCAAGGAAGATGCACACTACCAGAAAAACTATGTGGAAGGTTTGTTGATGTTCAACAAGACGATCAATGAAGATTTCGATGTATCTGCCAACCTGGGTATCTCCGGTGAAGATATCGCGGAATCGAAAGTGATCTGGGAATCTCACGGATTGAAATACAACGGCATGTTCTCTTCCAACAACAACAAGAGAGACCCGAAGGGTGCCAGCAGAGATAAAGTCGTTAACCAGGGTGAGTTTCTGGGAGCTGTCTTCGCTTCTGCACAGGTCGCTTACAAACGCTTCCTGTATCTGGATCTGACTGCCCGTAATGACTGGTCTTCCCGTCTGACAGCCGGTAACCGCAGCTTCTTCTATCCTTCTGCGGGTCTGAGCTTCGTGTTCACGGAAGCATTGGATCTGCCGGATTGGTACAACTATGGTAAGCTCAGAGCATCATACGCTATCGTGGGTAATACGACACCGTCTATCTACTTTACTAACTCAGAATACCAGTACGGATCATTCAACAGTTCGATCATTACGAATGAGTTCAAGGCAGACGTTCCTCCTACCAATATCGTTCCGGAAAAGACCTATTCATGGGAAATCGGTCTGGAAAGCCGCGTACTGAACGGCCGCTTAGGATTAGATCTCGCTTTCTATACCAACAAAACCAAGAACCAGATTATCACCGTTCCGGTGGCTCCTTCCACTGGTGCTACAGGTATGAGAATGAATGCCGGTGAAATCGGCAACCGTGGTGTGGAACTTCAGGTTACCGGAACTCCGGTCGAAACCAAGAATTTCAGCTGGGAAGGTGTTCTTAACTTTGCTTATACACACAATGAACTGCTTTCTTTGATCGACGGTATGGAAGACCGCCAGATCAGTAACCCGTGGAGTGCTGCGATCTTCAAAGCTGTTCCGGGATATGCTACACCCAGTGTATTTATCCGTAAATGGATACGTGACGACCAGGGAAGAATCGTTGTGGATAAGAACGGTAACTATCAGCAGGAATCAGAATTTACCTATGCAGGTAGCGCAGCACCGAAGTTCACTGCCGGTTTCACAAATACATTCCGCTACAGAGACTTCTCTTTAAGCGTACATATCGACGGTTCGTTCGGCGGTAAGTTGCTTTCATTCACCAACAACTACCTGAAAGCATCGGGAGCCGGCAAGGAATCCTTGTGGGGACGCGACGAAGAATATGGTGGCTTACCTTATTATATCGACAAAAACAGCAACCAAAAGATCCGCCTGGACAACCACGGTGTTTCTGCTCCGGCAAATGCCCTCGACGGACGTGTACGCCACGACGGTATCATTGTGGACGGTGTAAATGAGAAAGGAGACAAGAACGACATCATCGTATCGGCAGCCGACTACTATAACTCACGTTATAATCGTGCAGGTTCGGAAGATAATCTGTATGATAATACCTATATCAAAATGCGTGAGTTAAAACTGTCTTACCGCGTTCCGAACAACATCATATCCAAGATCGGTCTGCAAAACCTGAACGTTTCACTGGTAGGCAGCAACCTGTTCTTCATCTATAAGAATGTTCCTAACGTGAACCCGGAAGCGACATTGGGTACGGGTGGTACGAATCCGTATGTGGAATATACTTCTTACCCGTCAGCCAGAAGCTTTGGTTTTGCTATCAACACCAGTTTCTAAACCAAGTAACTTATTCATAATAAAACAGTAAATTTTATGAAACACATATTATATAGCCTGCTTTTAGGCACCGCCGTAGCCTTCTCTTCCTGCGAAAGCAAACTGGATGACAAGCACAATAATCCGGATGGATTTACCTCGGCAGAGATCGAATACCTTTTTACTAAAGGGGCTTTGAAAACGATCGAAAACGATTATGCCGATACCTGGAATTATAACTTCCGCCTGATCGGGAACTATATCCAGACAACTGCCCGCCAGGCAGGAAAAGACCGTGTCAACCTGTACCAGAATATTCAGGATGACAAAGCTCGCTGGGAAAACTATTACGTAACCCGCATGAGCACCCTGACCGAGATAGACAAGATGTACGCCACCCTGTCACCGGATGAACAGAGCAAATATCAAATCTTTGTCGAAGCAGGCAAGGTGCTGAAGGCATACAACACGGCTATCGCTACCGACTTTTTCGGCAATATGCCTTACACGGAAGCCTTCACTGCACGTAACGTAGTCTATGGCGGAAGCGTGATCTTCAAACCGAAATACGATACACAGAAAGATATTTATTATTCTATTCTGGAAGATCTGAAATCAGCAGCCGCTTATTTCAAGACAGCAGCGGCCAGCAATACATTCAAGCAGCAGGATATTATCTACAAAGGTAATTGCGACGGCTGGTACAAGTTTGCCAACTCACTGCGCCTGCGTTACGCTATGCGTATTTCAAATGTCGATCCCGATAAAGCCAAACAGGTATTGGGAGAACTTTCACTGGATCAACTGATCACCAAAAACGCTGATAATACATATATCATGGTTGACAACCAGAGTACTGCTCCCGACGGTATCTGGCGTGCTATGAGAGAGAGTCATTCGAAAGCTCACAGCTACTATATGTATCCACCGGAATTCACCGTCAACTTATTGAAAGAAGCCACCGACCCACGTTTGGTGGTATTCTATCAGCCGGCAACGGATGATGAAGGCGATGTTTACGAAGATAGCAAAGAGATCATCGGTTATCCTTCGTCTGCCGATAAAGCTGTCGCGTTGGTGAACGGTCCGAACGGAACAGAGCTTTTCAAGATCTACGGATGTCTGAATACGGTTACTTTCCGTAAGAACTATCAGTTGCCGGTAGGTATCGGCATGACGGCTGCCGAAGTTTATTTCTGCCTGGCAGAAGCTGCACAACGCGGTTTATTCAGCGGAAACGCCGAAGAGTTCTATAACAAGGGGGTTATCTTATCTATCCAGAACTATTACGAATATTATAAGAACAGCGATGCAGACAAAGGCAAAGATATGAATATTGCCAACAGAGACGTATCCGACGCTACTTTGGGCAGTTGGCTGGCTACTTCGACTTTCAAATTCAACCCGGCAAAGGCTTTAGAACAGATCGCTACCCAGAAATGGCTGCACCTCGGCTTCCTGCAGATCTACGAAAACTGGGCTGAATACCGCCGTACGGATTTCCCGATTCTGGATGACGACCGTGAGAACGGCGCACTGCTGAATAAGGAGAATGCACCTGTACGTTTCTTGTATCCTTCGAAAGAAGCTTCTATGAACACAGAAAACTATAATGCACAGTCGGCAAACAACAAGATCGACGCCCGTTTGTGGTGGGATGTAAAATAAGTCTCACTCCCTGAACATTAGGCATTGACCGTATGGTTGATAATTGTTACCTTTGCGCTAATAATTACCGGCCATACGGTTTTGTATTATGGATATAGTCAATAACGAATATTATAATCCCCGAAGAAAAACATGAATTTAAAGTATTTATTACTAGCCGCCGCCTGTCTGGGGACGGGAGCCGTACAAGCCAAAGACTCGATCTACAAAAAAGGGTGGATAGATCTCAACAAGAACGGCGTGAAAGACGTCTATGAAGATCCCGAAGCTCCCATCGAAGCACGTGTACAGGATCTCCTGAACCAGATGACATTAGAAGAAAAAAGCTGCCAGATGGCCACTCTTTACGGTTTCGGACGTGTCCTGAAAGATTCTCTTCCCACTGAAGGATGGAAGAACGAGATATGGAAAGACGGTATTGCCAACATCGACGAACAGTTGAACGGCGTAGGAAGTGCCCGCCGCAGGACACCGGAAATGATCTATCCGTTCAGCAACCATGCCGAAGCGATCAACAAAACGCAACGCTGGTTTATCGAAGAAACACGCCTGGGTATCCCCGTCGACTTCTCCAACGAAGGAATCCACGGATTAAATCATACCAAAGCGACTCCCCTGCCCGCTCCTATCAGCATCGGCAGTACCTGGAACCGCGACCTGGTGCATCAGGCCGGAGATATAGCCGGTAAAGAGGCAAAAGCTTTAGGATATAACAATGTGTACGCACCAATCCTTGACGTAGCCCGCGATCCGCGTTGGGGACGGGTATTGGAGACTTACGGAGAAGACCCTTATCTGGTAGGTGAACTGGGCGTACAGATGGTAAAGGGAATCCAGCAGAACGGTGTCGCTTCCACTTTGAAGCACTTTGCCGTTTACAGTATCCCTAAAGGCGGACGCGATGCAGCCGTTCGTACCGACCCGCATGTGGCTCCCCGCGAATTGCATGAAATACATCTTTATCCTTTCAAGAAGGTCATCCAGAAAGCGCATCCGAAAGGCGTAATGAGTAGCTATAACGACTGGGACGGCGTGCCTGTAACAGCCAGTTATTACTTCCTCACCGAGTTGCTACGCCAGGAATACGGTTTCAGAGGATACGTGGTCAGCGACAGTGAAGCTGTAGAGTTCGTACAGACCAAACACCATGTAGCCGATTCGTATGAAGAAGCCGTACGCCAGGTGGTAGAAGCCGGATTGAATGTCCGCACCAACTTTACCCACCCGAAAGACTATATCCTTCCGGTACGTCAACTGGTTAAGGAGGGTAAATTGTCCATGAAGTCAGTCGACCGCATGGTTGCCGATGTCTTACGCGTTAAATTCGAACTCGGATTATTCGATTCTCCTTATGTAAAAGACCCGAAAGCTGCCGATAAGATCGTCGGTGCTGACAAACACCGTGACTTCGTACTGGATATGCAGAAACAATCACTCGTTCTGTTGAAGAATGAAAACAACCTGCTGCCACTGGATAAGAACCAGACAAAGAAAGTGCTTATTGCCGGTCCGCTTGCAAAGGAAACAAACTATATGATCAGCCGTTACGGTCCGCAGGGATTGGACAATATCACGGTTTACGACGGCATTAAGGATTATCTGGGCAATCAGACCGAAGTTGTCTACGCTAAAGGTTGTGAAATAAAAGATGCCAACTGGCCTGACAGTGAGATCGTCCCCACCGCTCTGACGGATGAAGAAAAGAAAAGCATCGCCGAAGCAACGAGTGCTGCTGCCGATTGTGATGTGATCATCGCTGTATTGGGAGAAGACGAATCCTGCACGGGCGAAAGTAAATCACGCACCGGACTCGACCTTCCGGGCCGTCAGCAACAATTGTTGGAGGCACTGCATGCAACCGGCAAACCGGTCGTGCTTATCCTGATCAACGGCCAGCCGCTGACCATCAACTGGGCAGACCGTAACATTCCTTCTATCCTCGAAGCCTGGTTCCCCGGCCAGTTGGGCGGAGAAGCGATCGCACAAACATTATTCGGCGAGTATAACCCGGGCGGACGTTTGTCTGTCACCTTTCCGAAATCGATCGGACAGATCGAGTTCAATTTCCCGTTCAAACCGGGTTCACAGGACGGACAATACTTTGCTGGTCCCAACGGCTCAGGAAATACCCGTGTAAACGGTGCCCTCTACCCGTTCGGCCACGGATTAAGTTACACTACCTTTGCGTACTCGAACCTCGCAATCAGGCAGGAAACACCGTATTCGCAAAGTCCGGTAACCGTCACCGTAGATGTCACCAATACAGGCAAACGTACCGGCGACGATGTAGTACAGTTGTACATCCGCGATAAAGTCAGCAGCGTCATCGCTTACGAATCCGTCTTACGCGGTTTCGAACGTATCTCCCTGCAACCGGGTGAAACGAAAACCGTCACATTCGTCCTTCTTCCCGAAGATCTCCAAATCCTCGACAGACACATGGAATGGACCGTCGAACCGGGTGAGTTTGAAGTCAGGATCGGCGCTTCTTCCACTGATATTAAATTAAAGGATATTTTTGTTGTAAAGTAAAAGAAAGGTAATCATAGCCTATCCGCATATTTTATTCCCTCTTGCTTTCGAAACAATCCACAGATTTCGTAAAGTAAGAGGGAATATTTTAATTTTCGCATTTATGGCAGAATATAAAAATATATAACAAGGTGAATTTCAATAAATATATTAATGAAATTGATTTTTCAGAGGTTAGAAAGCTCTTCTTAAATAAAGGGGAATCAATTGATATTAAGAAAAAGGATTATTTTGTTCGGCAAAATGAGCCATGTAAGTATGTAGGACTGATTCAAAACGGCATTTTTAGATACACTTGTATCGACAATGAGGGGAACGAACATATTGTTGGTTATAGTTTTGCCAAAGATTTTGTTTGCGACTATCCTTCCTTGATTAAAAATTCAAACTCGTTAACAAATACTCAATCCGTTACAGATAGCACTGTATATATATTATCTATAAAAGAGTTGAACGATTATTGGGAGACCAATATGGATACACAACGCTTTGGTAAATTAGTGGCAGAAGAGTTGTTAATAGAGATGTATCAACGGTTACTTGGCTTTTATTGCGAAACAGCAGAACAGCGTTACATTGCCTTGCTGCAACGTTGTCCCGACTTACCTCTGTATATTACTCTAAAAGAGATAGCATCGTTTCTTGGTGTAACTCCTGAAACTGTTAGTCATATACGAAGAAAATTACGGCAAAAATGAAAGTCTTGAAATACTTCAAGGTTTTTCTCTCCAACTTTGTAGAACTTTGCTTCGGTATAATTAGGCTATACTACAAAGATTGAAATGATTTAAACTATAAATATATGAGAATAAAAAGTCTATTTGGAACGCTTTTGTTCCTATTCACATTAGGTTTTACATGTTGTAGTGAAGATGATAAACAGGAATATTATTTGGAGCTTTCTCAAAACTCGTGCGAAGTAATACAAGGATACAGTATTTCCATTGACCTGACTGCCCATGAAAACACTACGTTGAATGTTAAAAACCCGGAATTTATTGATGCCGTTTATACTTGGGGAATTGATGGTTATAAGGCTAAAATAGAGATTAAAGGTAAACAGAAAGGTGAAACAGACCTTGTCGTCACCGACCATGAAACGGGAGAATCAGCCATGATAAAGGTGAAAGTGACAGAATACCCGATGCCTCGTCTTGCCGTAAAACAACCGAAAGGGAATATTTTCGATACGATAAATTTTTATCTCTATAATGAAGATTCAAAGTCAATTAATTCCAATAATCTTTCTGTTGTATGCGATTCTATTGTTTGGACAGTAGATGAGATAAACGGCAGTTTTAAAGTGTTTGAACACGAAGGGGTAGGTAACCATCTGACTTTGGAATGGGGGCACTGTTTCAAATATCCCGGTGAATATAAAACTAACCTGACCACATGGAAAGACAACAAGGTTATCTTTCGTCATCAACTCACCGTCACCGTTACTGATGAGAAGGATTTTCTGGAATATAACTGGAAGGACATTACCAAAACCTCACAAGCATGGTATACTTATGCAGATGTGCTTAAAAGTAGTCCTAATTTGATGACCACATACGGTCTTTGCGGCACTGTCCCATATACCGAAGTGAGGGTTTTTAACAGCAACATGACTCAAAGCTACCAACTTTACGACTATTTCTGCAATCTCTATTCAGTCCCCACGTATGAAGACAATAGAGATAAGATGTGGCAACTGTATGACGAACTATTCTCCGAACAGAAAATATATCCTAGTACTTACCCTGTTGCCATTTGGGTGACAGAACGTGTTAATATTGTTTTATTACTACTGGATGATTATACAGAATCTCCTAAATATGTGGCTTATGCGGAACCAAACAGACAATGACACCTATAGCTTTGAAGCGTAAATTGAAAAAAGGTCTTATTCTTTTATACTTTATTAAAAAGAATAAGACCTCTATTCCCTCCGATTTGAATATCTTAGCAGAAAATCAGTTATCCTCTTAAACCGATCGATTATGGATAGCCTGCAAAGATGGAAAACACAATACCGGTTTTACCGGACATTCTTCCTCAGTACATTAAAATTCAGTGTCCTGGTCAGCTTTCTCTTTGCGTCTATGGGCGGCATTACTTCCTTTATTCTATATAATGGCAGCATTATGGATTCTGTCAAACTCTGGTTTCGCCTTATTCCCACGGTCGGACTGGGATTCGATTATATTTATAAAGAACTGACACACAAAGAAGAATACTTTTTCTATTACAATCAGGGCATCAGCAAATATCAACTCTGGATCGTTACATTTATCGTCATGTTCATTTGCTGTAATCTACTCAATCAAATTATCCAGCTATGCATACAGGCCTTGAAATAGACAGCGTACTTAAGTCGTTCGGCGAACGGACGATACTGGCAGATGTTTACCTGAAATGTTGCCAAGGAGACATTATTGCCCTTTTCGGACGGAACGGAACCGGCAAATCCACCTTACTGAATATCATCTTCGGTACGTTGAAAGCCGACCGGAGTTTTATCCGGATCGACGGAAAAGTCATGAACGGACCTGCTTTCCGCTCCCGTTTGCTTGCCTATCTGCCCCAGCATCCTTCCTTGCCATCCCATCTGAAAGTATCACAGATTGCAGACTTGTGTATCGCCCCGGAAGACAGAAAACGTTTCCTGGCAGATAAAATACTATTCCGTATCCGCACTTCCCGCATTTGTGAAATATCAACGGGAGAACAGCGGTATCTGGAAATCAAAACGACCCTATTCAGTCCGGCTCCCTATATATTGCTGGACGAACCTTTCAGCGGTGTCTCTCCTGTAGTGGCAGAACAGATACGCGAGCTTATGTCCGAAAGCGCCCGGGAACACGGGATCATCCTGACAGACCATAATTTCCGCGAAGTACATAAAATAGCGAATCGCCTGACGCTACTTAACGAATGTTACCTGAAAGAGGTCAAAAACATCGAAGAACTGATACCTTACGGGTATTATCAACCATAAAAAAGGGATACCCTCACGGATACCCCTTAACACTGAAAAGATTTGTTTTTTATTCTAATCCATACTTTTGTATTGCATATTCACCCAGAACTTCCAGGTAATGCAAACACTTACTAACTACTTTTTTCATAGCGCTCCTCTTATTATTTAAAACGATCTGTAAGTAAAACATGTTGTTGAAATATGTTTTACAGCACAAAAGTAGTAGTAATATAGATACGTTATACCGACCTTTTCCGGTTTTAACATCATTTGCACAAAACCGGGACCTACTATCCGAGAGCCTTTATCCGATAATGTATTTCGAATAAGGCAGTTTACTCAATAAATAAGTAAACATCCAGGATGCAGCCAACGTAAAGATTGCCGATACGGGAACAATAGCCGGTACGGGAACACCCAACCACAGTGTCAGCAGATAAGACGGTCCTATGAAAAAATAATGTACACAGTAAACTCCGAAGCCTAACTTCGTAAGGTTTGCCAAAGCCCCGCAAATAAAGGGAGATGAGATACGGACTTTCTTGACTAACAAGAAAATAGCTGCCGTCATCAGCATGGCATTCGGAGAACAGTAAGTGAAAAACAACTCCATGCCTTCCTCACTCACATGCGGATCGGAAGTCATATAACGGAAACCTGTAAAAGTGACCAGATAGCCTATCAGAAACAAAGGAATGGTGACTGCCAACGTTTTACCGGTCGACCAGTCATTCCCTTTTCCTAAATAATGACCCAACAGCAAATAACCGTTGAAGCCGGCAAAATAATAGAACAACCCATAAGCATTCCATGAGCAGGTCCCGAACAAATAATGGGAAACAAACTCCATCAAATAAGGGATGAACAGGGATACTCCCCAAATACCAAGGAACCAGCGTTTCCCTTTGTCAGAAGCTTTCTCCACCCAGGCAGAAAAGACAGGCATATAAAGATATAGTCCGATCAATGTATAGATATACCACATGGGGGTCGCATAAACAGTAAATGTAACCGGAATCATCGCAATTTCTTTCAACGCATCTGTCAGGGAAGCAGAAGGATCAGGCGCATAGGGAAAGAAATCGGTCACCAGTTCAGCACTTCCTCCCGCCCACTGGATAAACCAGGGTGCCAGGTTGAACAGTACCGACCAGATCAGAAAAGGAAAAAATACACGTGGAATACGTTTTTTATAAAAAACAGAAGCCTCCTGTTTTACCGGCAACAGCAAAAAACCCGTCATCATTACAAATAAAGGGACACAAGCCCTCAACATTGATCCGTAAGCCGATCCCCAGAAATTGAAATCAGAATTAGCACGCGACTCCGGAGAGGCGTTGAACGGGTCCGTACAATGGCAGGCAATTACCATCAGGATAGCAACGAAACGAAGAACATCCAGCCAAACTATATGCGGACGTGTAGCAGTAGTAGTGTTATTCATGATAAGATTATTTCTTCAAACTGGACGTAAAAATAAATAATCTTATCAGATAATACAAGGCTGACTTTATCCGCGCTTATATTCAGAAGGAATAATCCCCGTATGTTTTGTAAAAGCACGGCGGAAAGTACTGATCGAATGAAAACCGGAACGTTCGACTATTTCCTGGATACTTGCCAGCGGCTCGGCATCCATCAGACGTTTGCTTTCTTCAATGCGGAACTGGTTCACATAATCAGAAAAAGACATCCCCAGCTCCTTATTGAATAATTGTGAGAGATAGGAACGACTGATAGGGAACACACGTTGCAGATCGGTCAGTCACAAGTCATCGTTCAGATAAGGTTTTTCACGTTCGAACCAGGTATTCACCTCTTCCGCATAGCGTTTGAAAAGAGCACCACGCTGCTCCTCGTCATCATCATCTTCCTCTTCGTCATCGTTCGAGGGAAGATCCCATCCGTTCCTAAAAGTATGTTCGATCCGTATATTCTTAAGAAATAAAGCCTTATAGAAAAAGTAAAACCAAACAATCAGCATGATAGCCTTTATAACGACGTAGAGGATCGTCCGGTCGGTCAATAACAGGACTGCATAAAGGAAATAAAGGATAGATAAGACGAGCATTGTCCGCTTCAACCATCGCAAGTCATAGTTTTCAGGATCCGAAACATTCTCGCTCAAATAAGCGGTATATTCATCGGCATACTTTACAACAAGATATATCGGCAGGATCATATAAAAAAGAGTAAGTGCAAGCACCAATAACCGCAGGAATACGTCCATATTGAAATACGTAAACACATCTTTTAGCGAATAAAAAATATGTATTTCCCCGCCCGATAAACGATAAGTAAGATAAGATAAACCGCCTATCACAACGGGCGAAAGAAAAACGGCAAATCGCCTGAAAGTAAGAAAACCGGGGCGCAGCTTTTCAATCACATAACTGGCAAGACAAGCGGTCACAAAACAGCTTGCAATAAGTACATCGGGATGGAAGGCTTCCTTTACTTCATCCACGTAAGAATTAACAGAAATTCGGATTACGGCCATCAAGGCCCACATAATCATACTCCATGCCAAAATAAGTCGTGCCCTGTTACCAAATGACCTCAATAGCATCATAATGCCTCCTAATACGCACAGGCCTATTATTTGCATACTCAATAAAAACTGTATTTTGTCCAGCATATGTTACCGCCTCGTTTTAGTATAAACAATTTGAATCCTCAAATGGTTGATTTGCACCCTATTTAGACAATTTGACGCCTCTGGATTATTTGCACCATGCGTTTTTATACCATTTCATCGTGGTTTTATACCGTATGATCCCTCTTTCTCCTCAAACTGCCGGATATTTGCAATATGAAATTTGATACAAAAATAGCATAAAAGTATGAGAAATTTATTACTATTTATTACACTGATTTCCTGTTTGGCCGGTTGTTCTCACGAGAGCAATTTCGCAGCCATTGAGAGTATTAGCGCGAAAGAGAAACCATTAAAAATTATTACACGTATTTTAACTACTAAATCTGCGAATTTCGTACAGGAATTCAAGGAAGGATCGGAAATAGGACTACTGATCACACGCGAAAACGACGGTGGTCTTTATGATGAGGATAGTGATTATATAAATGTAAAAGCGCAAGCAAATTTAATTAGTAATAAAATCTCCTGGCAACAAACGCCGGAAGTCACCCTTAACTTCGACCCGGCCATCGTGTATGCCTATTATCCATATCAGTCGCAAATGAGACTGAGCACGGCAAGTATCCCTGTAAAGATCTCGCCGGACGCCACTCAGACACGCGACTATATGTACGGCACACACGCTTTGGGCCAAAAAGCATTGAACAGCATATCCCCTATGGTCTTGCTGAATATGGAACATGCTTTATCGCTCATCTCCTTCCAGATAAACCTGGAAAAAACAGAAGAAGGAAGTTATGAGTTGGACGCCGTCCAGCTGGGAAATAAAGCCGGAGGAACAGCATTGATATGTAAAGGGATGATGGACATCAGAACCGGACAAATCACCGGAACGGCCTGTTGCAGTGTCGCCACCCGGCTCAATCTGGAGGAACCTGTTACATTGACAAAAGAGTTCTGTGATCCGCAACAGATCATGGTGATCCCGACAAGATCAGCACTTATGGCTGAAGGTGACATCGAGGCACTCTTTACGATCAACGGAACTTCGTACAAATATAAAATTCCCGCAAAGACCGTATGGGAAAAAGGACATAAATACCTCTACAAATTAACTCTCAGCGGAGAGGCTCTTACATTGAAAGAGGTATCCGTTACCGACTGGATGCAGGGTAACGGTGAAGATGCTACAAGCAGCATTATGTAAGTTTTATTTTATGTTTTGGTTATGGTTTAGAATCTCTGGGTAATCGTATTTTGTTGGGATGCCGATGATCTGCTGACCGGATGTACGGACAACAAGCCTGATTGGACAGACAGTCCGGCATCGCAAGAAGAAATACGGTTACCGCAAAGAAGGAAATAAAGCCTCGTTCCCTACCACGACATCCGGTAGCAGGGCTGAAGAACATCCTTCCGACAGGATTCTATAAGTGTAAACGCCGTGGCAAGCAGTCCCATTCTTCTTGCCACCGGCCACTACACCGATCCGAACATCCGGGAGCTGACAGCGGTCAGTCCTTTGAAAAAGAATTAACGAACTAACTCGTGAGAGTTACGTATACATTTAATTAATACTAAAATAGTAGTAATGAAGCCGGCCCCGAATACCGCGTCCTGCACTCAACTGGACGCATATTCCCTCTCAACTTATCGCCGACAACACTCTTTTATTTGACTATAAACCTTGCCGGGGCCGGTTTTCATTATACTACTATTACAATTTCACAGGAAATAGATAGGAAAATTAAAAATCCTATTTACATTTGCAAATAAACGTATATCTAAAGACGTTCAATAAATGGCGAATCCGGATGCAAATAACTTCAACTCATTATATACAAAGTATTACAGAAAGGCCTTTCTGTTCACAAAATCCTATGTACATGATGAAGCTGTTGCAGAAGATATCGTATCCGAATCGTTCATCAAATTGTGGGAAAAACTAAAACAAGAAGAGATCGACTATAGCGACTATCTTTTACTATCTATCTTGAAAAACAAAGCTTTAAATTATCTGAAACATGAAGCTATCAAGGCTGAAACCATTCATTCTTTGACTGATATCAACCAGAGAGAACTGGAAATCCGCATATCCACCCTACAAGCTTGCGTCCCCGAAGACATCTTTTCAAAAGATGTCGAAGAGATTATCACAAAAACACTAAAGATATTACCCAGCCAGACACGCCGCATCTTCGTTCTGAGCCGGTTCCAGCACAAAGGGAACAAAGAGATCGCCCAGATTTTGAATCTGAGTGAAAAAAGTATTGAATATCATATATCCAAAACATTGAAAGCATTGCGTATTAATTTAAAAGACTATCTCCCCCTATTTTATTTTTTATTTTTTTGATCGTCAATTTAGGGATGAAGGTTTCTGAGTTGTTTTAAAGATAGAGGGCAACCTAGAAACATTCATACTGACAGATCAATGGAGCAGAAATTATTACATAAATATATTGCCGGTGATGCCAATCCACAGGAGAAGGAAACAGTAATTCGCTGGATAGAAGCAGATAAAAAAAACATGGAAGAATTTTTATCTGCCCGAAAATTATATGATCTTACTGTTTGGCAGAATGATCTGGTAACAGAAACTTATGCACCAGCCGGTAGACTTCGTAAAATCTGCATCGAATTTGCTAAAATTGCAGCCATCTTTATCGGTTCCATTATTCTCGTCACAATTTTCTATCCGGCAAATGAAACCGTACCAGAGGAAACCGGCATACAAAAACTATATGTGCCGGCCGGTCAGAGAGCAGAACTAACTTTATCCGATGGCACAAAAGTCTGGTTAAATGCCAAAACGACTTTTTCATTTCCGGACCATTTTGATGATCACCAAAGAAATGTGACACTGGACGGAGAAGCATATTTTGATGTCGCACACAATGAAAAGTCCCCTTTCGTCATCCAAACGGAAAAATACAATGTCAAAGTACTAGGTACGGAATTTAATGTCCGTGCCTATAAGGAAGATGAGATTTATGCCTTCGAAACAGCCTTGATCAACGGCTCCGTTGAAATTGAAACAGCAGACCACGCCGTGAAAAAGCAATTACAACCCAAAGAAAAAGCCTATGCGGAAAACGGACAATTAGAAATAAAACCGATCACAGAATTCGATCAATACCTGTGGAAAGAAGGGTTAATCTGTTTTGACGACAACAATCTGGCAGAGATATTCAAAAAATTGGATTTCTATTATAATATTCCTGTCAAAATCGAAAATACGAAAATATTAGACAAGCGGTATACAGGGAAGTTCAGGTCCAGCGACGGCATCGAGCATATCCTGAAAACTTTACAACTAAAAACAAAGTTCCGCTATGAAAGAAAAGAATATCCGGATAATATAATTGTAATCAAATAAAATATTCACTTTAAATCTACATGCCTATGAAATATCAATAAAAGCAATTTGAAAAATCCGGAATGTGCTGTAACACACTCCGGATGAAGTCAATACCAGAGAACTTTCAAAAATCTAATAGTATTAACTAAGCATACAAAAGTATGAAAAATAAATTGTATTGGGATTATTGTATCCTATTAATACCGAATAAACACATTTTAAACATTATGAAAATAGCCTTTATATGCCTTTTTATTTTCATAAGTGGTATGTTTGCAACTGAAGCGGAATCTCAAAACGCAAGAATTTCTTTAAAACAGACAACCAGTGTACTGGATCTGATCAATATTATTGAAAATCAGACGGATTACCTCTTTGTCTATGACAAGAAAGACATTGATCTGAATCGTCAAATATCCGTCAAGGCACAGAATAAAACAGTTGCAGAGATCCTTCTGACAATATTTAAGAATACCGACATTGTATATGCAATGCAGGGAAACAATATTGTTCTGATGAAAAAGAGTTCCGAATCCATACCGGTCGTCCAACAACGGACGGTACGGGTAACAGGTATCGTAACAGATGAAAAAGGGGATCCGCTGGCAGGTGTCAACGTTTCGGCAAAAGGGACAACTAACGGAACGATAACAGACATAGACGGACGCTTTTCCATCATGGCAGAACCTGAAACCATCCTGCAATTTTCCTATATAGGTTATATGAATCAGTTCATTAAAGTAGGAAACAGTACTTCTGTCACGATCTCCATGAAAGAAGATACCCAGGCATTGGACGAGGTTGTGGTCGTCGGTTTCGGTACACAGAAAAAAGTAAATTTATCCGGATCGGTATCTTCGGTCGATATGAGTACATTGACAGAGAGCCGCCCTATAACAAACATTTCAAATGCTTTGGCAGGATTAGCTGCCGGTTTACAGGTGACATCATCCAATAACCGCCCCGGAGACGATAATGCCAGTATACTTATCCGTGGTAAAGGAACACTAAATAACTCCTCCCCCTTAGTAATCATCGACGGAATGGAAGGAGAAATGAATAGTTTAAACGTACATGATATTGAAAATATATCTGTATTAAAAGATGCCTCCTCCGCAGCGATCTACGGTTCACGGGCTGCAAACGGCGTTATTCTTATCACGACTAAGACCGGAAAGGAAGGAAAGCTCAAAGTTTCATATAACGGATATGTCGCTTTCCAGAGCATTCGTCCCGGTGTATTGGATCCTGTCAGTAATTACGCCGATTATATGGAATACATCAACAGCGGTTATAACAACAGTAACCAGGCACTGCCTTATTCTCAAACCTCTATCTCTGCATGGAGAGGCGATAACGGGCAAAACCCTCTAAAATATCCGAATACAAACTGGATAGAAGATACCTTTTCCACCGGAGTAGGAACAAATCACACATTGTCTATGAGCGGAGGAACTGAAAAGATCCAGTTCTACGGAGCATTCGGTTACTTTGACAATCCGGGAGTGCTCGAAAATGCAGGATACCGGAAATATAATGCCCGGACAAATATCAACGCACAGTTGACATCCTGGTTGAAAATGGGAATGAATGTAAGTGGCTTCGTGGGAAAAGCAGAGCCAGGTAATGCCGGACAATCCGCTACTGAAGCCGGAGAACAAGCCAGTGTCGGTGCATTCACATGGGGATGGGCGACAAGTCCTGCCATGATTCTGAGACATGACGGCAGATACGGAGGTATCCAGAATGTCGAGGATGACGTATCGGAATCCGGGAATAATGTATTAAAGGTCTTAAATTCCACAAAAGGAGAAAATACGACCAGAAATATAAAATCCCGTTTCCATATCACCCTGCAACCAATTAAGGATTTATCCGTCACAGGTTCATACTCGTATGAATACACCGAACAAGGAATCAAAACAATACCAGTATTCAACGACGTATGGGACTTTGGTAAAGATCAGATAATTTTCAAAGGAGAAGGCGAATCTTATATTACCGAAAAAGAGTATAAGCGGGAACGCAATTATATGGATATTGTTGCCAACTACAATCACCGTTTCCTGGACGACCGACTGGGACTGACGGCCATGGTTGGTGCCAGCCAGGAGCAATATAAATACGAATGGTTCAATGTTACCCGTAAAAATCTGACAGCACCAAACGGTACGGTACTGGATGCTGCCAACGGGCAAATATCGACAGGAGGAAATATGACACAATGGGTTATGCGTTCGTATTTCGGCCGTTTGAACCTGGATTGGGAAAACAAATATCTGTTAGAATTTAACTTACGTTCCGACGGTTCTTCCAGATTCTTATCCGACTCACGCTGGGGATATTTTCCTTCAGGTTCAATTGCATGGCGTATGGATCAGGAAGAATTCCTGAATAGCACGGATTGGCTGAGTAATTTGAAAATACGCGCCTCTTACGGTTCTTTAGGTAATAACTCCGTAGGAAATTACTCTGCAATTTCCAGTTACGGTTCCGCCAATTATGTACTCAACAACGGAGTATCAACGGGTTGGGCGATAACGGCCCTTGCCAATGCCGGACTGACCTGGGAAAAAACGAAAGTAACCGATATAGGTTTCGATTTCGGAGTTTTAGATAACCGTCTCTACGGAACCTTCGACTGGTTCAATAAAAAAACGGAAGGTATCCTGATACAGCTGCCATCTCCTTTAGTGCACGGTTCCGCTACAACTCCAACCTCAAACGCGGCCGAAGTGACCAATAAAGGAATTGAATTAACTTTGGGATGGAGAGACAAAGCCGGAGATTTCGATTATGGGATCAATCTCAATTATACCCATGTGACCAACAATGTTGATAAGTTTAAAGGAGAAGATTATAGCCTGAACGGGATATACATGACCAAAGAAGGGCTTCCTATCAACTCCATGTATATGTATGTTGCAGATCGTATTATCCAGACAGACGACGATTTAGCTATCGTAAACGACATGTTAGCCAAAAATCCGGACGCTTTCAGTCAATTAGGAGGCGTTCCTCAAAAAGGTGATATCCTGTTTAAGGATTTGAACGGCGATAATAAAATCGACCCGACCAATGACCGCGACATAGTGGGAGACACCAATCCGAAACATATGTTCGGACTTAATCTGTCTGCAGGCTATAAAGGGTTCGATTTCTCCATCTTTATGCAAGGAGTTATAGGAGCTAAAGGATACCTGAATGAAAAATACTTTACATCAACAGTACAAAGAGGCTATCAGATAACAAAAGAAATAGCTGAAAATAGTTGGACGGATGGCATGACAAATGCCAAATATCCAAAGCTAACCTATCAAACGGCAGTCAACAATCAGGCCAACACACTTTGGATTCAGAAAAAAGATTATCTGAAAATCCGCAATATTCAATTAGGCTATACATTGCCTAAATCAGTGTTGAGCAAAGTGCAGCTCGAAAAAGTCCGTTTCTATGGCAGCCTGGAGAATTTCTTTACATTCACCGGCTATAAAGGGATCGATCCGGAATTGGATGACCTGAGTTATCCAACGATGAGACAAGCTGTTATTGGAGTAAATATCGAATTTTAAAATAGATCGACATGAAAAAATCAATAAAATATATAAGTTCAGTTCTTACAAGCCTTGTATTATTGAGCGGATGTTATGATCTGGATCAATATCCGGCCGACAAGGTTAATTCCGGTTCTTTCTGGCAGGATGAAGCAGACGCCCAAGAAGGTATGATGGGAGTATATGCAGCCATGAAGAAAGACGAGGTTTTCAGTATTTATTATACCCGCGATTGTTTGAGCGACATCGGTATCGGGTTGAACTGGGGACTTTATGGTTTCATAGAAGTGGCGCAAGGCCAAAGTAACTCTACTACCGGATTATACAAATCTGTATGGCAACGCCTATACGACGGTATCGCCCGGGCAAATACATTGATCACCAATGTACCTTCAGTCGATATGTCCGACGATCTAAAAACTCAATACCAGGCTGAGGCACGGTTTATGAGAGCTTTATATTACAATGAACTTTTGAATCTTTATGGAGGAGTTCCCCTGTATGACGAAACGACCAGCATAGAAAAAGAATATGACAACATGTATAAAACCAGAAATACGGAAGCAGAAGTCCTCGATTTTATTCTGAAAGATCTGGAAAATGCATGCACATATCTCCCCAAAACATGGGACGGCGGAAATAAAGGACGTGCCACAAAAGGTGCAGCTTACGCATTAAAAGGAAAAATACTGCTTTATGCCAAACAATATGCGGAAGCAACCAAAGCTCTGGAGGAAGTTCGTAACGGAGGTTACGGATATGCTTTAAATACTGATTATGCAGAATTGTTCAAGCCGGGTGGCGATGAAAGTTCAGAAATGATATTTGCCGTTCAAAACCTGGGCGGAGCAAGTACGGCTTATGGTATGCCTGTTCATTATATCGCCAATCGTGCCTCATACGGAGGATGTATCAACTGCCTGGTTCCCTCTGTCGAACTGGTGGACATGTATGAATATAAAGACGGACGCCCATTCGATTGGGATGAATTGTTTCCTGGTTTTTCAACCAATAAAAGTATAAAAGAAAAAGTCTTTTATTCCACCTTCGACGAAAAAGGCCAATACGTTGCTGCGTATCCTGAAAATGTGGATAAACTACGGAAAATGTATTCAGAGCGGGATCCGCGTATGGAGTCTACCATTATTTTACCTTATACGGAAAACCTGTACAAAGGTTGGGTTAACAATGCGAAAAAAGACTGTGAAATGGTACTCGCCCCATCGAATCCGGCCAATGAAACATACGGATATTGCAGAAATGCCTTCGGTCATAATACCTATTTATACCGTAAATTCACACCAGAATATGATATGGACGGGTTAATAGCCGACCGCTTCCATTCACCGGTGAATTTCCCCATCATCCGTTATGCAGATGTATTGTTAATGCTGGCAGAATGCTATAATGAGACATCGAACCTATCCGGTGCTGTCGAATTGATCAATCAGGTACGGGAACGTGCCGGGATCGCACTTTTAAATTCCGGTCCTGCTTATTTAAGCGTAACAACAAAAGACCAGGTATTTGAACGTATCCAGAAAGAAAGAGCTGTGGAATTTGCAGCCGAGGGTCTTCGTTTCTACGACCTGAAAAGATGGGGATTATATATTTCCAAAACAAATGGTCAAAAACAAACCGATCTGGTAGGTTCTGTCTTATCCACTAAAGTAACAGAACAAAAAAATATGTACTGGCCGATTCCTCAGGAAGAAAGAGATATGAATCCGAATCTGACGCAAAACGCATCCTGGTAACAAACCATATGTATAGAACTAAGTAATGAAGGCTGTCTCAATCATTCTTTGGGACAGCCTTTATTGAATAATTATAAACTCAATCACATGAAAAATATATCCATTATTTTTTTATTATTCTCTTTGATCGTACATGATACGCATGCCCGGATACATTGGCCGGAAGGGAAAAAAGCAGCTGTAATCCTCACATATGACGACGGTTTAAAATCTCAGCTTCAAATTGTAATACCACAATTGGAAGAACACAATTTTAGAGGAACTTTTTTCTTGTACGGGCAGGTTGTCAAAAAAGAAGATATCCCGGAATGGCGTAAAGCCAGTCAAAGGGGCCATGAACTCGGAAACCACAGTATGTTTCATCCCTGTCTCTCCCAGACCACCGGGCAGACCGCAGAACCTTGCCGTTCTTTGGAATGCTATTCGGTAAAAGATATGCTTATCGAAATCGGAATGATGAATAACTTCCTGTATGCAATAGACGGAAAAAAAGAACATGCGTATGCTTACCCTTGTTCCCAATGCGTAGCCGGAGGAGAAGATTATTCAAAGCCTCTGTTAGCTTCAGGCCTGTCGAGATTCGCACGCGGAGGAGATCGCGGAATCATATCAAATACCGACAGCCTGAACTATGCAATGATACCGACACTTCCCGCCCATACCGGAATTTCTGCTGATTCATTGATAGCCTATGTACAGGAAGCTGTTGAGAAAGGAGGGCTCGCAATTATTGTCTTCCATGGTGTCGGAGGAGATTATCTGACAGTTGATGCAAATGAACATAAAAAATTAGTAGACTTCCTTGCCTCCCGTCCGGATATATGGGTCGGAACATTCTCTGAAGTTTTGAATGCAATTACGACAGGGAAAAACACTCCGAAAGAGCAGAGCACGGTACGGATAGATACCAACGGTGATTTCATAACGTATGTCTCCCCCTACTATGCGCTATCATGGTCCAAAAATTTCCCGATGATGTCCTATTGGAATATAGAGTCAGGAGGACGTAACCGGAAATACCTGGATAAATCATTATTACGTCCCGGAAAAGGAGGTGTGCTCATAAACCGGGACAATTCTTCCTTTCTGACTCAAAATCCGGCAATATACAAAGGGATGGAAACTTGTTACGAGAACGTTACTTTTCCTGATAAGACAGTAATGAACTGCTCGGTCATACCGACCAATGAACGACAATTTTCTATTACGATCGGAGGAGGAGGTAACAAATTCAGCCATGAATTTTTCCGGATCCATACAGCTCCGGATATCGCTCCCATGTCAGTATGGGCTGAGAAAACAGAAAATAAACCATCGACATTATATGACACACCTGTTACGATTTATACCCCACAAATAGTAAAAGCCTCTTTTCGATTACCGGCAGTACTTCATTTCCCTGATTATGGCCTGGTTAAAATAGAAGCAGATCAGGATGAAGTTTATATTCAGGAACATTTTGTTCCCGATTATGAAAATACGGGATTATCCTTAGGACCATTTAACAGAGGCGGACATGCCTGGAGAAAATCGGTGCATCTAGGTTCGGTTATTCTTTCATTCCATTCTGAAAAACCGATAAATAAAGCATGTCTGACCTTCACTGTATTGGATGAGAACTATCCGCAAATAGCGAGCTGTGATTTTTCAGATCCCCGGTTCAACGGGTTAAAACGATGCTGGCAAAATTCATTTACAGTGAATCCGGTACACCAGACAATGGGAGACAACATTATTTTGGAAGGTATAGGACATCTTTCCCTGGCATTCAAAGCGGATATGATCCCGTTCACACCTGAACTGCCGGGAACATACTCCATGAGAGCTGCTTTACGAACTTCTATAGAAATAGCGTTGCAGGAACGGATCGGAGAGAATAACCGCATTAAAGATTTTGGTTGGGAATGTACGGAAACGACATTGATCTCTTTGCATAAATATTTACTTGCAACGAACGACTGGGATTTTATTCGTCATTATTTACCTCAAATCAACCGGTTAGTAAAAGGTGTACTGGATGCAGACACAGACCATGACGGGATATTTGAAGCCCCCTTCCACGGAAATCAATTCGAAGAAGGAAGAAGTAGCTGGAACTGGTGGGATGACTTTGCTTTCGGTCATAAAGATGCTTATTTGAATATATTAGCCTATAAAGCACTAAACGGCATGCACCAGATATATACTTTACTGGATATGAAAACGGAGGCAGACTCCATCCGGACCCGCTTAGACCTGTTTCATAGTGCTTTTAATCATACATTCTACAATAAAGAAACAGGGATGTATGCCGGATGGATAAGTCAGGATGGAAAAATCCATGATTATCAATTTTCATTCGTCAACTCTATGGCCATTAATGAAGGACTTGTTGAAAAAGAGCGTTCGAAAAGGATCATCAAAAAGTTATTGAAAAACATGAAAGAGGCAGGATATGATTTCGTTTATGGTGTTCCAGGCCCTACAGTTCCCGTATCGAAAGAGGATAAAGGTAAATGGGATGAAATGACCCGCTGGGGACGTTATGAAAATGGAGGACTATGCGGGCAAACTGCTTATCATTTTATACAAGCGCTCTACAATACAGGCATGAAAGAACAGGCAGATGAAATCTTATTTAAAATGATGGATACCTATGAACGGGAGTATACTCATTCCGGCCTGTTTCCGGGATATTTGCAAAGTGTGGATTGGCGGACCAAAGGAGGAGCTCCTACCGGCTACAATTACCTGGCAGATAATTATTACTTTCTGTTAGCTGCAATAACAGGTTATTACGGTATTAAATATCCGGAATTAAAAAGTCCCGGTAACCGATAAAGAATTTCATGCCGATGTAACCGGAAAAAGTATGCTTACTAATTTGAATTAGTACGGCGACTAATTAGCGGTTGACAACCTTCAACCGTATGGTTGATAATTATCGGCCATACGGTTCACAATCATCAGCCGTATGGCCGATAATTATCAGCCGCTGATTTTTTCAGTATGTACCAGGCAAAGAATAAGAGCATCTATCTGAATACTAACAGATTAACTTAGAACGGCAATATAAAGATAATTTTCCGTAAAGCAATAGGAAATAAAATAATTTACGGCTGAAAATTTATAATAGTTAAATAAGCACTTCTCAGATGTATCTAAAAACAAAAATAAACGCACTAATAACCTGAGTTCTAGAA